>CAZSUJ010000016.1:54519-58351 GCA_964609925.1 uncultured Chthoniobacter sp. | reverse complement strand
GTGCCGCGATATTTCTCGAGGAAGGCGGCGTGGTCGGACGCGGAGGAGTCGGGGGTGAAGTCGATCTCGATTTCGTTGAAGCAGACGACCTCGGGGCCGGCTCCGTTGTTGAACGTCTTGAGCACGCTGGCGATGTTCTGGATCTTCCGCAGTGCCTTGGCCGGGTTGTAGGCGTCGGGCGATCCGGTTTCAGCGTATTCGTCGAAGATCGCGACCTTGTCGGCATCGAAGAGGTTCTCGACATTGTAGGTCAGCACGGAGAACTCGCGCGCCGCGGCCGTGGCGATGCAGAGGAACAGGAGGGGGAGTGGGACAAGGCGCTTCATGGGATTGTGGATGTTCGGACGGGTGGGGGGCTTGGAAAAGGGAAATCCCGCCCCGCGCGGGAGGCGGGGCGGGATTCCGTGATGGGTTGAGCGGGGCTTAGGAGAGCGCAGCCTGCGCGGCGGCAAGGCGGGCGACCGGCACGCGGAAGGGCGAGCAGGAGACGTAGGCCAAACCCAGCTTGTGGCAGAACTTCACGCTCTCGGGGTCGCCGCCATGTTCGCCGCAGATGCCGAGCTTGATATTCTTGCGGGTGGCGCGTCCCTTTGCGGTGGCGATCTCCATGAGCTGGCCGACGCCGGTTTGATCGAGCGTGGCGAACGGGTTTTTCTTGAAGATTTCGTTCTCGATGTAGGGCGTGAGGAAGTTCCCCATGTCGTCGCGGCTGATGCCGAGGGCAGTCTGGGTGAGGTCGTTCGTGCCGAAGCTGAAGAACTCGGCCGTCTGGGCAATCTCGTCTGCGGTGAGCGCACCGCGGGGAACCTCGATCATGGTGCCGACGAGGTAGTCGAACTTGACCTTCTTCTCGGCCATGACCTCCTTGGCGACGCGGTGAACGATTTCGACCTGGAGGTCGAGCTCCTTCTTGAACCCGACCAGCGGAATCATCACTTCGGGCTTCACCTTGATCTTCATTTTCGCGACTTCGGCGGCAGCCTCAAAGATGGCACGGGCCTGCATTTCGGTGATCTCCGGGTAGGCGATGCCGAGGCGGCATCCGCGGTGTCCGAGCATCGGGTTGAACTCGTGCAGGGCATGGACGCGTTCCTGGATTTTCTCCACGCTCATGCCGATTTTCGCGGCAAGCGCGTTCTGGGAACTGTGGTCGTGCGGCAGGAATTCATGCAGCGGCGGATCGAGCAGGCGGATGGTCGCCGGGAAGCCTTTGAGGGCCTTGAAAATGCCGATGAAGTCCTCGCGCTGGTAGGGGAGGAGCTTGGCCAGGGCGGCTTTGCGGTCGTCGGTTTTCTCGGACAGGATCATCTCGCGCATGGCGTCAATGCGGTCGCCCTCGAAGAACATGTGCTCCGTGCGGGTGAGGCCGATGCCAGCGGCGCCGAAGGCGATGGCATTTTCCGTTTGCTCGGGGTTGTCGGCATTCGTGCGGACTTCGAGCTTCGAGACTTTCGAGCACCAATCCATGAGTTGCTTGAAGCTTTTGAATTTTTCGGTCTTCTGCGCGGCTTTGTCGCCGTGGAGCAGCCCCGTGATGATCTCGCTCGGCGCGGTTGCGAGCTGGCCCGCATAGACCGTGCCCGAGGTGCCGTCAATCGAGAGGTGATCCCCCTCATGGAAGATCTCTCCCGCGACGGAGACGGTCCTTTTGTCGTAGTCGATTTGGAGTGCGGAAGCGCCGCAGATGCAGACCTTGCCCATCTGGCGGGCGACCAAAGCGGCGTGCGAGGAGACGCCGCCTTTGGCGGTGAGGATGCCCTCGGCAGCGATCATGCCACGGAGGTCCTCCGGGGAGGTTTCATTGCGGACGAGGAGGACTTTTTCGCCTCGCTCGGCGGCGGCGGCGGCGCGGTCGGCGTTGAGATAGACCTTGCCTGAAGCGGCACCGGGTCCGGCCGGGAGACCCTTGGCGAGTTCCTTGGCCTTCTTGACTTCGGCCGGGTCGAAGATGGGGGCAAGGAGCTGGTCGAGCTGATCGGCGGGGTTCCGCATGATGGCGGTCTTCCAGTCGATGAGCTTCTCCTTGACCATGTCCATGGAGAACTTGAGCGCGGCCGCGGCTGTGCGCTTGCCGTTGCGGGTCTGGAGCATGAACAACTTGCCCTCCTGAATCGTGAACTCGAAGTCTTGCACGTCCTTGAAGTGCTTCTCGAGGGTTGCGCGAACCTTTTCGAGTTCCGCATACGGTTTGGGAAGCTGCTTCTTGAGCAGGGCGACGGGCTCGGGCGTGCGCACGCCGGCCACCACGTCCTCGCCCTGGGCGTTGATGAGGAATTCGCCGTAGAATTCCTTCGCGCCGTTCGCCGGGTTGCGGGTGAACGCGACGCCGGAGCCGGAGGTTTCCCCCGTGTTGCCATAAACCATGGCCTGCACGTTGACGGCCGTGCCCCACTCGGCGGGGATGTTATACTTGCGGCGATAGACGATCGCGCGGTCATTCATCCACGAGCCGAACACGGCTCCAACGGCGCCCTTGAGTTGGTCCCACGGATTGCCAGGGAAGCTTTTGCCGGTGCGCTCCTTGACCAGTTTTTTGAAGCGGGCCACAAGTTCCCGCTGGTCTTCGGCTGTGAGGTCGCTGTCCACGAGATCCTTGTGGTATTTCTCGTGCTTGAACTCATGGATGACCGTCTCGAACGGCTCTTCGTCTTCGCCTTCACGCTTCTGCACGCCGAGGACAACATCGCCATACATCTGGACGAAGCGGCGGTAGCAGTCCCAGGCAAAACGCTCGTTGTTTGTTGCCTTGGCGAGGGCCACCACGGTTTCGTCGTTGAGCCCGAGATTCAGAATCGTGTCCATCATGCCGGGCATCGAATCTCGGGCACCGGAACGGACCGCGACGAGCAGCGGGAATCCTTGGGAGTCGCCGAACTTGCAGCCCATGATTTTTTCCATGTTGCGGACACCAGCCTCCATCTGGCCCTGTAGCGTCGCGGGATAGGTGCGTTTATTGGCGTAGAAATACGTGCAGACGTCCGTGGTGATGGTGAACCCGGGAGGCACCGGGAGTCCGATGCGGGTCATTTCTGCGAGGTTCGCGCCCTTCCCGCCGAGGAGGGCCTTCATTTTCCCGTCGCCGTCGGCCTTGCCCGCACCCCACGTGTAGACAAACTTGCCTTTGCCTCCGGCTTTCGATTTCGCTTTTTTGCCGGTCTTTTTCTTGGACGATTTGCTCATAAAGGATGGGTCAATTGGGTTGAGAGAGAACGAAAAGTGTTAACCGCCCGTGCCGTGCGTGTCAAAGCCTGACCTCGCCGCAGGTCTCCCGGACCGCCTCCCGCACCGCATGGACGGCTGCCTCCAACTCGGTCTCCGTTACGCAGAGCGGAGGCATGAGGACGATGGTATCACGCACCGGCCTGGTCAGAAGCCCGTGGCGGCGTGCGGCCACGCATACGCGGGCGCCCGTCTGCTCCTGCCAAGGATAGGTGGAGCCACTGGCTTTAGATTCCACCACATCGATCCCGGCGATGAGACCGCATTGCCGCACGTCGCCGACATGGGGCTCGGCCGCCAGATCGCAGAGCAACTCGCCGAAGCGGCGGATTTTCCCCGGCAGGGCGGCCAGCGTGTCCTCCTCCGCGAAGACGGCCAAGCTGGCCAGCGCAGCCGCGCAGCCGAGCGGATTGCCGGAATAGCTGTGGCCGTAGAAGAGAGTCTTCATCTCCGCGTATTCGCCGAGGAATGCCTCGAAGACCCGCGCCGTGGTCAGGGTCGCTGCCAAAGGCATTGTTCCGCCGGTGAGCCCCTTGGCCAGAGCAATGAAATCCGGCACAACCCCCTCGTGTTCGCAGGCGAACATCCGTCCCGTGCGGCCGAACCCGGTCAT
>CAZSUJ010000016.1:0-54419 GCA_964609925.1 uncultured Chthoniobacter sp. | reverse complement strand
CAACCCCCTCGTGTTCGCAGGCGAACATCCGTCCCGTGCGGCCGAACCCGGTCATGACCTCGTCCAGGATGAGGAAGACATCGTTGCGGTCGCACCACGCCCTCAACTCACGGAGCATGCCCTGCGGCCACAGCCGCATGCCCGCGGCACCTTGGATCAACGGTTCGATGACCACGCCCGCGAGCGAGGCGACGGTGGCGACGTCGAGCGACTCGAGCGCCGCCAGCCCGTCAAGCCGGACCGTCGGGAAGCTGAGCGGCGCAAAACGTTCGTGGAATGCCGCGATGCCCCCGAGGCTGGCCGCCCCGGCGGTGTCGCCGTGATAGGCCTGGTCGAATGAGGCGAAGCGGCATTTGTCCCGCCGCCCGCTGAGTTGGTTGAACTGCACCGCCATTTTCAGGGCGACCTCGATGGCTGTGGAACCGTCGTCCGTGAAGAACACTCGCGTCAGCGTCCCGGCGGGGAACAAGCCCACAAGTTTCTCCGCGAGGCGGATGGCCGGCTCGTTCGTGAAGCCGAGGAAAGAAGAGTGAGCCAGCTTCGCCGCCTGTGCTTGGATCGCGGCGACGATGCGCGGGTGCGAATGGCCGTGGATGTTCGTCCAGATCGAGCTGTTGCCGTCCAGATATTCGCGCCCCTGGGCGTCGACGAGCTTCGCGCCGCGTCCTTCAACGATCAGGAGCGGTTCATGATCCGGCGCGCACCAGTCGCGCATTTGGGTGAACGGATGCCAGACGTGCGCCTTGTCCGCTGCGACAAGCTGGGCAGCGCACTGCCCGATCTCGATGCCGCGAGAGCATTCTGGCTTTGCCGCGAAAGCGGCCCTACTCGGCTTGCTCACGGTCGGTGGCGGTTGCGGCAATCTCGGCCAGCATCTTGTCCGCGAGCAGCACGTCCTCGTGCGATGCCCGGCGGCGCTGGTATTTGCGCCAGAGGATGTCCCTCAACTCCTCGAGGTCGGAACGCTCGGGCGTGTCGTGGTAGGTCCAATCCTCCTCGCCGCGGACCTTCGACTGCAGCCTCCAGCGGCCCTGCGTCTTGACCGCCCGCACTTCGCGTTTGTCTCCTTCCTCGGTCCTATGGGTCCAGCCGTGCTCGTTCCGCATGCTCGGATTCAGCCGCGCCGTGGCTCTTTCGGCAAGGGGATTGACGCGACAAGGCCGGGCACCGGCGGGGCTTTGCGGTTGACTTGCCCGGGGGGAGGGGAACTATTCCGTTCTCCCCGGACCAACCATGCCCATGAGATTCGACACCCTTTGCCTCCACGGCGGACAGCAACCCGATCCCACGACCTTGTCGCGGGCGGTGCCCGTCTATCGCACCAGTTCCTTCGTGTTCAAGAGCACGGAGCACGCGGCGAACCTTTTCGCGCTGCGCGAACTGGGCAACATCTACACGCGTCTCATGAATCCCACCACGGACGTGCTGGAAAAGCGCGTCGCCCTGCTCGAGGGGGCGCACGAGATGGCCGGTCTGGGCGTGGCGTCCGGAACCGCCGGAGTGTTCTATTCGATCATCAACCTCGCGGCCGCGGGTGACAACATCGTCAGCGCCCGCAACCTCTACGGCGGCACCTACACCCAGTTCAACGACATCCTGCCCGCGCTCGGCATCTCGGTGAAGTTCGTGGACTCGAATGATCCGCAGAACTTCGCCAAGGCCATCGACGACAAGACGCGCGCGCTCTTCGTCGAGACCGTGTCGAACCCTGCCCTCGAAGTCGTGGATCTCGAGGCCGTGGCGAAGGTCGCTCACGACCCCGGCATCCCGCTCATCGTGGACGCCACCTTCTCCACGCCCTACCTCACGCGTCCGCTCGACTTCGGCGCCGACATCGTCGTGCATTCGCTCACCAAATGGTTCGGCGGACACGGAACCGGCATCGGCGGCGTCGTGGTGGACAGCGGGCGCTTCAACTGGGCCGGTGGCAAGCACCCGCTCTACGATCAGCCCGACCACAGCTACCACGGCCTGCGCTGGGGCCACGACCTGCCGGCGCCGCTCGCGCCGCTGGCCTTCATCCTGCGCATGCGCACCGTCCCCCTCCGCAACCTCGGCGCCTGCATCGCGCCGGACAACTCTTGGTTCTTCCTGCAGGGGATCGAGACGCTGCCGCTGCGCATGGAGAAGCACTGCGCCAATGCCCTCGCCGTGGCCAAGCACCTCAAGGGGCGCAAGGATGTCGAGTGGGTCCGCTATCCGGGGCTGCCGGACGACGCGTATTTCGAACTGAACAAGAAATACCTGCACGGCAAGGGCGGCTCGATGGTGGTCTTCGGCATCAAGGGCGGCGCCGCCGCGGGAAAGAAGTTCATCGAGTCCCTCAAGCTGCTCTCGCACCTCGCCAATGTCGGCGATGCCAAGAGCCTCGCCATCCATCCGGCCACGACCACGCATTCGCAACTCAACGAAGAGCAGCAGCGCGGGGCCGGGATCACCCCCGAACTGATCCGTCTCTCCGTCGGCATCGAGGATCCCGCCGACATCCTCGAGGACATCGACCAGGCCCTTGCCGCAGCGGCCTCCTGACACATGGGCAAAGGCGTCGGTGAGGTCACGACCAAGTTCCTGACCTACGGCAGCGCGGACGAACCATTCGTCACCGCGGGCGGCGAGGCCTTGCCGTCCGTCACGCTGGCCTACGAGACCTACGGCACCCTCAACGCCGACCGCAGCAACGCCATCCTCCTTTTCCACGCGCTCAGCGGCAGCCAGCACGCAGCCGGGACGAACAAGGCGGTCGAGGGCGTGGATGGCCGCTGGAACGAGGAGATGCAGACGGGTTGGTGGGACAACTTCATCGGCCCCGGGCGCGCCCTCGACACGAGCCGTTTCTTCGTCGTGTGCGCCAACTACCTCGGCGGCTGCTACGGCACCACCGGGCCGGCTTCAATCAACCCGGCCAGCGGACGCCCCTACGGAGGGAGTTTCCCCCGCATCACGGTCCACGACATCGTGCGCTCGCAACTCCCGCTGCTCGAGGAGTTCGGCATCGGCAAGCTCCACGCCGTGCTCGGCGCCTCGCTTGGCGGCATGCTGGCCCTCGACTTCGCCGTCCACTTCCCCGACCGGGTGGCCAATGTCATCCCCATTGCCACCGGAGTGCGCGCCCACGGACTGCAGCAGATGCACAACCTCGAGCAGATCCTGGCCATCACGCGCGACCCGCATTTCCGCGACGGCGACTATTACGGCACCGAGGGGCCGGTCCACGGACTCGCTTTGGCGCGCATGATCAGCCACAAGACGTTCTTCTGGGCCGACGTCATCGAGGAGCGCGCGCGGGTGGATGTGGTCCAACCGGAGATGGACCTCCCGTGGTATCGCATCTCCAGCGTCCTCGAGAGTTACATGCTCTACCAGGGTCAGAAATTCGTGAAGCGTTTCGACGCCAACAGCTACCTGCGCATCATCGACGCATGGCAGCAGTTCGACCTGCACGAGGACGCCAAGGCGCGCGGTGCCGCCTCCGTCTTCGCCGGTTGCGAGGACCAGCGCTACCTTGTCTTCACCATCGACAGCGACTGCTGCTTCTACCCCGAATACCAGACCGAGATCTGCGCTGAGTTGAAGCGCGCCCGCGTCCCGCATATGCGCCTGACCGTGCATTCCGAGAAGGGCCACGACTCCTTCCTTTTGGAGCCCAAACTCTACACCCCGCACCTCGCCTACGCGCTGGGGCACTGAGCTCTCGGCCTGCGTTCGGGCTTTGGCATGTCTCGATCCATGCGGCGCTGCAACAATTCATGAGCCAGCCAGCTTGGGTGAGGGCCTCGGTAGGAGTGCTTGTTGTCCAACTCTGGAAAGTGCTCGTGCTGATCGCCGAGAAGCGGGTGGCCCATGGAATCACTGTTGTTGATGTCTCCTCCTCCCAGTCCCGGTTTCGGGAGAGATTTCAGAGTGACACCGAGCGCGTTCTTTCCGCCGCTGCTGCCGCCATGCCGCGGCGGACCCGGGAGTTGCGGCACCGTCTGCGGACATTTGCGCGAGCGGACATTCAGAATGCCTTCGAATACCACAGTCGGGCGAGGCTCCTCGCGATCAGTCTTGACTACGCCGATCGCCATGAGGACCCCGATCGGTCCATTCTGGATGCCTTGGTCGGCTTTTCCGTTCTCGATCACTTCGCCGCCCGGGGCGTCGAAGTTGCATGGCATGATGAGCGAGTTCAGCGCCTCAAACAGCGGTGCATACGGATCATCGCGCCCCGGCTTGCCTCCCCACCGGCGACATAGTGCGGAGAAAAGCGGGGCGGCAAATCTCCGCTTCGGATCACACGGGATGGATCAGGGGGATGGGTTTGTTGCCGTAGCGGCGGTAAACGCGGAAGTCCTCGACGTCCGTCGTCAGGACCGGCGCTCTCGGGTGCAGTTCTGAGAGTTGGACCACAGCAGCGTCGCAGAAATCCATGCGCGGGTATCTGGCCGAAAGCGCCCTGATTCGTGGCATGTGCTGCGGCAGTAACTCGACCACCCGCAGCGCGCCGCCTTCGACCATGCCATAGAGAGAGTCGACAGCCTCGCGTGACTTGCGGAGGTGCCAGATGGCTTCGGCGATCACGGATTCGCACGTCAGCAATGGCGGCGCAAGGTCCCGCAGAGCCGCGACGCTCCACGCATGCCATTGGTCGCGACGGTTGATCCAGCCGACCAAAGGCCCGGTGTCGGTGATGTGCTCAGGCATCGAAGCCTTCGCGGCCGGACAGGCTGCGCGGGCCCGCAAAGACTCCCTTCGCGGCGGCGGCCACCTCGCCGAACGTTCGAACTGGCTTTGCGGTCAGCAGGAAGACATCGCCCGTCTTGCCGTCACGAATTTCCACCGTTGTGCCACTGCGCGCTGCCGCCTTGGCTTTGGGGAAGGCACGAACCATTTCGCGGGTGGATATCTTCATGTCAGACACTGTGTCTGACATTGCCGAGAACTCAAGGCCATCCTCTCCGCAGATGAGCGTGTTCCGCGCGGATCACATCTTCGTAGCCCGCCTTGGTTGCCGTTGTTTCCATCCGGCTCTCCGCCTCGCCGCCAGAGCACAGGCATAACGGTCACGATCTTCGCGAGTGCCACACTGGCCGGGGGACCCGCGCTGCCGTGCGCGCGTTACTTCCTCGTGACTTTCTGGGGCTCGGATTTCGTGCCGTCCTTGAATGTGGCTTGGACCATGGCGTATTTGGTGCTGCCCGGGACAGTGAGGAACATCTTGTCGCCGACCTCGAACATGGTGTCGCTCGGCTCGAACTCGAAAACTTGGTCGAGTGCGTCGCTGTCCAGGGAGTAGCGCACTTCCTTGATGACCGGGCGGTAGGACATGAGGGTGGTGAAGTAGAGGAGGCGCTTGCCCTCGTAGTCGCGGAACATCAGCCACGATCCCGCGGCGGCATTGAGCATCATCTTGCCCTGCGAGAGTTGCTCGTCGGTGGTTGAAAAGCGCAGGGTGAACGGGCCGTTGGTGGCGTCGTTGCGGTCCGTGTATTTCACCTCGATCGCGTGCTCGCCCGGCGACAGGTCCGGCAGCGGCACATGGGGATTCACCATGTTCAGACCGGTCTGCGGGTTTTTCATCGGCAGGTGTCCGGTGGATTTGAAGCCGTCTTTTCCGTCGAGTTGATAGAACAGCTCTTTGATCTTGGGGTCGGACACGCTGAATACCACGGCCCAGCCGGAGTTGCTTTGCTGCGCGGTCAGGGTCACGGGGTTGTCCAGGACCTGGTCGGGCGTGGCCGCCAGCCGCGCCCAGTCCTGATCGGCCAGTTCGGACCATTCGGCGGCTTCTTTCTGATCGATGAAATACTTCAGGAATTGGCCCGAGTCGCGGGCGGAACGGAACTTCTCCAGCCACTCTTTTTCCGTGCGCTGGTCCGCGATGGTCTGGTCGCCGCGCTTTGCCGGCGAATACTCGCGGGCGATCAGCCAGGGCAGGGGACCGAAGTCGGGGTGTTGCGTCGCGAGTTCCTGCAACTTCCGCGTCCGTGCATCGCCTTCCTCCAACAGCGCGAGGGCGACGCGGTAGGAGACGGTCGGCGGGGCGAGCTTGCCCTCGAAGTAGCGCATCGTCTCGAGGGCCCCGGCGCGGCCTTCCGAGGCCTTGAGCATGTCCGCGTAGGCCAGCCACGGGTCGAGCGCCTCGAGGTTCGCCCCGAGGTAGGCGGTGTATTCCTTGCGGGCGGCAGAGAAGTTGCCGCCGAGTTCGTGGATCCGCGCGTTGTGATAGTGCTCCTCGGGCGTCTTCGGTTCTCCAATGAGTCCCTTGCCCGGCCCGAGGGCTTCGAAGCGCTGGGCGATCGTCGCCAACGCCTCGTTTCCCTTGCGGACTTCCGTTGCAACGTCATCCACCGACTTCTGCACGCCCCTCTGGCCGCCGAGAAGCCAGACGCTCAGGCCGATGATGAGGGCGAGCAGCGCGACAATCGCGGCCGCCCACATCTTCGCGCGCCGCCGCAGCAGCGCGAGGTCGTCACGCAGCTTGAGCACGCCGGCCTCGAGCGCCTCGTTGCTGGCCAGTTCATGGAAGAGATGGGAGTCCGCCTTCAGGCCCCGCCGGTATTTCGCCTGCAAATCACGCAGTTCCTCCGGCTCGGCTTCGAAGGGGTCACGCGGAAACTTCTCGTCCGTGAAGAGATACCAGACCTTGACGCCCTTCTCCCTCGCATAGAGGGCCTCGTATTGGGTGTAGCTGCAGCGGCCGAATTTCGGGTCCGGGACCGGCGGCTCGGCGCCGTAGGCGTGGCCGACGAGTTGGACGACACCGCTGCAGTTGTCGATCTTGGCGCGCAGCATTTCGCGCACGTCGCCGCTCTCCGTTCCGAAGACATCCTGCCAGACCGGCTCGTAACCGAGGAAGGTCAGGGTGTTGGCGACGAGCTGGCGGGCGCTGCGGAGTTCTTTGCTGACGGTGGAGACGAAGATGGTGGGACGGGCGCTCACGGGTGCTGCATCGGGCAAACAGCATCATCCGGTCAAGCAACAATGCCCCGGGCCGCTGGCCGGGTGCTTGTCAAGGGGGCCCCGCGGCCGCACTGCCGCCCGCCCCAGCGACGCTGACACGGTTGCGACCGGCTCGCTTCGCCTCATACATGGCGGCATCGGCAAGCCTGAGGATCGCTCCGGGATCAGTCTCGCTCCCGCCGAAAATCGTCACTCCGATGCTTGAGGAGCAGTTGTGTTTGATTGCCGCCACTCCCTCGTCATCACCTTCCAAAACATAGGGGCGTGAGAGGGCGTCGAGGATCTTGCGGGCCACGGCGACGGCCTCGGCGGACGCCGCTCCGGCGTCTCCCGCCAGGCTGGGCAGGAGGACGATGAACTCATCCCCGCCGAGGCGTGCGATCGTATCGGTCCGCCGGACACAGTTCCGCAGCCGCCGGGCAACCTCGATGATAAGAAGATCACCGGCGGCGTGTCCGTGGGTGTCGTTGAGTGGCTTGAAATTGTCCAGATCCACCATCATCAGCGCGCCACGTCCGCCGCTGCGCGTGCACACGGCGATCGCCATCTCCAGACGGTCCAGCAGGAGCAGGCGGTTCGGCAGAGTGGTGAGGCTGTCGTGGAAGGCCATTTCACTAACCTGCGCCGCGAGTTCCTCGGCCTGGCGCTGCGCGTCCAGTCGCTTGAAACCGGTCAGCATCAGCCCGAGGACCAATCCGCTGATGAGCAGTCCCGCCGCACCCGTCGCCAAACCAGCGGGGACCGCCCCCTCGTGTCTGCCGATGCCAGCAAAGACGATGAGCCAACTGCGGCCTTGGAAATCAATCCTGCGCTGGCACTCGAGCACGGCCCCGTCCCGTGGTTCAGCGACGGGCCGGCTGGCGAAGAGCAGACTGGTGCGCGACGGGGCATCCCCGTCGTAGATTTGCAGCGCAACCGCATTCCGGCCCGCGATGAACCAGTCCGGGAGCACACCGGCCATCAGTTCACTCACGCGGAAAGCACAAAACATCCAGCCCACGAGCGCCTGTCGCAGCTCCGGCGGCGTGGCGGTCGCCGCGCCGTTGCGGAAGACTGGCACATACATGACGGCCCCGGGGTCCTCACCGGAATCGCCGTCCTGCACCAGCGTCAGCTTGGCTGTGAGGGCGGCCTCGCCGGTGTCGCAGGCCTTGTCCATGGCCTCCCGGCGGACGGACTCCGAGTGCATGTCGAAACCGCTGGCGGGGATGTTGGCCGCGGTGAACGGCTCGACGAAGACAACCGGAGCATAGCCATCTCGCTGGCCCGGCGGGTGCACCACATATCCAGTCAGCCCGCTCCTGCGGGTTCGGGCCACGTGGTCGTCGAGTTTGGTCGCCGGCACCCACTCGATGAAACCCACAGCCAGGTAACCCGGCACCGCGCGCTTCGCGTCGAGCACGTCGTAGTAGGTCTTCCACTCGTCCCGCCTCACGTCGTCCGAGGCCGTGAAGAGGGCGCGGCCGCCCTGCAGCATGAGGGCATAGGCAGCGAGACGCGCGTTGATCCGCGCGGTGATTTCATCGCACACC
Source organism: uncultured Chthoniobacter sp. (assembly GCA_964609925.1). Taxonomy (GTDB): domain Bacteria; phylum Verrucomicrobiota; class Verrucomicrobiia; order Chthoniobacterales; family JACTMZ01; genus JACTMZ01. The sequence continues at coordinate 45,945 of CAZSUJ010000016.1, read as the reverse complement.
GCGTGAAACCGCACCCGCGCCTGCTCCTCGATCGTCCGGTGGACCTGCCACGCGGCGAGCAGACTGGCAAGGACTCCGGCGGCAAACACCGCCAAGGCAATGGTCAAGCGCACGGCGATTCGGGCGCCCGAGGGCTCGATTCGATCTGCAACCGGAGTGGCGCCGGAACGAACAAGGCCCTTCATGAAACAGAAATACCACACCCTGTGCGTTCCCGACGAGGTTGATGACGCGCTGTCCGCGCCTCGGATGGACTGAGCCGGGGTGGGGGCGGGCGCCGCGGAAAACTCTAGATCGCGCGCGGGCCGGATTCCCTCCGGATTCGGAGTGTTTCCGGGCAGGTCCGAGCAGACCCCCTTGCAACGTCGAACAAGGGCAGAAGCGGTCTCAAGGCCGCACGATCTCGTGGTTGGCTTGCCCTTGGGTGTGCGCGCCCGGCGAGATTCGAACTCGCGACCAACGGATTAGAAATCCGCTGCTCTATCCCCTGAGCTACGGGCGCTTTGGCTCAGCGCCCTTCGCGCTGGACGGCGCGGGCGCCGGCCGAGATGTCCTGGCCGACGGCACTGACGTCGCGGCCTGCTCCGGCCACGGTGTTGCAGGCGGTGAGGCCACCGAGCATGGCGGCACCAAGGAGGCAGAGAATCAGAGTCTTCATGCGAAACGGAATGTATTCCTTCCGCCCGACGCGTGTCCAGCGGCTGTCAGGGCGTCGTGACCGCGGGAGCCTGAGCGCTGGCCGTCACGGGCGGTTCTCCCCGCAGGCGGATGTAGTCGCGCATGATGCGGAGAGTTTCGTCGCGGATGGGATCCACGAAAACCTCCTCCTCATCCGGCGCGGAAGGGTCCTCTTCGTCGGCAAGGTCCTCGATGGCGCGCTTGGGAGGTTTGTCCAAGGCGACCTTCTGCAGTTGCGGCGCGTCCACGCTGTCGAGCGTGACCTCGACCGCGGCGAACCCGGGGTTCGTGCGGGCCTTGCGGGCCGCGAGGCGTTCCTCGCGGCGGGCCTTCTCACGCTCGATCTCGGCCAGACGCTGCTGCTTGTTGAGGGTGACGGCGTTCTTGTCGAACTGCTCGCGGAAGCGGGCGCGATCCTCGCGAATGTAGTCAAACTCGGGGTCGGTGGCCACGCGGGCTTCGCTGGCGGCGCGCAGGCGCGGAACGAAGGCGCCGGAGTTGCCTGCGAGGGTGAAAGCCCGGGCCGGCACTTCGTCGTATTCGAGAGGATTCTTGAGCGAGCCCTCACCGACGTCGGGTTGGTCGGTGAGCGACGGGAGGACGATGTCGGAGGCGACGCCGCGCAACTGGGTCGATCCGCCCTTGACGCGGTAGAACTTCTGGATGGTGAGCTTGACCGCGCCGGACTTGCCTGAGGCGAAGAGAGGCATGAATCGGTCAACGTCGAGCAGGGTCTGCACGGTGCCTTTGCCGAAGCTCTGCTCGTCGCCCACGATCACTGCGCGGCCGTAATCCTGCAGGGCGGCGGCGAAAATCTCGCTGGCTGAGGCGCTGAGGCGGTTCATGACCACGACGAGGGGGCCGTCCCACAGGATGCCGGGGTCGGGATCGTTCATGGCATTGATGTTGCCGTTGGTGTCCTTGGCCTGGACCACGGGGCCTTTGGGAATGAACAGGCCGGTGAGGCGGATCGCCTCGTCGAGCGACCCGCCGCTGTCCCGGCGCAGGTCGATGACGAGTCCCTCGATACCTTCGCGCTTGAGGCGCTTGAGCAGCGCGGCCACGTCCTTGGTCGTGCTCTTGGCCGAGGTGCCGGGCTGCTGGGACATGTTCGCGTAGAAGCTGGGCAGGGTGATCCAACCGATCTTTGCTTCGCCGCCCTCGGGCTCCTCCACATCGATGATCTGCGCCTTAGCCTCCTGCTCCTTGAGTTTGACCTCGTCGCGCACGATGTTGACCACGTTGACCTTGGAGGGGTCTGCGGACGATGCGGGTTGGACTTGGAGGCGGACGGTGGTGCCTTTCTTGCCGCGGATCTTCTCCACGACGCGATCGAGCTTCATGTCCACGACGTCCTCGAACTCCTTCTCTCCCTGCGCGACGGCGAGGATGCGGTCGTTGACCTTGAGGCGTCCGTCCTGGTCGGCCGGGCCGCCGGGCACGAGCTCCGCGATCTTGGCGTAGCCGTCCTCGCTGCGGAGCACCGCGCCGATGCCGACGAGGGACAGGCCCATCTGGATGTTGAAGTTATCGAGCGCCCGCTGGCTCATGTATTCCGAGTGCGGGTCGTAGCTCTGGGCCAGCGCGGACAGGAAGGTGTTCGCTTGGTCCTCGCGGTTCTCCTCGCGGAGGGACTTGAGCAGACGCTCGTAGCGCTTCTGGACCGTCTCCTTGGGCGTGCGCTTGGGGGCGGCGGCCGCAGTCTCGGTGGCCGGTTCCTCGGCCTTGCCTTCGGCCTTTTTCTTGGCTGCAGCCTCCTCGATGGCCCGCTCGGCGAGGATCGCCTGCAATAGTTCCGCTTCGATACGATCGGCCCAGATCTTGTCGGCATCGGCCTCGTTTGCGGGCCACGGCGCCTTGTCGCGGTTGATTTGCGTGGTGCGGTCGCTGGTGAAGCCGAAATCTCCCTCAAGGAGGGTGTTGATCTTTTTGACGCGGTCCTCCACGCGACCGATGAACCGATCGTAGATGTCGAAGGCCGGCTGGAGATTTCCAAGCAGGATGTCGTCCTGCAGTCGGTCGCCATACTTGGAGGTGAACTCCGCAACGTCCTCCTTGGTGAAGAAGAGGCGATTGTAGTCGAGAATCTCGATGTAGCGGTCGAGTGCCCGGCGGGCTTGGGTGACCCCGGGGGTGACTTCCTCATTGAGCCGCTGGCGGCTGTAGTGGGCGCTCTCCAGCATCCGAGCGACTGTCGTCGCGACTTCGCCGAGTTTCTCGGGGCTCTTCTCGGGCGCCTCGGGAGCGGCAGCCATGGCTTGGGCGGACGCGAGGAGCGCGGCACAGAGGCCGGCGCAGAGTATGTTGAGGCGGATCATTGCAAGAAGGGTTACGACTCGCCCTGATTGGCGGGTTGCGCAAGGAAAATGAGGCACGTAGCTTCGACCGCCCAATCATGCCGAAGTTCAAAAGTTTCACCGGGGGACCTTTCGCGACCAACTGCTTTCTCGTCGATGCGCCCGGGGGAGGCATCTTATTCGACGCGCCCGAGGGGGCGGACGAGCACTTCGCGGGCGAGGGGATCGGACTGCTCGTCTTGACGCACGGACATTGGGACCACGTGACTGACGCGGCCGCGGTGGCGCGCCGTCATGGCTGTCCGGTGGTTTGTCATGCGGACACGGTTCCAATGGTCGCGGAAGAAGGCTACTTCGCGCGGCACGGGTTTCCATTCGCGTTCGAAACGGTGAAGCCGGAGAGGCTCGTGGCGGAGGGTGCTGGGCAGAACTTTCTAGGTTGGAAGCTTGATGTTTTCGAAATTCCGGGCCACTGCGACGGGAGCCTTTGCTTCTATTCGCCCGAGGATGGCCTTGTGATAGGCGGCGATGTCCTGTTTGCCGGGGGTGTGGGGCGCTGGGACCTGCCCGGCGGGAACTTCGATGTCTTGATGGACGGCATCCGCGGCAAACTGCTGCCCCTTCCCCATACGACCGAGGTTTGGCCGGGGCACGGTCCGGCGACGACCATCGGGCGAGAGAAGACGGGCAATCCGTTCCTTGTCCGATGAAGCAACGCTGGGTTTTTGCGCTTGGTCTGGATTGCGGTCCGGCCTAAATCTCCTCCACCGACCCTCCCACATGCCGACATTCGCTTACACCGCCCTCGACGCCCGCGGACAGGAAATCAACAACACGATCGACGCACCCGACGAGCAGCAGGCGGTGCAGGCCCTCCGGCAGGCGGGCTATTATCCGACGAGCGTGATGGAGGCCGGGAAGGCGGCCAAGGCCCGCGCAAAAGGCGGCAAGGCACCGAAGGCGGCCGCCGCCGGCGGGTTGAAGAAGGACATCAACATCAGCATCCCGTTCCTCGAGCGGAAGACGATCAAGCCGAAGACGTTGATGATCTTCACGCGGCAGTTGGCGACGCTCATCGACTCGGGCCTTCCGCTGCTGCGCGGTCTCACCGTGCTCGGAAAACAGGAGCCCGATCCCGTGCTGCGCAAGACTATCGGCAAACTCGCCGACACCGTGCAGGGCGGCAGCACCTTCTCCGACGCCCTCGGCCAGCATCCCCGCATCTTCAACAAGCTCTACGTCAACATGGTCAAGGCCGGCGAGTTGGGCGGCGTCATGGAGTTGGTTCTCGTCCGCTTGGCCGACTTCCAGGAGAAGGCGCAGAAGCTCAAGAACAAGGTCGTCTCGGCCATGTTCTACCCGGTCATCGTGCTGGTGATCGCCATCGCGATCATGGCCTTCCTGCTCGTTTACATTGTTCCGAAGTTCGAGCAGATCTTCGCCGACATGCTCGGCGGCAAGCCCCTCCCGGGCCTGACGCAGTTCGTCATCGGCACCAGCAATTTCGTGAAGGGCAACGTCCTGCTCATTATCGGCGTGGTCGTGGTCTTCGTCGTCCTCTACAACGTGATGGCCAGGACAAAGGGCGGCCGGGCGTTCATCGACGCGGTCAAGTTGAAGACGCCGCTCTTCGGCGACCTGATCAAGAAGGGCGCCATTTCGCGCTTCACCCGCACGCTCGGCACGCTGGTGACCAGCGGCGTGCCCATCCTGCAGGCGCTAAACATCACGCGCGACACCGCCGGCAACGTCGTCCTCGCCAACGCGATCCAGCACGTCCACGACAGTGTCAAGGAGGGCGAGTCTATCGTCGCGCCGCTCGAGAAAAGCGGCATCTTCCCGCCCATGGTCGTCAGCATGATCGATGTCGGCGAAGAGACCGGCCAGTTACCGGAGATGCTCCTGAAGATCGCTGACGTCTATGACGACGAAGTGGACAACACCGTGGCCGGCCTGACCTCGCTGCTGGAACCGATCATGATCGTGTTCCTCGCGGTGGTGGTCGGCACGATCGTCATCGCGTTGTTCCTCCCGCTCATCAGCATCATCAGCGGACTGCAGGGCGCGGGCTAAGCCGCGAACCGGTTCAGACGTCCAGCGACAGGAAGCGGTCGAGGCCGCCAAGGCAGATCTGCGACCATGCCTCAAGGCGCTCGCGGCGCGGCAACAACTCTTCCGGGGCCAGAAACTCGAGGTCCCGGATTGCGTCCTCTCGTGATGCAATTTCCGGCGACGGCACCTCAACCACATGGACGACGCCCAGGTGGACGCGGCCGACCTCGGACTCGTCGTCGTTGAGCAGGGCGGCGATCCGCTGCTTATGGCCGTGCGGCAGGTCGAGTTCTTCGTTCAACTCGCGTTCCACCGCCCGCTGGTAGGCGGCCATGTTGAAGTGGGCCTCGCCGGCATCGCCGTCGTTGATGTGTCCGCCGATGCCAATCGACCCCTTTGCGTGCAACCGCGCCTCGCCGCCGGACTTGCCCCGGGTGTAGTGCAGGATCCGGCCAGCATGCCGGATCAGGAGGTAGGGAATGATCTGCTTGTGCGAGGGATCCCGCTCGGCCGCTCCGCGGGGCAGGAAGAGGTTGTTGGCGGGGTCGAGCAGGGCGGGCAGGAAACGCTCCACGTCGAAGTCAAGGCCCTGGAACGCGCCAAGGCGGTCGAACAGGCTGCGGGGAATGACGAGTATGTTCTCTTCTTGGTCCGGCATGGCGCGCAGCCTAGCCGGAGGCCGTTGCTTGGCCACGCGGAAATCGTCTCCGCGCCCCCTTGCGCCGGACGCCCGGTGATTTAATCTCCGGGGATGCCGTCCCCGCAGTTTGTCCACCTCCACGTCCACACCGAGTATTCCATGCTCGACGGCGCGGTGCGGATTGCGGACCTCATGCGGAAGGCTGCGGCGTCCGGAATGCCCGCCGTGGGCATGACCGACCACGGTGTCCTTTATGGCGCCGTCGAGTTCTACAAGGAGGCGCAGAAGGCTGGGATCAAGCCCATCCTCGGCTGCGAGCTCTACATCGCGCCGGGCTCGATGCACGAGAAGAAGGCCTCTTCGGGCAAGGATGCGGCCAACCACCTCACCGTGGTCGCCGAGACGAATGAAGGCTGGGCGAACCTCATCAAGCTCGTCAGCGCCGCGCACCTCGAAGGCTTCTACTACAAGCCGCGGGTGGACAAGGACCTGCTCGCCCGCCACGCGAAGGGACTGATCGGGCTGAGCGGCTGCCTCAAGGGCGAGATCAGCAGCGCCATCCTCGACGCCGACCCGAAACGCGCCCGCGAACTCACCGGGACTTACCGCGACATCTTCGGCGCGGAGAATTTCTTCCTCGAACTGCACGACCACGGCATGGACGCGCAGCGCGAGGTCAACCCGCACCTCGTGCGCTGGGCCGGCGATCTCGGGCTCGGCCTTGTCGCGGCCAACGACGTGCATTTCCTAGAGCGTTCGCACCACGACGCGCACGACGTCATGGTCTGCATCGGCACGGGTGCGAGCGTGAGCGACGAGCGTCGCATGCGCTATCTGCCCGAGCTTTACCTCAAGTCGGCGGAGGAGATGGCGGCGATCTTCCCCGACCATCCGGAAGCCCTCTCGAACACCGTGCGCATCGCCGAGCGGTGCGGCGTGACGATGGAATTCGGCAAGTCACGCTTCCCCGTGTTCCATCCGCCCGGGGGCAAGTCGCGCGAGGGCTACCTGCGCGAGTTATGCCTCGAAGGCTTCCGCCGCCGCTACGGCGAGAATCCCGAGCCGGCCCTCGGCGAGCGTCTCGACTACGAGCTCGGCGTCCTCGAGAAGCTCGGCTTCACCAGCTACTTCCTCATCGTCTGGGACTTCATCAATTACGCGAAACAGCGCGGCATCCCGGTCGGACCGGGGCGCGGATCCGCGGCCGGGAGCATGGTCGCCTACGTGCTCGGGATCACCGATCTCGACCCGGTCCGCTACGGGCTCATCTTCGAGCGCTTCCTCAACCCCGAGCGCGTCAGCCCGCCCGACATCGACGTGGACTTCTGTCAGGCCCGACGGGGCGAGGTCATCGAATACGTGAGGCAGAAATACGGCGAGCGCTGCGTGTCGCAGATCGTTACCTTCAACCAGCTCGGCGCGAAAAGCGTCGTGCGCGACGTGGCCCGCGTGCTCGGCATGAGCTACGGCGAGGGCGACCGCATCGCCAAGATGATCCCGAACGAGCTGAACATCACGCTGACCACGGCGCGCGAGAAGAATCCCGAGCTGCGCGAAGCCATCGAGAAAGAGCCGTCCACCCAGCAGGTGTGGAGCTATTCCACCATCCTCGAAGGACTGTCGCGCAACGCCGGCATCCACGCCGCCGGGGTCGTCATCGCCGACCGCGACCTGTCCGACATGGTCCCCCTCTGCCGCGGCAAGGAGAACGAGGTGGTCACGCAGTATTCGATGGAACCGCTGACCGAGCTCGGGATGCTGAAGATGGACTTCCTCGGGCTGAAGACGCTGACCGTCATTCGCGACGCGGAGGAACTCATCCGGCGGCGCGTCCCGGATTTCTCGGCCGAGGCCGTTGCGGTGGACGACCAAGCCGCCTTCGACGTCCTCAACCGCGGCGAGACCGTCGGCATCTTCCAGTTTGAAGGTGGCATGTCGCGCTACTGCAAAAACTTCGGCTTCACGAGCCTCGACGACATGAACGCGCTCTGCGCGCTTTATCGTCCGGGCCCGATGGCGCTCATCCCCGATTACATCAAGCGCAAGAAGGGCGAGACGAAGATCAACTACGACCATCCTCTGCTCGAGAAGATCACGCGCGAGACCTACGGCATCCTGGTTTACCAGGAGCAGGTCCAGCAGGCGGCCAACCTCCTCGCGGGCTACAGCCTCGGCCAGGCCGACCTGCTGCGCCGCGCCATGGGCAAGAAGGACAAGGAGAAGATGGCGAAGGAGCGCAAGGTCTTCATCGCCGGGTGCAAGGAACACAACAAGATCCCCGAGGCGAAGGCGGAGGCGATCTTCGACCTTCTCGAGAAGTTCGCGGATTACGGATTCAACAAGAGCCACAGCGCCGCCTACGCGCTCATCAGCTACCGCATGTGCTGGCTCAAGGCGCACCATCCGGTCGAGTTCATGTGCGCCGTGCTCAGCAACGAGGTGGACGACACGGACAAGATTTCAATCTTCGTCGATGAGGCCAAGCGCATGGGGCTCACCATCCTGCCGCCCGACCTCAACCGCTCGATGCTCAAGTTCGCGCCCGAGGACCACGCGGGCGCGGTGGCCATCCGCTTCGGTCTCAGCGCGGTGAAGAACGTGGGTGAGGGGGCCATGACCGCCGCGCTGGCCGAACGGGAGGCCAACGGCCCGTTCCGCTCGATCGAGGATTTCGCCTCGCGCCTCGACCCCCGGAGCGTGAACCGCAAGTCCCTCGAGTGCCTCGTGAAATGCGGAGCCTTCGACTTCACCGGGGAGGAGCGCGCGCAGATGGTCGAGGACCTCGAACCGATCCTCGCCGCGAGCGCCTCGCAGCACCGCGACCGCTCGTCGGGTCAGCAAAGCCTCTTCGGCGAGGAGACCCTGCCCATGACCGCCAAAGCCTCTGGCCGGCGACGGGCGCGTCCGTTCACCGAGGCCGAGTTGCTCTCGTTCGAGAAGGAACTGCTCGGCTTTTACGTCACCGCGCATCCGCTCGACCCATACCGGCCGGTCTTGGAAAATGGGAAGTTCCACACGGTCGCGGGACTTGAGGAGATGGACGACCGGGGCACGGTCAAGATCGCCGGCCTGCTCGACGCGGTGGAGAAGAAGTTCACGAAGTCGTCGGGAAAACCATGCGCCTTCGTCGCGCTGGAGGACTTCACCGGCAAGGTCGAGGTGCGCGTGTGGAGCGAGGCGTTCGACAAGTTCGCCCATCACCTCGTGCCCGGCCGGGTGGTGCAGGTCACGGGCCGTCTGGACAAGCGCGACGATAAGCCGGCCGTCACCGCGACCGAGATCAAGCCGATCCTGCCGCCACCGGGCACCGAGTTGCCCGTTGTTCTGCGCCTGCCCTGCGGACGCGCGGGGCGCCGCGAGATCGAGGAATTGCGGGCTAGGCTGCTGGATTTTCCCGGACGCCGGCCGGTCGTGCTCGAGTTTTTCACGCGCGACGGACGGACCTTGCGGTTGCGGGCGGACGACCGCTTCAAGGTCGGCAACGAAGACCGCTTGCGCGAGGCCCTTGGTTCCATCGTCTCGAACTAGGCGCGCGCCCGGACGAAATGCGCTACATTGACCTTCCATGAGCCGACCCGCATTGCTCTCCGCCTACGAGAAACTCGCCGCCCTGCTGGGGAAACTGCCCGGCTCGTTGCAGGAGCCCATCCTCCGCGAACTTGATCCGATCAAGCGGATCTTCCTGCGTCAGCGTGCGCCGCGCATCGCCATCCTCGGCGATGAGGGCCTCGAACTGCCGGCCTTCGTCAACGCGCTCGCCGGCCGTCCGGTCCTCCACGCGCCGCTGCTCCGGGGGCCATGGACGGCCGTCCATGGCGTCGGCACCATCGAACTCGCGGACCTGCGGGGCTCGGGCGCGATCGGTGGCCCGCCGGCCGACCTCTTTCTTTACGTCACGACGGCAGGAGGAACCACAGGCGCAGCCTCCGCCCGCCGCGCCGCCGAGGTGCTCGCATCCGCGGCTCCGCGCGAAGCAGGCAGTCCCGCGGGCCTCGCGGTTCTCGTCCTCGGCGGGGCGGATGACACGGCTGCAGCCTTGGCCGACCTCGCGGCGGCGGGCGCTTCGGCATCGGTGGTCTTTTCCAGCCATCTGGAACGCGCTGGCGCGGACGGTGCCATCGCCCAGGATGCGCGCTCGGCTGTTGGTGACCGGCTTTGCGATTACCTGCCCGAGGAGAGCCAACTCGAGTTGGCCCGCTTCCTCCACGCGCGCGGCGCGCAGGCGCGGCTCGCCGGCACCGTGCTCAAGGCCTTCGGTGCTGTGGCCGGCGTCATCGGCATGCAGCCGATTCCACTGGCCGACTTCCCCGTGTTGCTCGGGCTCCAGATGTTCATGGTCTCGCTGATCATTTATGTGAGCGGCCGCGAGTTCTCGCTGCGTCTGGCCGGCGAGTTCGCCGCTTCTCTCGGTGTGGGCTTCGGCGCGGGAGTTGTTTTCCGCGAGACGGCAAGGGCCGCGGTCAAGGTCTTGCCGCTTTGGGGGCAGGTCATTTCCGGCGGTGTGGCAGGTGCCGGGACCTACGCTCTCGGCCGAGCCGCCATCGCCTACTACATCGAGGGCGTGCCCCGGGTGCGCCTCCCGATTTGGAGGCGACGTGGCAGGAAGACTACGCCGCAGGACCAGCCTCCGCTCCTGGGCGAGTGACCATGAGCCCGCCCATCGTCCGGCCGGAGCGGGTGCTTTGCGGGACGTGTGCGTGGAGTTTCGAGGACTGGCGGGGCGTCTTCTATCCTCAAGACCTTGCTCGCAACCGCTGGCTGGAGTTTTACGCGGGGCGGTTTCCCGCGGTGGAGATGGACTCAACTTTCCATCATCTCCCCTCTGCGGAAACCGCAGAGCATTGGAGCGCTCTCGTCGGTCCCGACTTCCGATTTTGCCCGAAGCTGCCGAAATCGCTCAGCCACGAGAAAAGGCTCGAAGACCCGGCCCCGGAGATCGGGATGATGCAGCGGTTGGCGGGCGAAATCAGCGGGCGCCTCGGCTGCGTCCTGCTCCAACTCCCTCCTTCGTTCCGCGACCAAAGCAACAATGCGATGGTGCTCCGCCGCTTTCTCCGCGCCTGGCCGAGCGACATCCGCCTTGCCGTCGAGTTCCGTCATGAAAGCTGGGAGCGTCCGCACACGGCCCGCTTCCTCGAGGACCATGGTGCGGCCCTCGTGTGGGCGGACAGCCTGCCGCTCGACCAGCAGGCCCACGCCGGCTTCGGTTTCTCACCCGTCACGGCACGGCACCTCTATATCCGCCTGCTGGGGGACTTTCGGACGAAATACGGCCCCGACGGCCGGGAGACGCATCGCTACGGCCGCCTTCTCTGGCCGCGTGACACGGCCCTCGCTCACTGGGCCTCGAAGCTGCGCCAACATCCCGAGGTGGAGACGATCCATGTCTTTGCGAACAACCACTATGAAGGAATGGCGACGGAAACGGTGCAGCGCTTTGCCGCTCTGCTCGGGCTGCGCCTTCCCGCGGCGGCTGCCCACGAGTCCCAACTCGAACTGTTCCACGGCGACCCGTCCGCGTAGGCTTGGCGCATGCGCCTGCTGCTCGTCGACGGTCACTACTACGCTTACCGGTCTTTCTTCGCCATCCGTGATCTGACCAATTCGCGCGGCGAGCCGACCAACGCCGTCTTCGGGTTCGTAAAGGCTTTGCGGAAAATGCTCGCCGATCTCCGTCCCGATGCAGCGGCTGTCATCTGGGATGCCGGCCTGCCCGAGCGCCGCATGCAACTTCTGCCAACCTACAAGCAGCAGCGCGAGGAGACCCCCGAAGCGCTGGACCGGCAACTGCCCGTCATCGAGGAGGCCGTCGCCGCCTTGGGCGTCCGCAATCTGAACCTCCCCGGCCACGAGGCTGACGACCTCATCGCCTCTCATGCCGCCGCCGCGCTGCGGGCAGGTGAGGGGAACGAGGTTGTGATCGCGACGAACGACAAGGACATCTGGGCGCTCGTCGGCCCATCGGTTTCGATCTACTCCACGAACAAGAGTGACGTCGGCAGCGCGAAGGAGGGCTTTGTCCTTCTGGGCCCGCGCGAGGTCGAGGCCAAATGGGGTGTCCCGCCCGGGAAGATCCCCGACGTTCTCGCGCTCACCGGGGATGCGGTGGACAACATCCCCGGCGTCGATGGCGTGGGGCCGAAGACCGCCGCGCGCCTGATCCTTGAACACGGCGCCGCCGCCCTGCTCGCCGAGAACCCGGCCGCGGTGAAGAACGAGAAGCTGCGCGCGAAGATCGCCGCCGCGGCCGACCGCATCCGCGACAACCTCGAGTTGGTCCGACTCGACACCGATCTGCCGCTCCCGCTGCCAATCACGGAACTCTCGATCCGTCCGGACCACGCCGCCGTCGTGGAACTTGCCCGCCGCTGTGAGTTCCGCAGCCTGCTGGCCGAATACGAGGAGTTGGTCGCCTCAGCCGGCCGTCCCACGCAGCAGGATTTGTTCTGATCCTGCGGATCGCGTGCGCGGTTGCCATCCGCGGCAGACTGGAGCATCATTGGCCAATAATGAAACTGCTCCGCTTCCTCCCCGTCTTGCTCGCCACCGTCCTCACCGCCGCCGCCCAAGACGCCCCGGTGGATTGGAAGACGCTCGCCACCGAGTTCTCCAAGGACCAGGTCGCGGCCTTGGCGAAGTATCAGGGCAAGATCATCACCGTTACCGGACCGGTCTCCGCCATTGAAAACGGCGACATGACCCTCGACGACCCCAGCCTCGCTGTGACCCTTTCGACCGAGGACGGCCCCGGGCCCGACGTGAAGTGCCTCTTCGAGAACTCCGACCTCGCCCCGCAGACCGAATACAGCATGCCCGACGACGGCAGCGAGGCGGTCCTGCGCAAGCGCGACTCCGCCGGTAACGTCGTGCAAAGTCAGCCCTTTGTTCAGACCGGCCAGCAGGTCACGATCACCGGTTCATTCGTTAACTACGAGGCCGGCGACATCGTTCTGCGCCATTGTCGCATGGGCGGGCAGTAAGCCCCGCTTGCGGCGTTGTTCGGCGTTTCGTCTTGCCGTTGTGGTGCGGTCGGCGTTTCATGGTCTTTCGCCATGATTGTCACGACTGACCAACTCTTCAAAATCGCCTACGGCAAATACGCAGTCGGCGCCTACAACATCAACAACCTCGAGCAGACCCTCGGTCTCTTCAAGGGCTGCGTCGACAGCCAGTCCCCCTTCATCATCCAGCTTTCCAAGGGCGCGCGCAAATACGCCGACAAGCGCATGCTCGAGGCGCTCATCCGCACCGCGGAGGAGATCTTCCCCGACGCCATCTTCGCCGTCCACCTCGACCATGGCGACGAGGAGACCTGCTACGACTGCATCGATTCGGGCTTCTACAGCTCGGTCATGATCGACGCCAGCCATGCGCCTTTCGACGAGAACATCGCCATCACCAAGCGCGTCGTTGACCGCGCCCACGCCAAGGGCATCAGCGTCGAGGCCGAACTCGGCATGCTCGGCGGCGTCGAGGAGGACATCCATGTCGACGAGGGGCACGCCTGCCTGACCAACCCGGTCGAGGCCAAGGAATTCGTGGAGCGCACCGGTTGTGATTCGCTCGCCTGCGCCATTGGCACCAGCCACGGCGCCTACAAGTTCAAAGGCCAGCAGAGCCTTCACTTCGACGTCCTCGAAGAGATCAAGAAGCTCCTGCCAGGCTTCCCGCTCGTCATGCACGGCAGCTCCAGCGTCCCGCAGGATGAGGTCAAGCGCATCAACGCCGCCGGAGGCAAGCTCGATGAAGCCGCGCGCGGGGTGGACGAGAACGAATACCTTCCCGCCGCCAAGCTCGGCGTCACGAAAGTCAACATCGACACCGACGGCCGTCTCATCTGGACCCGCGTCCACCGCGAATTCTTCCGCGACAAACCCTCGGAGTTCGACTTCCGTCCTCCGGGCAAGATCTTCGTCGAGGAATACGCGAAGTTCATCACGCACAAGAACAAGATGCTCGGCTCCGCCGGGCAGCTTCCCGACGTGCGCAAGCAAGTCGGCGCCTGACGCCCCCGATGCCCTCCGCCAGCGGCGTCATGCGGAGCGAGGTCCGCGAGGTCCTCTTCCGCGAGTCCACCATCATGAGCCGGCTGGACGAGATGGCGGAGCAGATCGCGGCCGACTACGAGGGCAAGGACCTGTCCGTGGTGGCCGTCCTCAACGGCAGCCTCATGTTCGGGGCCGACCTCCTGCGTCGCATGGAAATGCCTCTGCGCCTCGAGTGCATCAGCGTTTCCAGCTACCACGGCGCGTCCAGCACCGGGACCGTCACGTTCAACCAGACCCGGCTCCCCGAAGTCCGCGGTCGGCACGTGCTGCTCCTCGACGACATTCTCGACAGTGGCAACACGCTGCACGCCATCCGCGACCGCCTCATGTCCGAGGCCGGAGCCCTGAGCCTCAAGATCTGCGTGCTCCTCCGCAAAGACGTCCCCCGCGCCCGCGAACTTGAGGCGGATTACGTCGGCTTCGACATCCCGGACAAGTTCGTCGTCGGCTACGGCCTCGACTACATGGAGCGCTTCCGCAACCTTCCTTACATCGGCGTCATCAGCGAGGAAGCCATCGAGAAATACGCACCAAGAGGTTGACACCTCAGCTCACGCTGCTAAATTTCCACTTCCAATCGCGGGGTGGAGCAGCCTGGTAGCTCGTCAGGCTCATAACCTGAAGGTCGCGGGTTCAAATCCCGCCCCCGCAACCAATTCCTCATGTTTTGGTGCATGTATCGGGTTTACCTTCTCACCAATGCCGAAGGTCTTCGCTATATCGGCTTGAGCCGTGATGTCGCCCGCCGCCTTGCGGACCACAACGAAGGCAGATCGCGCTGGACCAAATCTCGCGGCCCGTGGGCCCTGAGTTGGACCAGCGAACCGAAGTCCCTCGCCGAGGCCCGCAAGCTCGAAAACCTCCTCAAGCGGCAGAAGGGAGGAGACGGACTCGGCCCTCTGCTGCAACTTCACGGCTCATAATCCCGCGGCCGCGGGATCGCGGGTTCAAATCCCGCCCCCGCAACCAAACCTTAAGCACCAAGTGACGCGGCCCGGATTTCCCGGGCCTTTTCTTTTGGGGTGGCACGCAGCTGTTCGTAGGGCGGGTGCGCGTTCTCCGTCACTCAGTCTCCGCAGCGATCGAGACGAAGCTGCAATCAGCGGTAGCCGGGCAGGTAGTCCTTCTCGGCGGCGAAGAGTTCAAGAGTCATGCGCTTGATCTCGGCCGGCGAGCAGACCGCGGAGGTCAGCGGGTCCAAGAGAAGCGAGTGGACGGCAGCCTCGACGCTGCGCTCGATGGCGGCGGTGGCGCCGAGGTCGAAGGACGGCATGTTGGAGGCGGAAATGGCTGCCATCTGCGGCGGGAGCGCGCCGAACCTGACAGGGTGCACGCCGGTCCGGTCCACCATGCAGGCGACCTCGACGCAGCCGTCGGCAGGAAGGTTCGAGATGAGCGGGCCGGCCCCGCCGGCGCGGTTCATGACGTTGCCGTGGATGCTGAACGGGCGGTCCTTCTCGCGCGCCTCGATGATCCAACTGGCATATTCCCAACTGCGGGGGAAGGTGAAGTCCTGCTTGCCGGCCAGCATCCGCCGGCGGGATGCGTCGGCGGATTTGCGCCAGGTCGGCCAGTTGTTCGCGTAGAAGGCGGATTCTCCATCGTATCCCGGGCGGCAGTATCGTTCCACGAGGTCGCAGCGCTTGCGGTAGTAGGGGAGGTATTCTGAGAGGTGGCCGCTGGACTCGGTGATGAAGGCGCCGAAGTGGATCATCATGTCCTTGCGCACAAGGTCCGCCGCGTCGGTCTGGTCAGCCGGGCGCCCGGCCAGATCGGCCTTCGCCTTGCGCTTGAGCAGCGGATAGAGGTCGGATCCGCGATGGCGGAGCCGCGTGAACCATGCGAGGTGGTTGATGCCCGCGCACTGCCACTCCATCTCGTCGTAGGGAACGCCGGCCCGCTTGGCCAAGAGGTGGCCCGTGCCCTGCACCGAATGACAGAGTCCCACCACCTGCATGGGCGAGGTGCGTCCTGCGGCGAGGCAGAGCATGTTCATCGGGTTGGTGTAGTTGAGCACGAGAGCGTCGCGACAGAGGCGCTCGGCATCCCGCAGGACATCCAGCCAGACCGGAATGGTGCGAAGCGCCTTGAACAGGCCGCCGGGACCGATGGTGTCGCCGATGCACTGGTCCACGCCGTAGCGCGCGGGGATCTCGTAGTCGTGGCGCACGCACTCGAGCCCGCTGACCTCGATGCAGTTGATCAGGTAGTCGGTCCCCCGCAGGGCGCGGCGACGGTCCGCGAATGCCTCGACCTTCCATTTGGCAGACTGGCCGAGCCGTGCAGCGATTTTCCGGATGAGCGCCGCCATCGTGCGCAGCCGCGCGGGATCGATGTCAACAAGGGCGATGACACCACCGGCATGGCCGGGGATGAGCATAATGTCGTTCATCAACCTTGGGGTGAAACCGCTGCCGGCACCGAGCATCGTGACCTTGACTGGCCGGGCGAAGCGGCCGGCCAGCGCCGTGGTCGAGGCGTCTTTGGTATGGGCTTGATGGCCCGCGGCGGAGGCTTTGCGCTTGGTCTTCATTCAGTCCGACTGTCCGTGCACAACTTCCGCCGCGCAAGCCGGCGCAACGTAAGGGCACAGGGAAATCTGGTCCATCGATCTCAGCCTATGGATTCGCAGGGATAGCGAAGACCGACCTGACGGCGCGCTTCATCGAGGCATTCCATGATGGAAAGGGTTTCATCGAGGGGCATGAGCGGGCTTTCGGCAAGGCCGGCTTGGAGGCAGCGGGCGACTTCGATGGCTTCGTGCGCGAAGCCTTTGCCGAGCGGAGGCAGGGCTTCGGTGCGGGCCGGGTGGTCTTTCCGGATCAGGGTGGCTTCGTGCGCACGCCAGAACCACGGGACCTCGATGCGGCCTTCCGTTCCGCAGATCACAGCTTTGTTAGGGGTCTGTGTGTTGAGGGCGCAGGTGAGGGTGGCGATGGGGCCGTTGGTCCACGCGAGGAGGAGAGCTGTGTTCTCATCGACGCCGCTCGGCCCGAGGGTCGCAGCCGCGGCTACATGGTCGGGGGCACGTCCGGCCACAGCGCAAGCGTAGGAGGCAGTGTAGACGCCGACGTCAAGGAGAGCCCCGCCGCCAAGGGCGGGCGCGAAAAGGCGGGATTGAGGATCGAAGTTGGTGCGGAAGCCGAAGTCGGCGGCGATCTGCCGCACCTCGCCGACGGCACCCTCCGCGATCCATGCCAGCATCTGCCGCGTTGCAGGCAGGAAGCGGGTCCACATGGCCTCCATGCAGAACAGCCCGGCCGAGCGGGCGGCGGCGATGACTTCGCGGGCCTGCGCGGCGTTTACGGTGAACGGTTTCTCGACGAACACGGGTTTGCCGTGTGCGAGGGCGAGCAGGGCGTGGGTGTGGTGGAAGTTGTGCGGCGTCGCGACGTAGATGATGTCCACCCGCGGGTCAGCACAAAGCGCCTCGTAGGATCCGTGCTGACGGCAGGACAACTTCTGCGCGAAGTCGGCGGCTTTCTCGGCCGAGCGTGATCCGACCGCTTCGACCGCGTGCCCGGGCGCGAAAGCGAGGTCGCCCGCGAACGAACGGGCGATGGCGCCGGTGCCGAGGATTCCCCAGCGAAGAGGGGCGAACTCAGACGGCATACCAGGGGGCGATGCGATTGCCGATGCGGCGGGCGCGCAGGGGCAGGGCGAGTGCCGTCACTCCGGCGGGGCGGGCGGAGGTCCTACTTCCAAGCCAGGGCGGAGGAGCCAAGCGGCTGGGTGGAGCGGTCGAAGCCGGGCTTGATGTCGGTGACCTTGAAGAGGCTCGGCAGGTAGGTGATCTCGCCGAAGGGCCCGTCAACGACGGCGAGCGGCAAGTCCGCATCCTTGATGACATCCTGCCACGGACGGGTGCCGTCCAGAGCGGACTGGTCGAGCAGGCCGATGTCCTGCGCCCACATGCACATGCGGGTGAGGGAGACGCGGACCTGCCAACTGCCGCCTTCGTGCGCCCGCTTAAGCAGCGCGGCGGTGATGGCCGCCGCCCCGACGTAACCGGCGAGGTAATCCGCGAAAATGTTCTGCACGGGCATGAGCGGTGCATCCACCGCGCCCTCCTCGTCGACATAGCCGGACACCGAAATGGCCAGCATGTCGAAGCCGCGAAAGTTCGCCCACTCGCCCTCGAAGTCGAAGCAGCGGAGTTCGTGGGCGATGATGCCCGGCTTGCTCGCGGCCAGGGCCTTGGGGGAGATGCCCTTCTCGTCCAAGTTCATGTAGGAGCAGGTGAAGATGTCGGCATCCTGCAGCAGGCGGTAGAAGGCCTCGCGGCCCGCGCTCTGGCGGATGTCGCAGTAGGCGGCCCGCTTGCCGATGTCGGTCTCCAACCGCCAGTTCATGTGGTCCGGGTAATCCGGCCGCGAGATGTGCAGGACATTGGCTCCGAATTCCGCGAGGGTCCGTGCGGTGATCGGGCCGCCGATGACGTGGGTGCAATCCAGCACGTTCAGCCCGCGCAGGGGACGTCCGTCGTCCGGCAGGCCAGCCGGCAGCGGGATGGGGTCGCACTCGCCGATCTTGGTCAATTCGACAACCGGTTTCGCCGCGAGACGGGCGCCCACGGGGTGGCGACGCCACTCCGCGGCTGTGCGGACCACGCCGACGGCGGCGCCTTCGTCGCGCAGGGCGGCCTCGAGGGCTTCGGCGTCCCATTTGCCGACGGCCTGTTCGACGGCACGCGCCGTCGGGGCGCATTTGAGCACGCGGTAAACGGCGTCACGCAGACGAGGGTAGAGCATCTCGAACTTGATGAAGCGGCTGTCGCGCGTGGCGTAGAATTTGCCGCCAACCTCGTCGTCGAAAGAGCCCGGAGCGCCGTAGTCGTTGAAGCCAAGCTCCTGTCCGTTCTGCCGCATGAAGGCGATGCCGTGGTGCTGGTGCACTCCGTCGTGGGCGTCCGAGGTGACATCCTGGACGGCACCACCGCGTCGCTGCCAGATCTCGCCGAGACACATGCCGAGGCTGGCTTGGGCCGCGGCCATGACTTCGCCGAAGCGGTGGCGCGAGGAGAGCAGGGGATCCTTGTTGCGGATCGTGACCTTGCCCGGGTAATCCGACTCCTTGCGCCCGATGGCGGCCTGAATGAGGTCGAGCGCGTGCTGGGCGCTGGGTGAATCAACGCTGGCCATGGCAATCGAGCTCCTGATGCGGCGCGGGGTCCGACTACTTCAAATCGGCGAGCTTCGCCTTGATCGCGGCGAAGTTCGGGAGCTGGCGCGGGTCGTCGTTCGACTCGGCGTATTGGATGACGCCGGCCTTGTCCACGATGAAGGCGCTGCGTTTGGGCACGCCGCCCATCGGAAGGTTCAACTGCGGCGCGAACTGGGCGTAGGCGATGCCGTAGGCTTCGGCGACCTTGTGGTCGTAATCGCTGAGCAACGGAACGGTTATGCCCTCCTTCTGGGCCCATGCCTCGAGACTGAACGGGCTGTCGCCGCTGATGCCGAGGACGACGGCATCAAGGCCGGTGTAGTCGCCGAGGCCCTTCGAGATGTCGCAGAACTCGGTCGTGCAAACACTCGTGTAGGCCATGGGGAAGAAGAGGATCACGACGTTCGATTTGCCCGCGTGCTCGGAGAGCGTGGCGAGTTTCAGGCCGTCGGCCGTCTTGGTGGAGAGGGAGAAGTCGGGAGCTTTGGTGCCGGTGGTGAGCATGGTGAGAAGTTGATCGTTGAGGGATGAGAGTTGAGGGAAAAGGCTGCAGCCGGTCAAGGCCGCGTCATGGCCTCGGGGATGACCCAGGCGTCGAACTGTTCGCCGGTGACATGGCCGGACGCGACGGCGGCCTCGCGGAGGCTGGTCTTTTCCTTGTGCGCCTTCTTGGCGATCTGCGCGGCCTTGTCGTAGCCGATGTGCGGGTTGAGCGCGGTGACGAGCATGAGGGAGTCCTGCACGTAGTGGTTGATGCGCTCCATGTTCGGCTCGATGCCGACCGCGCAGTGGTGCGTGAACGAGCGGCAGGCGTCGGACATCAGCCGCACGCTGTGGAGGAAGTTGTGGATGATGACGGGCTTGAAGACGTTCAGCTCGAAATTGCCCTGCGATCCGGCAAAGCCGATGGCGGCGTCATTGCCCATGACCTGGCAGCAGACCATCGTCATGGCCTCGCTCTGCGTGGGGTTCACCTTGCCCGGCATGATCGAAGAACCGGGCTCGTTCTCGGGGATCGTGAGTTCGCCGAGTCCGCACCGGGGCCCGCTGGCCAGCCACCGGACGTCGTTCGCGATTTTCATGAGCGAGCAGGCGAGGGTTTTCAAAGCGCCGGACGCGAAGACGAACTCGTCGTGGGCGGAGAGGGCGGCGAACTTATTCGGGTTCGAGGTGAAGGGGAGGTTCGTGAGCGCGGCGATCTTGGCGGCGGCGCGGTCTCCGAATTCCGGGTGCGAGTTCAGGCCGGTGCCGACAGCGGTGCCGCCGATGCCGAGCGACATCAGCCCGGGCAGCGTGGCCTCGATTCGGGCGAGGTCGGCATCGAGAAGGGCGACGTAGCCGGAGAATTCCTGCCCGAGCGTGATCGGGGTGGCGTCTTGGAGGTGGGTGCGGCCGATTTTGACGATGTCCTTGAAGGCCTTCGCCTTTGCGTCGAGGGCGTCGCGCAGTTCGCGGACGGCGGGGAGGAGGTTGTGGACGACGACCTCGGCGGCGGCGATGGACATGGCCGTCGGGAATGTGTCATTCGACGACTGCGACATGTTGACGTGGTCGTTCGGGTGGACGGGCGTCTTCGATCCCATCACACCGCCGGCCATCTCGATGGCTCGGTTCGAGATGACCTCGTTGGCGTTCATGTTGCTCTGGGTGCCGGAGCCGGTCTGCCAGATGCGAAGCGGGAAGTGTTCGTCGAGTTTTCCTGCGATGACCTCGTCGGCCGCGCGGACAATGAGGTCGGCCTTGTCGGACGGGAGTTTGCCGAGGTCTTGGTTGACGAGGGCGCAGGCTTTCTTGAGGACGCCGAGCGCGCGGACGAGTTCGCGGGGCTTGGTGTCGTCTCCGATGTCGAAGTGGTGGAGGGAGCGGGCGGTTTGGGCTCCGTAGTAGCGGTCCGCTGGGACCTCGATGGCCCCCATCGTGTCGGTTTCCTGGCGTGTTTTCATAAAAGAGGCCGCGGCCGAGGGGCCGCGGAGAGAAGTGGTGCTCGGGGGGGGACTTGAACCCCCATGCCTTGCGGCATGCGCCCCTCAAACGCACGTGTCTGCCATTTCACCACCCGAGCGTATGGCGGGGAGTCTATCGCGGGTCGGGGACAGCGCAAGTTTTCCGTGCATCCGGCTGGACTCGCGGGGCGGACAGTAACAAGTTGCCTGCTTGTAAAAAATGGACCCACAGCTTTCCTTCACGCTCAACGGGCGCAGGGTTGACCTGCGCGATGTGGCACCGAACACGCCGCTGCTCGATTGGCTGCGGGCGACGGGCCGCACGGGCTCCAAGGAGGGTTGCGCGGAGGGCGATTGCGGAGCGTGCTCTGTGGCGATGCTCGACCGCGATGCGGAAGGCCGCGCGGTGTGGCGAGCCTTCAACAGCTGCCTCACGCCCGTGGCGCTGATGCACGGGCGCGAGGTGGTGACCGTGGAGGGATTGGCCGGCGAGTCGCTCCACCCGGTGCAGCAATGCATGGTGGCCAACCACGGGTCGCAATGCGGCTACTGCACGCCCGGTGTGATCATGTCGCTGTTCGAGGGCTATCACCGCGACGATCTCCGCCGCGACTGGCAGTTGAGCGACCAACTCTGCGGCAACCTTTGCCGGTGCACGGGATACCGTCCGATCCGCCAGGCTGCACTCGAGGCTTGGGCGCAGGCGGAGTCGGCGGCGCAGGATTTGTTCGGGCCGCGAGCCTGCGGACCGGCGGCTTCGCTGGACAGCGCGGCGCACGAGGCGTGCGGCGAGAAGTTTTTCCGTCCGGCAACGCTTGCCGAATTGCACCGGCTGCGTGCGGAGCATCCGACGGCGCGGCTGATTGCCGGGGCGACCGAGTTGGGCCTTGAAGTGAGCAAGCGCTTCCGCCGGTTCCCGGTGCTGATTTCCATCGAGGCCGTGGCGGAGTTGCAGCGGCTGGAGAAGACGGGCGGTGCGTGGCGCATCGGCGGCGCGGTGACGCTCACGAGGTTGGGCGAGGCGGTGGCGGAGGATTTTCCGGCGTGGGCGAAGATGCTCTGGGTTTTCGGTTCGCGGCAGATCCGGAACCGCGCGACGCTGGGCGGCAACCTCGTCACAGCATCGCCCATCGGCGATTCGGCTCCGGTTCTCCTCGCCCTGGATGCTGATGTGGTGCTCGATTCCCCGCGCGGACGGCGCACGGTTCCGCTGGCGGATTTCTTCGTCGGCTATCGGAAGACCGCGCTGGCGGATGATGAGATCCTTCTCGAGGTGGTGGTGCCGACGAATGCGCCGGCGGGCGGACGCACCCGCAAATGCGATTGGTTCAAGGTTTCCAAGCGCCGGGAGATGGACATCAGCACGGTATCCGGGTGCTTCTCGGTTGAAACCGATGGGGCTGGCCGGGTCGCAGCGTGCCGTCTCGCGTTCGGAGGTGTGGCGGCGACTCCGGCCCGGGCGCGCAAGGCGGAGGAGTTCTTCGTCGGCAAGCCCTGGGATGAGCGCACGGTTGAGGAGGCTTGCCGGGTGCTGGCCACCGAATTCCGGCCGATCAGCGACGCGCGAGGCAGCGCCGACTACCGGGCTGCGTTGGTGGGGGATTTGCTCCGCAAGTTCTTCCACGAACCGGTGTGGCGTGAAGACGCCGCGCCCTTGCCGGAGCCGGTAGTGCCGCAAGACCGTCCGCTCCCGCACGAGAGTGCGCACAAGCACGTCACGGGCGAGGCGCTCTACACGGACGACATGGCGCTGCGAAGCCGCCGGGCTCTCGAGGTCTGGCCGGTCACGGCCCCGCACGCCCGCGCGAGAATCATCAGACGCGACGCGGCCAGAGCCCGGACCATGGAAGGTATCCACGCGGTGCTCATGGCCGAGGATGTGCCGGGCTTGAACGATGTGGGTGCGGTGCGGCACGACGAGGAGTTGTTAGCTTCAGCGGAAGTCCAATTCCACGGGCAGATTGTGGCTCTCGTGGTCGGCGACACCGCGGATCATTGCCGCGCGGCCGCGGCGGCTGTGGAGGTTGAATACGAGGCGCTCGAACCGGTGCTGACGATCGAGGACGGGATCGCGAAGGGAAGTTTCCATTCCGAGCCGAACTTCATGCGCCGGGGCGACGTGGCAGCGGCGCTGGCTGAGGCGCCGCACGTGCTGCAGGGCGAGTTCGCGTTGGGCGGGCAGGACCATTTCTATCTGGAGATGCACGCGGCCTACGCCGAGCCCGGCGAGGACGGCACGGTGCATGTGACGAGTTCCACCCAGCATCCGACCGAGGTGCAGCACGGCGTGGCGCATGTGCTCAACTTGCCGGCTGGAGATGTGGTGGTGTCTTGTCCGCGCATGGGCGGCGGATTCGGCGGCAAGGAGACGCAGGCGGCGGCGCTGGCCGCCATGGCGGCGTTGGCCGCGCGGAAGACGGGTTGTCCGGTGCGGGTGCGATACAATCGCGATCAGGACATGATGCTCACGGGCAAGCGGCATCCGTTCCTGGCGCGCTTCACGGTCGGCCACGACGACGAAGGGCGTCTGATCGGGCTGCAGGCGGCGCTCTACTCCAATGGCGGGTGGACGCTCGATCTGTCCATGCCGGTGACGGACCGGGCCATGTTCCACTCGGACAACTGCTACTTCATCCCCAATGTCGAACTGCGCGGGCAGGTCGTGAAGACGAACCTCGCATCGAACACGGCATTCCGCGGATTCGGAGGACCGCAGGGGATGCTCATCATCGAGGAAATCCTCGACCGGGTGGCGCGGAGTCTCGGTTTGCCGCCAGAGGTCGTGCGGGAGCGCAATCTTTACCACGGCACGGGCGAGACCAATACGACCCACTACGGACAGGAGATCGAGGACAACCGCATCCAGCAGGTGTGGCATCAGCTCAAGGAGTCATCGGCGCTGGACGTGCGGCGTGCGGAGATCGCGGCATGGAACGCGCGCAGTCCTCACCGCAAGCGCGGCATCGCGATGACGCCGGTCAAGTTCGGCATCTCCTTCACCAACACCATGCTCAACCAAGCCGGCGCGCTGGTGCTCGTCTACAGCGACGGATCGGCGCAGGTGAACCACGGCGGCACGGAGATGGGCCAGGGGATCAACACGAACATCCTCGCCATCGCGTCGCGTGCGCTCGGCCTGCCGTCGGACAAGATCCGAGTCATGTCCACCGCGACCGACAAAGTGCCCAACACCTCGGCCACAGCGGCCTCGAGTGGAACGGACATGAACGGCATGGCCGTGCTCGATGCCTGTCGCAAGATCACCGAACGGCTGCGGCCGCTGGCGGCGGAACTGCTTAGCGCCAAGGCGGAAAACGCGGCCCCGGAGGCAGACGTCGAGTTCTGCGACGGGCGGATTTTTCGCCGTGGCGAGCCCGGCGTTTCGCTGGCTTTCGCTGACCTGGTCCGCACAGCGTGGATGCGCCGCATCAGCCTTTCGGCCACCGGCTACTACCGCACGCCGGAGATCCACTGGGACCGTGAGGCGGGACGCGGTCATCCTTTCTACTATTTCGCCGTGGGCGCCGCGGTCAGCGAGGTCGAGCTGGATAGATTCACCGGCGAGATGAATTTGCTGCGGGTGGACATCCTTCACGATGTCGGTCAGTCCATCAACGAAGGGATAAACCGCGGTCAGATCGAGGGCGGGTTCGTGCAGGGCATGGGCTGGCTCACGATGGAGGAGTTGGTGTGGAACCATGAGGGCCGCCTGCTCACGCACTCGCCAGACACCTACAAGATTCCTGCCGTCGGGGACATGCCGCGGGACTTCCGGGTGCGATTCCTCGAGAACGCGCCCAACCCGAAGGAGACGATCCACCGCACCAAGGCGGTCGGAGAGCCACCGTTCATGCTCGCCATCTCAGTGCGCGAGGCCATCCGCGACGCGGTGGCGGCGTTCGGGGCGGGCGGGGGGCCAGTGCGACTCGCATCCCCGGCGACCGGCGAGGCGATCCACCACGCGATCCGGGCGCAGCAGATGCCTGCATTCGAGGGAGTGCCGGTTGAAGCGGTGCCCCGGGGATTGCTCGCCTGAGTTCGCCGCAGGTCAGCCTCCCGGAAAAGACGCGCGCCCCGTTCTCACGGGGCGCGCGCTGATTCAGACTGGCCGATGCCTTAGCAGCAGCCAGCGGTGCACTCGCAAGGGCAGCACTTGCCGCAATCCTTGCAGGCGCAGGCGGGTGCCGCCGCGAAGGCCGTAACGGCCACCGTGGCAAGAGCCAGCACAGCGATGATGAGAGCTTTCATTGGATAATCCTCCGTTGAAATTGCACTGAAGAACCCCCGGGCACAGTTGTGTCCGGGACCGACGCTGGAGCAGGCTCAGGCTCGCGGCGGAGGCACGGGAGGACGCTCGGACAGCGCGGCAGCCCATTCGTCCGCAAGACGCGGAGCGGGGCGGGGGCATGATTCGAGCAGAGGGAGTCTGGCGGCGGGCGGCACGAGTGCCGTGGCGCTTGCCGGCATGACACAACTCACGGGACACGGGCAGGCGGTTGTGCAGCAATTCTGCGTTTGGGCGCAGCATTCGTCGAGACAACCGCCGCTCGGGAGCGAGGCTGGGGCGAACGGCGTCGTTGCGAGTGAAATCGCAACGGCCAGCAATAGAGCCCACCTCATGGGCTCAACGTAAGGCCGCACGCTCTCCTGTCAACTGCGCAACCGGTTAGGCTGGCGGACGCGCGTCCGAGGGCATCTCGGAAATCTGGAACTCGGGCACCGCCTGCCGGATGAAATCCTTGAGCATGTCCAGAGTCTGCTGGTCGGTCTGGGCACCGGGACGGAATCCTTCGAGCACGGGGGCGCTGACGATGACATACGCCCAGCGGTGCTGGAGTTTGCGGACGACCATGTCCCAGTTGGTCTTGGCCAAGCGCACCAAGTGGTGGGGGGTGGTCGTGTCTTTGCCCACAAACCAGTAGAGGAAGTAGCTCTTGAGATTGCGGCGGTCACCCGGGGCAACCTCGATCTCGCGGTTCAAGGTGAGTTTCATCACCTCGATGACGCGGCCGTTGGCGAGTGTGACGGGGAGCACTTCGCCCGCCTGCACGGTCCAGCCTTGGCCCGGCAGACAGACCTCGGGGCGGTGGATGCTCCGTTTCTCTCCGCCACTCAGGACGATCTGCGCGGTGAGGGAGTTGCCGGTCATATCCTGGTAAACTTTCTTCTCGAACTCGGTGTCCTTGGGCAGGAGCGCCAGTTCGCTCGGAGAAATCGGCTCGTCGGTTCCCCAGAATTCTCCGATCAGCGTGGGCAGGTCCATGACGACGCCCGCCTCGGGCGCGACGTTGGGAGGGGCGCTTTCGCGGCAGAGCACGATGGTGGCGCCGGCCAGGACGAGGACGACGGCGGCCCGCCACCATGGGATGTGTGATGGCGCGCTCATGGTTTGTCGCCCTCCGCTTTCGGGGTGAAGCGCTGGAGAAACCAGCCGATCAGGAGCATGCCGCCCAGTGCGACGGCGAACACGAGGAATCCCGAAGCCATGTGGAAGAACGTGGGTTCTTCAAGCGATCCGATGGCGGTCTCGGGTCCCATGGTGATCGTGCCGAGGGTGAGCATGATGATGCGGGCGAAATTACCCGCGACGGCGAGGGGGACGGATGAGAGGAAGACGATCCATTTCTGCCACGGACGATCCATCACGATGTAGCCGTAGAGCGCGCTGACCATCATCAGCGCGAAAAGGGAGCGGATTCCGCTGCAGGGATCGGCCACATCGACGGCGAAACGCTCGCCCGCCGCCAGGCCGGCCGCGAAGTCGGGCGCGGAAACGATGGCGGTGCCGCTCTGCAAGCAGGCCAAGCCGACGAGGTTGAGGAAGGCCACGCTGACGGTGGACATGAAAATGCGCAGGGGGAACGCGAGGAAGTTGTCCATGAACGGCAGCGGGAACATGAACGCAAGGAACGCGATGGGAAAAAGCAGCGAGCGGAGCCATGACCATCCGAGCATCCAGAGCACCGCCGCACCGGTGAAGGCGAGCAGCGCCATGTAGCCGACGTAAACATTGTCCGCGAGGTAGCCGATCCAGTAAGCGAGGAACCCCAGCACCAGCGCGGCAAGACCGGTCCAGGCCCCGCGCACGGGTTGTTCGGCGAGGTGCTTGCGACGGTAAAAGACGAGCCCGGCGACGGCGAAGGGGACAAGCCAGCAGTGCTCCCACTCGGGATTGTTCCACACATACGCCATGAATTGGAACACGCTCACGCGCGCGGCGCCGTAGCCCGAGGCATACGGAAACCAGCCGAAGAGGGCGACGAACGCGGCCACGACAGCCAGCGCAGCAAAGATATTGGCCGGGGCGAGCAGGGATCGCCACGGGGCTTCGCGGGTCTGGGCGGGCGTGTTCATGGAGACGGAGGCGGTGAAGTTTTCACAGGGGCAGCGCAGCGGCAAACGATTTCTCCCCGGCAACGAAGTCTCTGAGGGCTTCCCGCCATGGACGCGGCCCGGGCGGCGCGAGGCGTTCGAGTTGCGTGGTGTCGAGGCAGGAGAAGCGCGGCCGCTTGGTCCAGTTCGGCCCCAGCGAAGCGAAGGGCACCTCGACGATGTCACGGCAACGCGGTTGCAGGCCGAGGGCCTCCATTTCGTCGCGGGTGGCGCGGGCGAATTCCTCCCACGACGTGTCCCCGGTGTTCGCGAGGTTGAAGAGACCGGTCTGCCCAGCATCGACAAGCCGCCGCACCCAAGCCGCGGCGTCCGGCGCGTAGAGACAACGCCCCCGCTTGCCCGAGGCGACGCGGAGGGTTTCCTCACGAGCGAGAAGGCGCGGCATCATGCTCATGAAAGTCCGGCCGCCGTTGCCGTAGAGCCAGGCGATGCGAAGGAGAAGGCTTCGCGGGCAGGCCGCCGGCAGTGAGCGCTCGAGGTCCGCTTTCTGTCCTCCGTAAACGGAAAGGGGCTGCGTCTCATCAAACTCCGATAGAACGCGGTCCTCGTCGCCCGCGAACACGTAGTCGGAGCTGAACTGCACGAACAGCGCACCACTGCGATGGCAGCGCTCGGCGAGGTAGAGGGGCGCGTCGTGGTTGACGCGCCCGGTCGCGGCAGGGTCGCGTTCGCATGCATCGAAGTCGCAGATCGCGGCGGCGTTGATGACCACGTCCCAAGGCTCGCCGAAAAGCGCATCCATGCGCGCCGTGTCCGTGATATCCCCCTCGGTGCGGCACAGAGCCGTTGCATCGCTGTCGGCAAAGGCGGACGCGAGATGCCGACCGAGCAGGCCGCCTGCGCCAAGAATGAGAACTCTCATGGCTTTGTTGCGGCAAGGAGGGCCAACTGTGCGGCCACGTCATCCAACTTGATCGTCTCGAGGCAGAGGTAGCGGTCCATGCCGCAGTGGTCGATGCAAGGGTGCAAGGGGCAGGCGCGGCTGCGGACGACACGTTCGCGGTTGCCCCATGGCGCGAACCAATCGGGATCGCCCGATCCGAAGATCGTCACCACCGGCTTGCCGAGCGCCGCGGCGAGGTGCGCGGGGAGCGAATCGTGGCAGAGCACGGTGTCCGCGATTGCCAGAGCGCTCACCAGCGCGGGCAGATCCGGGGTTTCGACGCGCTCCGACGCCTCAGCAACCCCCGACGCGGCGAGGGGAGGGACGATTTCCAAGATGCTAAAAGCGTCGCACACATCCGGCCGCATGAGCAGTTCCCGCCAGCGCTCGAGCGGCCACTGCTTGCTGCCGAGGCGCGCATGAGCGTGGACGGCGAGGATCTGACGTCCGGCCGCGCGCGCCGACCGCTTGAATGACATCAGGCCGGCCACGGGTTCCGGCGCGAGAAACCACGGAGCCTTTTCGTCGGAGCCCGTGCCGGCGGCCTCGCCAATCTGTTCCCAGCAACTCAGGTGCGACTGGGTGGGCGACTTTCGATGGAGGGGATGCGTCAGAGCCGGCCAGGCGCGGTGGGTCGCATCCCACCACCAAGCGAGGAGGCGCCCGCGCGACAGATTCCGGCGCCGCCAAGGAATGTCCGCGGCGTAGTAGTTGGCCCGGGTCATTGGGAACCCGATGCGCCGCGCAGCCCTCGTCTCGGCGAGAATCAGGGCGGCCCTCGAGTCAGCCCAAGCGCAGACGGCGGTTTCGAACTCCAGCGCCCGCAACACGCACCCCTGCATTCGAGCGGCCTCCACGGCCTCTCGCGCCCCGCAAAGACGTCCGTCTGCCCAAGGCGGATCCCATGCGTGCACCTTTGGCGGGGTGGGGAGCAGATCGTAAACGGCGCGGGTCGCCGGCCGGCAGAGCACGTGAACATCATGCGTCCGCTGGGCCGCGCGCACGAAGGGGAGGCTGAGCACCGCGTCGCCCAGGTGGTGCAACTCGACGATGAGCAGACGCGGTTTCATCGGGTGAACCACATTCGCTTCAGCCGGTAATAGTGTCGCCCCCAGAGGGACATGGCCACGGCGTCCCACCAAGGTTTCGCCCGCCAACCGTCGCGCGTGAGCATACGTGCGGTCTCCCACCATGCGGCGGACAAGTGCCGGCTAGTCTTCGCATCCGCGTGGAGCCGCGAGCAGGCGAGCGGTTCGGGGATGTGCAGCCAGTTCACCCGCGTGCCCAGCCGAAGCCAATACTCATGATCCATGCAAAACCGGAGCGACTCGTCGAACGGTCCGAAGTTCTCGGTCACGCGCCGCCGCCACCAGACGGCTGGTTGACCGAGCGGATTGTGCTCCCGGATTCGGGCGGGGTCGAAACGGGCGGCGGATTTGCCGCGTTTGCGTCCGGAAGCGCCCTCAAGGAAGAAGTAGTCAGCGTAGATGACATCAACTTCCTCATGGGTAGCGAAGGCGTCGAGCACACGCGCCACAGCACAGGGCTCGTAGAGATCATCCGCGCAGAGGTAAGCGAGAATCTCGCCCGTGGCCATGGCGAGCCCCTTGTTGATGGCTTGAGACTGGCCGTCATCCGGCTCGGACACCCAGCGGATATCCGGCTGCCCGCGCAGGACATCGATCGTTCCGTCGTCGGAGCCCCCGTCAATGACGATGTGCTCGACCTCGTGTGACGCTGCGTTCGCGGCACTCTCGCGCACCGAGGCGAGGCACTCGGGCAGGAAGCGAGCTTGGTTCAGCGAGGGGGTGACGACGGAAAGGCGCATGGTCATTTCTGGCCCAGGACTCGGTCGAATATACCCTCGTAGCGTGCGACGACTGTCTCCCAACGGAACAACTCCGCCCGGGTGCGCGCGCGGCGGCCGGCGGCCGCACACTCCTCAGGGTTGGCCTGTGCGTGTTGCAACGCCTCGGCGAGCGCCTCCTCGGGACGATCAGGCCCGAAGGGCAGGCCCGACTCGCCTAGCACTTCGCGCGTGGCGGGGCAGTCATTGTAGATGATCGCCTTGCCCATGCCGAGTTGGTCGAGCAAGACGAGTCGGGTCGCCTCGATCGTGGCGGGCATGACGAAAGCGAGTGCATTCTGGCTCAGCTCGACGTAGGCGTCGGCAAAACGCTGGCCGGTGAAGATCACGCGGTCGGTTGCGAGGGCCTGCAAGCGACGGCGATACGCGTGCTCGTAGGGGTCGCCGCCCACGAGGACAAGCGGAAGGGGATCGGTAAGCCTGCGGTAGGCGCGGAGCAGCAAGGCAGCCTCGTTCTCCGGTGTGAGCCTCGAGACGAAGAGGAAGTAGCCGCCGGGGCGCAGGTTCCACCGCGCGAGTTCTCCGCATGAGATGGGCTCGTCACGAACGGTGAGGCCGTAGGCGAGGTGTTCCGGACGCAATCCGTAGTCGCGCTCGTAGCGGTCGGCGATGCTGGCGTTGTCGGCGATGACGCAGTCGGCCGAGCGGATGGCCCAGCGCTCGCTGCGCCGGAGCCATGTCCGGGCGAACCAGCTCCACTTCTTGCGGCGGAAGTCCGCGCCGTCCACGTTGATGACAACCTTCATCCCCGCCGCGCGGGCCAGGCGGCCGAGTATGGCGTTGCCCACGCCGCAGAGGTAGATGATGTCGTAGCGCTGCCTGAGGGCGTGGAGCATCGAGAGGGTCGTGTGGACGATGGTGTCGAGGTTCTTCGTGCGGATGGTCGGCAGTCCGACGATGCGCATGCCTTCCCAGACCGCGCCGGGTGGCGAGAAGTGCGGGAGTCGGTTGTAGACCGTGACCTCGTATCCGTTCGCGGCGAGGCGCCGTCCGAGTTCCTCGACCACGACCTCGAACCCGGAGTAGCGCGCGGGCACCCCGCGGGATCCGAGGAAGGCGACACGGGGCAGCGTGCCTGGTGCGCGCCGGCGGGGTGGACCGAGCAAGGCATCGCGCAGCGAGTAATAGACGAAGAGCGTGTTGAAGCGCGTGTAGCGGCGCCACAAGCGGCGGGGTTCCTGGACAAGTCGGTAGAGCCAGGTGATGCCAAGGCGCTGCATCCACTCCGGCGCGAAGGCGCGCTCTCCGGCCAAGAGCGCGAACGCGTCGCCCACGGCGAAGAAGACCCCGCGACGGTGACGCCCCAAGTTGGCCGTGATCCAGCGCTCCTGCCTCTCCCCGCCGAGAGCCACCCACACGAAATCCGGTTTGGCAGCCGCGATCTCCGCCGCGAAAGACGCCTCGTCTTCCTCCGTCCACTTCCGGAAGGGAGGCGAGAGCGTCCCGACGATCTCAACGTCCGGCTGCAACTCGCGAAGCCGGGCGACCAGCGCGTCGAGCGTGGTCTGGGTTCCGCCGAAGAGAAAGTGCTTCCAAGGCCGCGGGGTCGCACGCACGAGTCGCTCCATGAAATACGGCCCGTAAACACGGTCGGTGAGGCCGGCCCCCTTGGCGTTGAGCGCCCAACGCAGCGGCATGCCGTCCGGCAGCACGAGATCGAACTTCCGCATCACGTCGCCGAAGTCGGGCTTCTGCCGCGCTAGGGCGACGATGTGCGTGTTGCTCGCGGCCACGGCCCCCGGGCGGGGCCGCCTCGCGAGCTCCATGGAGGCATTCACAGCCGAGTCGTAATCCACCACCGCCACGGGCGTGCCGAGGACGGGGATCTTGCCGGGCCCGGTGGTCATGAGCGCTCCAAGCTAGTGGTTGTGGCCGCCCCGGGCAATGGCGGGTCAGGAAATCGCTGGCCGCGGCGGGGCCGAAAAACTAGCCTTCCGGCATGGGACTCAGCTCCAAAATCGACGAAGATGTGAAGGACGCCATGCGGGCACGTGACGCCGCGCGGCTCTCCTCCCTGCGCATGCTCAAGTCATCGCTGAAGTATGCCGCCATCGAGAAGGGCCAGGCCCCCGAGGAGGAACTTCCGGATGCCGAGGTGATTTCCGTTGTCCGCAAGCGGATCAAGCAGTGTCAGGACGCGGTCGAGGGATTCGTCAAGGGCGGCCGCCCCGAGCAAGCGGCGTCCGAGCAGGCGGAGATCGTGCTTCTGGAGGCTTACCTCCCGGCGGCCCTGTCGCCCGCGGAGTTGGAGTCACTTGTGCGCGAAGCCATCGGCGAAACAGGAGCCACCGGCAAGGCGCAGATGGGCGCCGTGATGAAGGCGGTGATGGCCAAGGCAGCCGGACGGGTGGATGGCAAATCTGTCAACGCGGAGGTCCAGAAACAGCTTGGCTAAGTCCCGCACAGCGAAAAAGGGCTCGGTCTGGGCCGTGATTGTCGCCGGCGGTTCCAGCCGGCGCATGGGCTTCAACAAGCTGACCGCCGATCTGGACGGACGCCCCGTGCTGGCCTGGAGCGTCGCGGCTTTCAATGACTGCAAGGCTGTCGATGCGGTTGTGCTGGTCTGTTCGGCCAGCGCCCGCGAAGAACTCGAACAGATCGCGCGGGCCGCAGCCCCGGAGAAGCTTCGTGCCGTGGTCGAGGGCGGGGCCCATCGTCATCTTTCCGTCGCCGAGGGACTCCACTGCGTTCCTCCCGATGCGTCCATGATCGCGGTGCACGACGCGGCGCGTCCGCTCGTGACCTGCGCCACCATCGAGCGCTGCCTCGAGGCCGCGCACAACACCGGCGCCGCCGCCTGCGCGCGCCCGGTGACCGACACCCTCAAGCGGATCAATGACGAGGGATTCATCATCGAGTCGGTGGATCGCGCCAAGCTCTGGGCCGTCGAGACGCCGCAGATTTTCCGCGCCGAATTGCTGCGTCACGCCTACGACGAGGTGATCGCGACTGGAGGTTACGTGACCGACGAGACTTCCGCGGTGCAGGCCGCGGGCGCGCCGGTCGCACTCGTCGAAACGCCGGAGTGGAACGGCAAGATCACCTGGCCGTCCGACCTTGCAGTCGCCCGGCTCATCGTCCGCGGACGCTCCGCGGCCTGAGCCGCCGCCTCATGTTCGGGCGACTGCTCACCGTCGGTCTCGTGTGTTTCCTGCTCGGCACGGGGGCAGCCATGTTCCTCGGACCGTGGCTGCATCAGGGGGAAGACCACGAACTGCCGGCCTGTCCCTTCCTCGCGGCCGAGGAGTTGTCGGGACTCCCGCCCGAGGTTGTCTCCGCCGCCGGCGCCTACGAGGCGATTCGAGAGACACTTACGCGCGGGTCGCTGGACGGCGTGGCCGAGCAGGCGGCGGTGATCGAGCGGGCGTTCCAAGAGTCGAATCCGCAGATTTCCTCCTGCGCCAAGCGACTCGCCGGCGAGCAGGACGTCGAGTCGGCAAGACGGGCCTTCATGCGGCTGCACCGCCTGATGGATAAGCACACGCGGCGGCCGTCCGCCGCCTGAGTTCAGCTCAGTAGCTGTGCGGGGTGAGCTTCACCTTGCCGCGGAAGATGTAGTAGACGCTCGCCGTGTAGGCCATGACGACCGGGATGCCCATGACGGCGATGATCAGCATGATCATGTGCGTCTTCTCCGTGGAGGCGGCATTGTAGATGGTCAGGCTGTTTTCCGGGTTCGGCATGGAAAGGACCATGTTCGGATAGACGGTGAGGCCGAACAGCATCATGAGCGTCGCCATGGCCGCGCAGGACGAGAGGAAGGCGCGGAATTCGTTCCCCTTGTGGTTCTCCCGCGGGATGTTGAGGACGATCAGGACATTGACCACGAACACGGCCAGCAGCCAAGGCCGCGCGCGCAGCGTCTCCAGCAGGTGAGGGGCGTAGACCAGCGTGCTCACGTTGAGGACGATGTAGAAGGCGAGGAAGATGCCGATCGTGCGATTGACCCAACCACGGACACGCTGCTGCAGTTCGCCCTCCGTTTTCATCACGAGGTAGATCGATCCGTGCATGGCGAAGAGCGCGATGGTGGTCAGGCCGAGGAGGATGGCGTAGGGATTGAGCAGAGCGAAGAAGCCGCCCACATACTCCCCGCGCTCGTCGAGTCGGATGCCCTGCAGGATGTTGCCCATCGTGACGCCGATGAGGAAACTGGAGACGACGCTGCCGATGGCGAAGCCGGTGTCCCACATGCTCCGCCACCAAGTCCACGACTCCTTGCTGCGGAACTCGATGGCGACCGCGCGGAAGATGAGCGCCGCCAGCAAGGCCATGAACGGCAGGTAGAACCCGGAGAACACGGTGGCGTAGACATCGGGGAAGGCGGCGAAGAGGGCGCCACCTCCGGTGACCAGCCAAACCTCGTTGCCATCCCACACGGGGCCGATCGCGTTGAGAAACATGCGCCGGTCCTCGTCCTTCCGCGTGAAGAGGTGCAGCGTGCCGACTCCGAGATCGAAGCCGTCGAGCATGGCGTAGCCGGTGAAGAGCACGCCGACGAGGACGAACCAGATGGCGTTCAGTTCCATGCCGAAGACCGAGGGAATGGTGCCGGGTTCCATGGCCATCTATCTCCCGGATCCGGCCGCCTGCCCCTTGCGCCGCTCCATCAGCGCCACCCAGCTTGCCGGCATTTCCTCGCTGTCCTCCTCGTGATCCGGCCCTCGTTGGATCTTACGCGTCAGCAGGTAGATGAAGACGGCGAAGAGGAGCGAGTAGATGAAAGTGAACATGATGAGCGAGGCCAGAACGTGGTTGGCGTTGACGACCTCCGACAGGCCCTGCGATGTCCGCATGATCCCGTAGACGATCCACGGCTGGCGGCCCATTTCCGCGGTGAACCAGCCCGCCTGGTTGGCGATCTGCGGCCCGAGCACCGAGAGCACGAGGATGCAGTAGTAGGCGCGAACAAGGGGGAGCGAGAGATTGAAGAGCCACCCGCGCCACCACAGGAACATCCCAAGCCAAGCGATGCCGATGAGCGCCATGCCGATGGCGATCATGATGTGATAAAACTGGTAAACCGGCTGCACGGGGGGCCAGTCCTCCTTCGGGAACGCATCGAGGCCGGTCACGACGGTGTCGGGCGAGTTGCCGACAAGCACACTCAGCATGCCGGGAATCTTCAGCCCGTAGGTTTCCTCCTTCTCCATGTCCACCCAGCCCACGATCCCCATGGGCGCCCAGGACTGCGTCTTGAAGAGCCCCTCCATCGCCGCGAGTTTGGCCGGCTGGTTTTTGGTCACGCCGTCCGCCGACTTCGCGCCGGTGGCCAACTGCAGGAGCGAGGCGATGGCGGCCACGACCAGACCGATCTTGAGCGAGGACACGGCGAACTCCTTGTGCCGCCCGCGCAGGAGGTAGAACGCGCTGATGCTGATGACGAGAAAGGCGCCAGCCTGCCAGCAACCGACGAGGACGTGCGACAGGCGGTCCATCGACGAGGGGTTGAAGACCATGGCCCAGAAATCGTCGATCACCGCGCGCGAGTGGAGGATCTGGTCCGCTGTCGGCACGAACCCTGGCGGCATGATCTCGCCGCGGTATTCAATCGAGAAACCGGCCGGCGTTTGCATCCATGAGTTGGCCACGACGATCCAGACGGCGCTGAAGTGCGCCCCGAGGCAGACCATGACGGTGGCGAAGAAGTGCATCTTCGGGCCGACCTTGTTCCAGCCGAAGAGCAGGATGGCGAGGAAACCCGACTCGAGGAAGAACGCGAAGATGCCCTCGGCGGCGAGGGCGCTGCCGAAGACGTCGCCGACGAACCGCGAATAGGTCGCCCAGTTCGTGCCGAACTCGAATTCCAGCACGATGCCCGTGGCCACGCCGATGGCGAAGGTGAGGCCGAAGACCCGCGTCCAGTAACGCGCCAAGTTGTGGTAGCGCACATTGCCCGTCCGCAGCCACATGGCCTGCATGATGACCAGGATCACGCCCAGGCCGATGCTCAGCGGCGGGTAGATGTAGTGGAACATCACCGTGAACGCGAATTGGATCCGGGCGAGGATTTCAACGTCCATGGTCCTGCGAGATAACCAGCCTGCGGGCGGATTGAAAAGGCAAAGACAGCGGCGGTCGGCGCGGGGGCGAGGTTGGGCGTTTTCTTTTCGCCCCGTCGGCTTAATCTGTGCGGATGGATTCCTCCTACTCTGCTCCTGTGGCTGGTCTTGAGGCCCGCGCCCAAGGTTCCTTCCTCGTCCGTGTTTACGCGCAACTTGCGCTGGCGATCGTTCTTTTCGTCGGCTTGGAGGTCTGGTTTTTCCAGAGCGGGATCGCCGCAGCCGTGCTGCAATTCATGTCCGGCGTCTCATGGCTCGTCGTGCTCGGCGGGTTCATGCTGCTCTCGTGGGTCGCCACGCTGATCGCCGTGCCAACCGTGTCGCGTCCGCTCCAATACATCGGCTTCGTGCTTTATGTTCTGCTGCAGGCGCTGATTTTCATCCCGTTGCTCGCTGCGGCGGACCAAGCGGCGCCCGGCGTGATCGCCAGCGCCGCTCAAGCCACGCTGGGCGGTTTCTTCCTGCTGACCGGCGTGGTGGTGGCGACGCGGAAGGACTTCTCTTTCCTGCGGTCGTTTCTTGTCTGGGGCGGCATCTTCAGCGTAGTGGCCATCGTCTGCTCGCTGCTCTTCGGCTTCGAACTCGGCACGTGGTTCTCCGTGGCCATGGTCCTGCTGGCCGGCGGGTCCGTGCTCTACACGACGTCTGGTGTCCTGCGGAGCTATCCGCCGGATGCGGATGTCGCCGCAGCGATCCAGCTTTTCGCGGGCATCGCGCTGATGTTCTGGTATGTCCTGCGTCTCTTCATGGGTGCGCGGCGATGACGCGGCCCGCCGCGGGCAGGCCGGACATGAACATCACCTTCCCCGGTCTCTGAGGGGACCGCGCGCTACCTTGGCCCGACGAAAACGGGTGCAGGTCAGCGGTTGAGGATTTCGAGGCCTGCCGCGCGGCCCGAGAGCCATGCGCCTTCGATCCGTCCGCCCCCGACCGCGTCCCCGGCGGCAAGCAGCGGAGCCGCCCCGGACCACGACAACGTCGCCGGAGCCGGGTTCCCGGGGGTGACCGGCTGTGAGTAGCGCCAGCGGTGGAAAAACGTCTCCGTGGGATTGGCGAAGTCGATGCCTGTGGCTTCGGAGAGAGCGGTGAGCATGGCCGCTGTCATCTCCTCCGGGGGCGCTGTGTAGTTCGCTTCGCTGAACTCGGGGTTCGCGTGGAGGACCAGGATGGTGGAGCCGCGATGCGAGTCGGGGCGCTTCGATGTGTCGTGGCCGACCCACGAGAGGACCGGGTGCCCGGCGAACTGGATGCCGCGCCACGGCAGGCCTTGACGCGGATAGCGGGCGGCGAGGGCGAGGCAGGGGGACATGGCATGCGAAGCGAGGGACGCCGCCGCCTGCGGTGCGGCGTCACCCAGAAGCAGCGCGGCCTGGGGCGCGGGGGCGGTGAGCAGGACAGTGTCCGCCTTGACGATGCGGCCCGACTCAAACTCTCCGGACCAGACATCACCATCGGGCGCGAGGCGGACCAGCCGCTCGTTGCGCAGAATCTGCTCGTCGCAACCGCTGGCAAGGTCGCGGGACAAGACCGACATGCCGTTGTGGCAAGCGAAACGCGGGTGGCGGTCAGGCGGTTCCTCTTGGAGTCCGTCCCGCGTCCATTGGTGAAAGCCCCTTGTCCACTCGAAGCAAATACCGCGGCCGAGCCAGTCGTCCACTTGGGCGCGGAACTCGGGCGAGCGGACCGTGAAGAACTGCGCGCCATGATCCACGGGCCCGTGGACCCAGCGGCGGGTGGCGGCGCGTCCGCCGAGGCCGCGGCTTTTCTCGGTCACAAGGAACGGGCGGCCGGCTTGTTGGAGCTCACGCGCGGCGGCAAGGCCGGCGAGGCCTGCGCCGACGATCAGGACGGGGGTATGGGTGGGATTTGGAGCCACAGGTTTAAGTTCGGTTGGGGAGGGGGAGCGGGATGCCCGAAAAGACAGAGCAAACTACCACTCTGGCACAAATAGGCAAACGGCCGTTTGATTGCATGCGAAAAGTGTGCTAGAGGTCCCGCCAACTTGGGCGGTGGGACCCTTGGGCCCGCCGCCGATTTATGCCCCCAGCCAACCGCCTCACATCCGCCCGAGCCGCTGCCTACGCATTGGCCTCGCTTGCCTTTCTGCACGTCCTCGGCCCCGGCGAGGTCAGGGCGCAGGGGGCCGATGTGGCCTTCACCGTAACCAGTTCGTGGAATGGCGGGTTCATCGCCAACGTGAAGATCACGAACACCGGCGGGTCGGCGATCAATGGCTGGACGTTGGCGTTCGATTTGCCCCGGACCGTGACAAGCCACTGGAGCGCCGTCCTGCAGGGGCGCAGCGGGCAACGCTACACATTCGCGAACGAGGCGTGGAACGGGAGCATTCCCGCGGGGGGCAGCGTGACCTTCGGATTGCAGGCGGACGGGACCGCCGACGCGGTTTTGTCGTCCGTTGTGTTCAACGGACAGAGCGTGGGGAGCGGCGGGGGCGACCCTGGTGGGGGTTCGCCTCCGCCGCCAAGCCCACCGTCGGCGGTGATTCCGTCGGATCGCCGGATCGTGGCCTATTTCCCCGGCTGGGGCATCTACCAGAAGGCCTACGAAGTCGCGAATCTGCCGGCGGCCAAGCTCACCCACGTCATCCACGCGTTCGCGCGGATTTCCGCGGCGGGGGAAATCGAGGTGATTGATTCCTGGGCGGACCTCGAGCGGCCGGTCGGGACGGACGGATCGGGTGCGACCGTGCGCGGACACTACGGGGCCTACGCCCGGCTCAAGGCGACCCACCCGCACTTGCGGGTCCTTATCGCGGTCGGCGGGTGGTTCGATTCGGGGCGGTTTTCGGATGTTGCGGCCACGCCGGCGGCGCGGGAGAAATTCGCGCAGAGCGTGCGGGCGTTCGTGGTCCGTCACGGGTTCGATGGCGTGGACCTTGATTGGGAATACCCGGTCGTTGCCACCGGCGTGAATGCGAACGTGCGTCCGGCCGACGCCGAAAACTACGCGCTGCTCGCGGCGGCGATCCGGACGGAATTCGACGCGCAGACGGCGCTCGACGGAAAACGCTACGAGATCACCGCGGCGACGCCGGCCGGGTTCGACAAGTTCGAGCGGATCAACCTCGGACCGCTGGCTGCGCAATTGGATTTCTTCAACCTCATGACCTACGACTTCCACGGACGGTGGATCGAGCGTCAAACCGGCCACAACGCACCGCTGTTCCGCAGCGCCACGGATCCCGCCGCGCGCTACAATGTGGACGAGGCCGTGCGCGGATACATCGCAGGCGGCGTGCCCGCGGGGAAGATCGTCCTCGGCGTCCCGGCCTACGGCTACGGGTGGATCGGGGTGACCAATCCGACGCCGTTCAGCAGCGCCACCGGGACCGGGCCGGGCACTTTGTCCGTCGAACCGGGCTTCTACGATTACCGCACCGTCGCCGCGCTCGTGCAGGCGAACCCCGCGAACGAAAAGTGGGACGAGGCCGCGCAAGCGAGCTACTACCACGACGGCAATTTGTGGATCGGCTACGACAGTCCGCGCGCCCTGCGGCGGAAGTTGGACTATGTCGGCACGATGGGGCTGGGCGGCGTGATGTTTTGGGAGGCGTCCACCGATGTGCGCAATGCGGACGATCCCGCCTCGCTCATCGGCATCGTGAGCAAAGCCTTCGCGCCGCCAACCTCGTGGCCGGCGTGGCGGGCTGCGCGGTTCTCATCGGCGCAGGCAACGGACGCAGTCATCAGCGGCGAGCAAGCCGACCCCGACCGCGACGGCCTGCCGAACGTGCTCGAATACGCGTTCGATCACGATCCATGGACGCCGTCGGCACGCAACCCGCTCGGTCTTCGGGTGGACCCGGCCACGAAGCGGCTGGTTATGCGCGTTGAAAAGTCCCCCCACGCACAGGACGTGGACTTCATCGTCGAGGCGCTGGGCGGTCCGGATGGCAACCAGCGCTGGAGCACGGCCAACGTGTCCGTATTGACCGACGACGCAGGCGTGCTCGAAGTGGCGGACAACCTCACTTCCGCCGATGCACCGTGGCGCTGGCTGCGGCTGCGCGTGGTGCGGCGGTGAGGGCAGGACCGAGGGGCAGTAGTCACCAGGTGACGCGTCGATTTCTGCCTTGGGCACTTTCTGCACTGTGGCTCGCGGGGCCACTCGCCTTCCACCAGGCCCGTCTCTGGAGACGGTCCTCCCCGGCCGCCACGTTTGGAATCATCTGCATGGGCTCCGGCCAAGATAGAATGGACCATCCTGTGGGGCGGTTGACACGACAGCATCCATGTTTAACATGGTTCCATGCAAAAGATGCAGGTTCTTTTCCCCGAGCCCGTGCTCGACCGACTCCGGGAGATCTCTGATGAAGTGGACCGGCCGGTGAGCGAGTTGGTTCGGCGTGCGGTTGATCGAATGATCGAGCAGTGGCCGGAGCCGAAACCGGCTGTGAAGCAGTTTCCCGTCTTCCATGGGGGTGGGGTTCTGGTGCCGGCCGAGGACCTGAAGCAGGTGCTCTACGACGAATGAAAAGCGTCGATACCAACGTCCTGATCTACGCCTCCGATGCGGACTGCCCAGAGCACGGAGCAGCCAAGGCCTTGATGGACCGCGCCCTGCAAGAGCGAGGGGAATGGGTGGTAGCCGACCAAGTGTGGTTCGAGTTCTACAAGGCGCTGCGCAATCCGCGAGTCTTCCGCTTCCCGCTCTCCGCCCCGGATGCCGGTCGGCGCGTTGGCGAGTTGCGGGACCGGGCTGGGCTCGGTCACTGCCATTACCTCCCAGTCGCCTTCCCGGACAT
Source organism: uncultured Chthoniobacter sp. (assembly GCA_964609925.1). GTDB lineage: Bacteria > Verrucomicrobiota > Verrucomicrobiia > Chthoniobacterales > JACTMZ01 > JACTMZ01. The sequence goes on along the minus strand of CAZSUJ010000016.1, from coordinate 5,154 downwards.
TCTGACCAGACTTTCGGCGCACGATTATCCGTATCAGCGCACGCACGACACCGTCCTCGCCGCCACGCTGCGGGCCAACGGGGTGAAGCTGTTCTATACGCGCAACGTGAGGGACTTCGCCGACGCCGGTTTCCAAGTCGAGAACCCCATTGATCTGCCCGCAGCACTATAGCTCATGGCTCGGGACGTTGCTCCCCGGTGCGCCCGAGGTGGGATCCACTTGGGCGAGATCTCCTTCCGCTGTGGGTGCCCCTTGAGTTTGTTCCTTCAGGTGCGAGCTTTTTTGGAGGGTAAAGTGGGACGGTGTTGAGGATTGCTGAAAGACCCCTTTCCCTGCCCACGGCCCGTCCGCACCGCTCCTACATCAGCGCTTCCAGAGTTCGGGGTATGAGCGCTCCCTTGGCGGGGCCTGAGAACCCAGCCAGATGGACAAATCACGCAGAACCCCATCCGGCGCTGGTTTCGGAGGCACGAGGTGATCGAATGGCACCAGCGCCCATGCGCTGACCTCAATCAGTCCATCATCTCGCAAACGAACATCCTCCAACACAAAGCCTCCGGACTCGGCGGCGTTCGAGAACGCGGTCTTGAGCGTTTCGGCAAGCTGAGGCCAGTCCTCCGCTGTTGGCGTTGGACGCAGCTTGAAATCCCAAGAGATGTCCTGCTCGACCCTTCCTTTGTCGTCCAAATGCACAAGTCCGCTCTCATCAAGTCTCCATCGCGACGATACGAAGTCTGAAGCCTCCGTGAATCGATAAGGCTCCGGCAACGACTTCAACGCTGCATTGCGGAGAATCGCAGCGAAGGCCGCTTGGTTCAGATAGACGGCATGCAAAGTGGCGGCCGCGCGCGCCTGCTGATGATCGTAGTGCCCGGCATACAGCCCCGTTCTGAAAAGGATGAGAATCCCTGCGAGTGCCCCCAACGCAACGGCGAAAAGCAGAAAACCCGCACGCGCAAGCGCGGCGCCAGCCCTACAAAGGAAATGCCGTCTGCTTGCCATGATCAGCCAGCCGCAGCCAGTTCGCGCAGCAGGTTTTGGTGGAGGCGGATGCCGGCTTCGAAGCTGGCGAGGGGAAAATTTTCGTCGGGGGCGTGGGCTCGGCAGTCGGGGGCGGCGAGGCCAAGGAGGAGGGTGTCCGACCCGAGCAAATCGCGGAAGGTTTGCACGATGGGGATGCTGCCGCCTTCGCGGGCGAGGGCGGGCGGACGTCCGAAGGTGGTCTCGAGCGCGCGCAGGGCCGCGGCGCACCACGGAGTGCGGAGGTCGAGGAGGTAGGGCATGCCGCCGTGGCCGCGGACGACTTCCATTTCGACGCCGGGCGGGAGGAGGTTGCCGAGGTGGATTTCGACCAGGTTCAGGATGCGGTCGGGGCGCTGGTTGGGGACGAGGCGGAAGGTGAGCTTGGCGGAGGCGGTGGCGGGGAGGACGGTCTTGGTTCCTTGGCCCTGGTAGCCGCTGGTGAGGCCGTTGATCTCGGCGGTGGGACGGATGCCGATGCGTTCGACCGAGCTGTAGCCGGTCTCGCCGGAGAGGAGGAGGACGCCGGTCTCGCGCTGGTAGTCCACTTCGCTGAGCGGGAGCGCAGCGAGGGCTTCGCGTTCCGCGGGGGTGGGCGGCAGGACGTCGTCGTAGAACCCGGGGACGGCGACACGTCCGTCGTTGTCGTGCAACCCGGCGAGCATGCGGACGAGGGCGGTGGCGGGGTTCATGACGGCGCCGCCAAAGATGCCGGAGTGCAGGTCCAACGCAGGTCCGCGGACGAAAACCTCCATGGCGGCGATGCCGCGCAGGCTCTGCGTGAGTGTGGGATAGTCCTCGGCGATCATGCCGGTGTCCGAGACGGCGATGACGTCGCAGCGGAGTTCATTGCGCCGGGCGCGGATGAACTCGGCGAGGTTCGTGCTGCCGGTTTCCTCCTCGCCTTCGACGAGGAAGATGAGGTTGACGGGCAGATCGCCGTGATCTCGCAGCATGTGGATGGCGCCTAGGACGTGGGCGAGGATCTGGCCTTTGTTGTCGGTGGAACCGCGGGCGAAAACGCGGTGGTTGCGGATCGCGGGCTCGAACGGCGGGGAGGTCCATCCGGAGAGGGGTTCCTCGGGTTGGACGTCGTAGTGGCCGTAGATGAGGACCGTGGGGCGGCCGGGGACGGAGGGGCCGTGGGCGAGCACGGCGGGGTGTCCGCCGGTTTCGGCCACTTCCGACTTGAAGCCGCCGCGGGCGAGGAGGGCGCAGAGCCACTCCGCACAAGCGCGCATGTCCTTGGTATGGACGGGCTTGGTCGAGACGCTGGGGAATCGCAGGAACTCGAAGAGCAGGTCGAGGTCGGCCTGGGGCAGGGCTGATAGCGGCATCGCGGGTTCTGGGGGCATGAGGCTAGGAATAGTGGCGTGGGGAGTCGGGCACCACAATTTGTGGTGTCGGTGGTTGCCAAGCACCACGGGTCGTCCTAAAAATGCCAGTCTGGATTCTCTGCCCCATGTATCTCAAATCTCTCGATCTCGTCGGTTTTAAATCTTTCGTCAACAAGACGCACCTGGAATTTCACGAGGGCATCACCTCGGTGGTCGGCCCGAACGGTTGCGGCAAGTCGAACATTCTCGACGCGATCCGTTGGTGCCTGGGCGAGCAATCGGCCAAGGCGTTGCGCGGCGGCGAGATGGCGGACGTCATTTTCAGCGGCACCGACTCGCGTGCGGCGGTGGGGATGGCGGAGGTTTCGCTGACCTTCGGCGGGTGCGCCGGGCATCTCGGCACCGAGTGGGAGGAAGTGTGTGTGACGCGGCGCATTTTCCGCGACGGCAAGGGCGAGTATTTGCTGAACAAGACGCCGTGCCGCCTGCGGGACATCCATGAGTTGTTCATGGACACGGGCATCGGGCGCAGCAGCTACTCGATCATGGAGCAGGGCAAGATCGACCTGATCCTGAGCAGCCGGCCGGAGGACCGTCGCACGGTCTTCGAGGAAGCCGCCGGCATCACCAAGTTCAAGGCGCAGAAGAAGGAAGCGCTGCGCAAACTCGAATACACCGAGGCGAACCTCGTCCGCGTGAACGACATCATGCGCGAGGTCAAACGGCAGATCGGCTCGTTGCAGCGGCAGGCGGGCAAGGCGCGGCGCTATCAGGCATTGTCGAACGACCTGCGCGTGCTCGAACTGAACCTCGCGCGGCGCCAGCACGATGCGTTGCGCAGCGAGCAGGAGGGCATCGCGGAGCGGTTGGAGAAACTGGAGGCGCGCTGGCACGAGGCCGTGGCGGCGTTGGAGGAAGGCGAGCGCTCCGTAGCCGGGCACCGGGCGCGGCTCGAGGAACTCGAGCAGCAGGTCGAGACGTCGCGCCAGTCGATGCAGGCGCTGCGCGACCGCATGGTGCAGGCGCAGAGCCGGGTCACGCACAACGAGGAGACATGCGGACAACTGCGCGAGACGCTGGTGCGGTGCGAGACAGAGATCGCCGGAGCCCGCGAGCGGCAGCAGGTGCAGCGGGAGGAACTCGGACGCACGGACGAGCAGGTCGCGCAGGTCGCGGCGGAATTGGCAGGGCGGTCGGCGGAATTGGACGCGCTGCAGGCGCGGTTGCGCGAAAGCGCCGGGCGGCGCGAGTCGTCCCAGCAATCCCTCGAGGCGTTGCGCGCGGAGATCAGCCGCGCGGAGAACGAATCCCAGCGACTGCAGGGCGAGCTGGCCGGATTGGAAGCGCGCCGCGAGGCAGCCCAGCAGCGCCTTGAGGCGCTGGAGGGCGAGGAACGGCAGCTTTTCGAACAGCAGTCGGGCGTTCGTCGGAGGTTGGAGGAAACGGCTGCGCAGGTGGCCGCCGGACTCGAGGCCCTGCATGCGGCGGAGACGGCGCTCGACGCGGCCGAGGCGGCGCTGGAGCGCGGGGAACTCGAACGCCAGCGGGTCGAGGGCGAGATGTCGGCCGCGAAGCAGACCGTCGCGCAGATGGAGGCGCGGCTCGAGGTGCTAGAGCAGTTGAACCTCGAAGGCGAGGGCGCCGCGCCCGGTGCGCAGGCGGTGTTGCGCGGGCTGGACCGTCCGGATCACTTCAAGCCGTCCGTGCGCGGCATGCTCGGCAGCCTGCTGGGCGTCGAGCCGGGATTCCTCCCCGCGATCGAAGCGGCACTCGGGGCACGGGGCGAGACGATCGTGCTCAGCAATCCGTCCGCCTCCCGCGAGATTCTCGAGGCCCTCTACGAGCACAAGTTCGGGCGGGCCAGCCTGGCCGCGCCGGAGGAAGCAAGTCCGGCGGATCCGGGCCCGGCGCCCGAGGGTTCGCTCGGCTGGGCATGCGACCGGGTGCGTTGCGAGAGCGCGGAGGTGCACCGTCTGGCGTGCGCGATTTTGCATGGAGTGGCCCTGGCCACGAACCTCGACCACGCGTTCGAACTGCGCACGCGGCATCCCGGCTTCGCGTTTGCGACGCAGCACGGGGAGTTGATCGATGCGGCCGGGATCATCACGGGCGGCCGGGCCGGGGAGGGAAGCAGTTCCGCGCTCCAGCGGCGGGACGAGATCGCCAGCCTCGGTTCGCGTCTCGGACACCTGCGTGACGAGCTTTCGCGGCTGGAAGGGCTGCGGGCGGATGTCCTCGCGGCGCGGGACGGCCAGAAAGACGCCCTTGAGGCGGCACGAACGGACGTGCGCCAGCGGCAGAACGACCTTGCCGGATTCCGCGCGAGCCACGGGCTCCTCGAACGGGAGTTGCAGGAAACCGAGCACCGCGTGGCATCGCTCGGACGCGAGCGCGAGCGGGCGGCGCAGGATGTGGCCGCGGCAGGACAGCGCACGAACGAGTTGCAGGAGCGCGTGGAGGCTTGCCGCAAGCAGGCGGCAGAGGCTTCCGAGAAGACGGCGGCGGCAATGGAGGCCGCGCAGCGTGAGGCGGGCGAGGAGGAAGCGGCTGCGGCGCAGTTCAATGAGCTTCGCGTCCAACTCGCGGCGGCCCGCCAACTCGAGGAGGGACTGCAGGCACGGCGCGCACCACTTTTGGGCCGCATCGAGGAACTCGAGGAGACGATCCGTCAGCGCACGCAGGAACTCGGCACGGCGGGTGAACGCATCCGCTCCGTCGAGGAACAGTCCGCCGCCCTGTCCCGCGAGGCGGCGGAGTTGCAGGGACAACTGGAGGAGCGTCAGGGCGGCCTCGATG
>CAZSUJ010000015.1:26861-59332 GCA_964609925.1 uncultured Chthoniobacter sp. | reverse complement strand
CGCTCAAGAGCGCCGTGGCCAACGCCGAGAACAACCACCAAGCCCGCCCGGAACTCCTCGTCGTCCGCGAGGCCGTCGTGGGCGAGGGGCCGACCTTCAAGCGTTTCCAGCCCAAGGCCCGCGGCAGCGCCGGCCCGATCCGCAAACGCACCAGCCACATCCGCATCATCGTCACCGACGAGATCGAGATTAAGACCCGCGAGACCAAAAAGGCGGCCAAGAAGGCAGCCACCAAGAAACCCGCCGCCCGCAAGAAGCCGGCCGCCGAGCCGAAGGCCGCCACCCCGGCCCCCGCCACGGAGGAAACCAAGTAACACCATGGGACAAAAAGTTCACCCGATCGGCTTCCGCCTCCCCATCTCCCGCGACTGGGGATCGAAGTGGTATGCCCCGCGCACCACATTCGCCGACCACCTCCACGCCGACCTCAAGATCCGCGACTACCTCAAAGGCAAGCTCCGTCAGGCAGCCGTTGCCAAGATTGTCATCGAGCGCGCCTGGAACAGCCTCCGCGTCACCATCCACACCGCCCGCCCCGGACTCGTCATCGGACGCAAGGGCTCGGAGATCGAGAACATGACCCGCGAGGTCTCCGCCATCAGCGGCGACAAGCAGGTCAAGATCGACATCCAGGAAATCCGCTCGCCCGAGACCGACGCCCAGCTTGTCGCCGAGAGCGTGGCCGGACAGCTTGAGCGCCGCATTTCCTTCCGTCGCGCCATGAAGAAGGCCGTCCAGATCGCCATGGAACAGGGTGCCCTCGGCATCAAGATCCGCTGCTCCGGCCGCTTGGGTGGCGCCGAGATCGCCCGCACCGAATGGTATCGCGAAGGCAAGGTTCCGCTTCACACCATGCGCACGCCGATCGACTACGGTTTCGCCGAGGCCAAGACGGTCGCCGGCACCGTGGGCATCAAGTGCTGGATCTGCAAGGCCGAGGAGGCGCCGGCCAAGACCAACACCCGCGACGAGGCCGCACCGGCCCCGGCCCCAGCCCCGGCCAACGCCTAACAATCCAAGGAGACACCTGCCATGCCCTTGATGCCCAAACGCGTGAAGTTCCGGAAGTCCCAGCGGGGAAGCCGCAAGGGAACCGCTTCGCGCACCACCAACATTGACTTCGGCGAGTTCGGCCTCCAGACGCTCGAGCGCGCCTGGATCACCAACATCCAGATCGAAGCCGCCCGCGTCGCCCTCACCCGCAACATGAAGCGCAAGGGCAAGCTCTGGATCCGCATCTTCCCCGACAAATCCGTCACCTCGCGCCCGCCCGAGACCCGCATGGGTAAGGGCAAGGGCGCGCCCGAATACTGGGTCGCCGTGGTCCGCCCCGGCAACATCCTGTTCGAGCTCGACGGCATCCCGGAGAGCGTGGCCCGCGAGTCCTTGCGCCTCGCCGCCAACAAGCTCCCGGTCCGCACCAAGTTCATCACCCGCCACCACGCCGCCTGACGCCATGAAGACCAAGGAAATCGCCGAACTCAGCGTGGACGAACTCCGCGGCCGCAAGCGCGAGCTGCGCCACGAGATCTTCAACCTGCGCCTCCAGCAGCGCAGCGGACAGCTCGAGAAGCCGTCCCTCATCCGAACCCTCCGCCGTGAGGCCGCCCGCGTGGAGACCTTCCTCACGCACAAATTGAAAACCGCCAAGCCATGAGCGACACCGCCACCACCACAGCCCCCGCAGAAACCCGCGGGATCCGCAAAACCGTCGTCGGCGAGGTCGTCTCGGACAAGATGGACAAGACCGTCGTGGTCCGCACCGTCAGCCGCGTCCCGCACCCGCGCTTCGGCAAAATCGTCAAGCAGACCGCCAAGTTCCACGCCCACGACGAGAAGAACGAGGCCAAGACCGGGGACAAGGTCCGCATCATGGAAACCCGCCCGCTCAGCAAGATGAAGCGCTGGCGTCTCGTCGAAATCCTGAAGCACTGAACGCGCCATGATCCAGCTACGCTCACGACTCGACGTTGCCGACAACACCGGCGCCCGCATGGCCACCATGATCGGCGTCATCGGCAAGAAATCCCGCTACGCCTCGGTCGGCGATGTCATCACCGCCAACGTCAAGGAGGCCTCGGCCGGCGGCACGGTCAAGAAAGGCGAGGTCGTCCGCGCCGTCATCGTCCGCACCCGCCAGCCCCTCAAGCGGCAGGACGGTTCGGCCCTGCGCTTCGACACCAACGCCATTGTCATCATCGACAAGGACCTCAATCCCCGCGGCACCCGCATCTTCGGTCCCGTGGCGCGCGAACTGCGCGAGAAGAACTTCATGAAGATCGTTTCCCTCGCCCCGGAGGTGCTATGAACCGCGTCAAGACACACGTCAACAAGGGCGACATCGTCAAAGTCATCGCCGGCAACCACCGCGGCGCCGAGGGCAAGGTCCTCCAGGTGCTCCGCGGCAAAAGCCAGGTCCTCATCGAGGGCGTGCGCATGATCAAGAAGCACACGCGCAAATCCCAGGAGCATCCCAACGGCGCCATCGTCGAGAAGGAAGGCCCCATCCACCTTTCCAACGTCAAGCGGATCGAAGCCGCCAAGAAGGAGTCCGCCCCGGCCAAGGCCGCGGCCAAGTAAGCCATGGAAGTCGAACTCTACAAGGAATACAACGCGCGCGTCGTGCCCGCCCTCAAGGCCAAGCACGGCTACGCCAACCCGCACCAAGTCCCGCGCGTCGAGAAGGTCGTCGTCAACACCTGCATCGCGTCCGCCCAGGACACGAAGGAGGCCCTGGAAATCGCCGTGGGCGAACTCCAGACCATCACCGGCCAGACGCCCGTGCGCACCCGCTCGAAGAAGAGCATCTCGAACTTCAAGCTCCGCAAGGACCAGCCCATCGGGGCCAAGGTCACCCTGCGCGGACGCCACATGTATGAGTTCCTCGAGCGACTCATCAAGACCGCCCTGCCCAAGATCCGCGACTTCCGTGGCATCCCGCCGCGCGCCTTCGACGGCCAGGGCAACTACACCCTCGGGGTGCCCGACCAGAGCATTTTCCCCGAGATCGAGCTCGACAAGATCAAGCGCAATGTCGGCTTCGACGTGACCATCGTCACGACGGCCAGCACGGACGAGGAAGCCAAGTCCCTCCTCACCGAGCTCGGCATGCCCTTCACCGACCGCGCCAAACCCGCCGCCACCAAAGCCTGATGACTTCCAACGACCCCATCGCCGACCTTCTCACCCGCCTGCGCAACGCCAGCCGGGCCGGCAAGTCCGAACTCACCATGCCCTACTCGCGCATCAAGGCGGACGTGGCCTCGATCCTCAAGAAGGAGGGCTACATCACCGACTTCGAAGTCAAGTCGGAGGGCCGCCCGCAGCTTCGCATCGTCAGCAAATACGCCGACAAGACCCCGGCCATCACCGGCCTGAAGCGGGTCAGCCGCCCGGGCCTGCGCCGCTATGTCGGCGCCGATGAGATCCCGCGCGTCCTCGGCGGCATGGGTATCTCGATTTTGTCCACCCCGCGCGGGGTGCTCAGCGGCCGCGAGGCCAAGCGCCAGAACGTCGGCGGCGAACTGCTGGCCTACGTCTGGTAAAGGAGGAAACCATGTCACGCATCGGCAAGAAACCCGTCACCCTTCCGGCCAAGGTCAAAGTGAACCTCGGCGCGGACCGCTCCGTCCAAGTCGAAGGCCCCAAGGGCAAGCTCGGTTGGCGCCTGCCCGAGGGCATCGAGGGCCGCATCGAAGGGGAAACCCTCACCCTTGAGCGCAAGTCGGAGAGCCGCCAAGTCCGCGCCCTCCACGGCCTCGCCCGCGCCCTCCTCAACAACATGGTCACCGGCGTCAGCGCCGGCTTCACCCGCCAGCTCGAAATCCAGGGCGTCGGCTTCAAGGCCGCCGTGCAGGGACAGAAACTAAACCTTTCGCTCGGCTTCTCCCATCCGGTCGTCTTCGACATCCCCGAGGAGATCAAGATCACCGTGACCGACAACACGAAGCTCCTCGTCGAGGGCATCGACCGCCAGCTCGTCGGCCAGGTGGCCGCCAACATCCGCGCCTACTACCCGCCGGAGCCCTACAAGGGCAAGGGCGTGCGCTACTCCGACGAGCAGGTGCGCCGCAAGGAAGGCAAGACCGTCCAGTAAACGCCATGACACGAACCGACAAGACCAAGCTCCGCCACACGCGCATCCGCAAGAAGGTGGCAGGCACGCCCGAGCGTCCGCGCCTCGCGGTCAACTTCTCCGGCTGCCACATCCGTGCGCAGGTCATCGACGACACCAAGGGCGTCACCCTCGCCGCCGCCAGCACCCAGGAAAAGGCGGCCAAGCCCGGTGCCAACGTCGCCAACGCCCAGTTGGTCGGCAAACTCCTCGCCGAACGCGCCATGGCCAAGTCGGTCTCGAAGGTCGTCTTCGACCGCGGCGGCTTCCAATACCACGGCAAAGTCAAAGCTCTCGCCGACGCCGCGCGCCAAGCCGGCCTCGAATTCTAAAATACGCCCATGCCTCCAAACGCACGCAACACAGGCCGCCGCGACTTCGGTCGCGACAAGGACAAGGCCAAGGAACCCTCCGACACCGTCGAGAAGGTCGTCTTCATCAACCGCTGCGCCAAGGTCGTCAAGGGCGGCCGCCGCTTCAGCTTCAGCGCCCTCATCGTCACCGGTGACCACAAGGGCCGCGTCGGCTGCGGTTTCGGCAAGGCGAAGGAAGTCAGCGAAGCCATCCGCAAGGCGTCCGACTCCGCCCGCAAGGCCATGAAGAAATTCTCGCTTGCCGAGAACACCATTCCCCACGAGGTGACCGGTGAGTTCGGAGGCGGCCGCGTCCTCCTCCGCCCGGCCTCGCCCGGCACCGGCATCATCGCCGGCGGCGGCGTCCGCTCGGTCTGCGAGGCCGTCGGCATCCGCGACGTGCTGGCCAAGTCGCTCGGCTCGAACAACCACGCCAACGTCGTCAAGGCCACCCTCGAGGCCCTCTCGAAACTGCGTCCCCGCGACGAGATCTTCCGCATCCGCGGGATCAAGACGAAACCCACCAAGGACATGGCTGCCGCCGAGGTCGCCAAGCCCGCCTGACACCCATGCGACTCCACAATCTCTCACCCCGTCCCGGCGCCAAGAAGCGCCGCAAGCGTCTCGGTTCCGGCGAAAGCTCGGGCCACGGCAAGACCAGCGGCAAGGGCCACAAGGGACAGAAGGCCCGCTCCGGCGGCAGCATCCGCCTCGGCTTCGAGGGCGGCCAGATGCCGCTCATCCGCCGCCTGCCCAAGCGCGGCTTCAACAACGCCGCCTTCAAGACCCGCTACGCCGTGGTCAACCTCGATGACCTCGAGGCCCTCGCCGAGGGGTCCACGGTGGACGAGGCGCTCCTGCGCAAGGAAGGCCTGGTCCGCGGCAACGTGGACGGCGTCAAGATCCTCGCCCGCGGCGAAATCACCAAGAAGCTCACGATCACCGGCGCCAAGTTCAGCGAGGCGGCCAAGCGCAAGATCGAAGCCGCCGGCGGCAAGATTTCCTGATCTGCGACCGGTCGCCGCATGATCTCCGCGTTCACCAACATCTTCAAAATCCCGGAGCTGCGGCAACGCGTGCTCTTCGTGCTCGCGATGGTCATCATCGTGCGCGCCGGCTCGGTCATATCCACCCCGGGCATCAACGCGGAAGTCCTGCGCCAGTGGTTCCTCAACGTGGCCGACTCGCAGGCCGGCGGCGGAGTCGCCGCGCTCTTCAACCTCTTCAGCGGCGGCGCTCTCGGCAACTGCGCCATCTTCGCCCTCGGCATCATGCCGTTCATCAGCGCGTCGATCATGCTCCAGCTCATGACCGCCGTCGTGCCGCGCCTCGGGCGGCTTTCGCGCGAGGATGGCGGACGCCAGAAAATCTCCCAATACACGCGCTACCTGACGATCGTCCTCTGCATCTTCCAAGGCTACCTGCTCGCCCTCTCGTTCGAGAGCCCCGAGTCGAACCCCTTCCTGCCGGGCATCATGGACACCATCAACAGCATCGGTGTCCCCCTCGTCTCCGACCCCGGCTTGCCCTTCCGCCTGCTCACCGTCATCACTCTCACCGCCGGCACGATGTTCCTCGTCTGGCTCGGCGACCAGATCACCGAGCGCGGCGTCGGGAACGGTATCTCCATCATCATCACCGTGGGCATCCTGGCCCAGTTGCCCGCCGGTCTCATCCAGGCCTGGCGCACCTTCGTCCCCGCCGGTGGTGAAGCCGCCGCGGTCAGCCCGGTCGTCCTCGTCCTCCTCATCGCTTTCCTCATCATTGTCATCGCGGCCGTCATCGCCGTGACGCAGGCCACCCGCCGCATCAGCGTGCAATACGCCAAGCGGGTGGTGGGACGGAAGGTCTACGGCGGGCAGACGCAATACATGCCGCTCAAGGTGAACTACGCCGGCGTCATGCCGATCATCTTCGCCCAGGCGATCCTCCTCTTTCCTTCGACCATCCTCAGCATGGCGTTCCCCACGCAGCGCTGGGCCAGCGAGCTCTCGCAGATGCTGGCCACCGGTTGGCCCCATTACGTCCTCTTCGGCGGGATGATTTTCTTCTTCAGCTATTTCTGGGTGGCCACCCAGTTCCAGCCCGCGCAGATCGCCGACGATCTCAAGAAATACGGCGGCTTCATTCCCGGCGTGCGCCCGGGCAAGCCGACGGCCGACTTTCTCGACTACACGATGACGCGCCTGACCTTCGCGGGTGCCGTCTTCCTCACCATCATCGCCGTCCTCCCGCAGTTGCTCGCGGCCAGCATGAACGTCCCATACATGACGGCGCAATTCTTCGGCGGCACCGGCCTCCTGATCATCGTCGGCGTGACCCTCGACACCATGCGCCAAGTCGAAACCTACCTCCTGCAGCGCCACTACGACGGCTTCCTGCGCCGCGGCAAGCTGCGCGGCCGCTTCGAGCGCACCGCCGGAGGTGCCGGACGCGTCATCTCGTCCTCCGCCCTCGTCTGGATCTGGGCCGGCATCGGCATCCTCGTCATCGCCGGCACGGCCGCTTACCTCGCGAGCGGCAAGTAGCCGCCTTCGCCCCTGTCCCCTTGCCTTTCCTGTCCGTGATGATTCCGATCAAGACCGAGCGCGAAATCGACGCGATGCGCGCCGCCGGCCGCGTCGCCGCCGCCGTTCTTGACCGCCTCGAGATGCTCGTCACGCCGGGCATGACGACCCGTGACATCGATGAGGCCTGCGCGCAGTTCATCGCGGAAGAGGGCGCCAAGAGCGCTTTCCTCGGATACCGCGGTTTCCCCGGTCACCTCTGCGTTTCCGTCAACGAGGAGGTTGTTCACGGCATCGGCGGCGAGCGCCGCCTGGCCTATGGCGACATTCTCAAGCTCGACGTCGGCGTCATCAAGGACGGCTGGATCGGCGACACCGCCACCACCATCTGCCTCGGCGTCGTGCCGCCCGCCGTGGACCGTCTCGTCGAGGACACCGCGCGCATCCTCAACGACGTGATCCCGCACGTCACCCAAGGGCGCAGGGTGGGGGACATTTCCTCATTCATCGAACAGGCGGCCCTCGCACGGGGTTACTCGGTGGTCCGCGAATTCGTCGGGCACGGCGTGGGACGCAAGTTGCACGAGGAACCGCAGGTGCCCAACTACGGCAAGCCCGGCCGCGGCGCCAAGCTCAAGGCCGGCATGACCCTGGCCATCGAACCGATGATCAACCTCGGCTCCTCCGCCATCCGCGTGCTGGACGACAAGTGGACCGTGGTCACGGCGGACGGCAAGGCATCGGCCCATTTTGAGCACACAATTTTGGTCACGAAGGGTGAACCGGAAGTTTTGACATGGCGAAAAAAGACGCTATTGAAGTAGAAGGCAAAGTCGTCGAGCTGCTGCCGAATACGATGTTCCGGGTGGAATTGCCCAACGGACACCGCATTCTCGCGCACATCTCGGGCAAGATGCGCCTCCACTTCATTCGCATCCTGCCGGGTGATTCAGTCATGCTCGAGTTGTCCCCATACGACTTGAGCAAGGGCCGCATCACCTACCGCAAAAAATAGAAGAACCAAACCAATGAAAGTCAGAGCCTCAGTGAAGCGCCTTTGCGAAGGCTGCCGGATCATCCGGCGGAACAACGTCGTGCGCGTTGTTTGCAAGAACCCGCGCCACAAACAAAGACAAGGATAAAGCCATGCCACGACTCCTCGGGGTGGAAATCCCGCCCAACAAACGCATCGAAGCCTCCCTGCCGTATATCTACGGCATCGGCCCCACCGTCGCCAAACGCGTCCTCGCCGAGGCCTCGATTGACCCGTCCATCCGCGCCAAGGATCTCTCGCCCGAGCAGATCTCGCAGATCGTCCACGTCATCACCAACAACGGCATCCTCATCGAGGGCGACCTGCGCCGCGAACTGCAAGGCAACCTCAAGCGCCTGCAGGCCATCAATTGCTACCGCGGCATCCGCCATCGCCGCGGGCTCCCCGTGCGCGGACAGCGCACATCCACCAACGCCCGCACCCGCAAGGGCCCGCGCAAGACGGTCGGCGTGCAGAAGAACCCCGATGCCAAGGCCGGCAAAACCTAACCGAAATCCAGCATGAGCGACGAAAACAAGAACGAATCGCAGGACGCTCTCCGCAAGGAGGAGACCGCGAAGCACCACCCCGAGGCTGCAGCCCCGGCCGAAGCTCCCGCCGCACCGGCAGCGGAAGGCGCCGCAGCTCCGGCTGACGCCGCCGCCGCACCTGCCGCGGAGAAGAAAGCCGCCAAGCCCAAGGCCGCCAAGGGCAAGACCGCCAAGAAGAAGGAAGCCGCCGGCGAAAAACCCGCCGAGGCCGCCGCGCCCGCCACGGCCGACGACATCCTCTCGCTCGACGCGCCCATCGCCCCGGCCAAGGTCGTCAAGGCCAAGGGCAGCAAGAACGTCTTGCAAGGCATCGCCCACGTGCTCGCCACGTTCAACAACACGATCGTCAGCATCACCGACCAGCGCGGTGCCGTCCTCGGCGCCTCCAGCGCCGGCAAGGTCGGCTTCAAGGGATCGCGCAAGAGCACGGCCTATGCCGCACAGCTCGTTGCGCAGGACGCCGCCCGCCAGGCCATGGGCCACGGGCTCAAGGAAGTCGAGGTCCGCGTCAAGGGCCCCGGCGCCGGCCGCGAGTCCGCCATCCGCGCCCTGCAGGCCATCGGCCTCGAAATCACCGTCATCAAGGACGTGACGCCCGTTCCCCACAACGGTTGCCGTCCGCCCAAAGCCCGCCGCGTGTAACCCGGCCTGCTGAAAACCGCAAACTGTAAACTGAACACTTCCCAATGGCACGTTACACCGGACCCAAAACCAAACTGAGCCGCCGCTTCGGCATCTTCCTCATCGGCTCGGCCAAGCACTTCGAACGCCGCAGCTACCCGCCGGGCATGCACGGACAAAAAGGCATGCGCCGCAAGGTGTCCGAATACGGACAGGCGCTGGCCGAGAAGCAAAAGCTCAAGGCGCAATACGGCGTGCTCGAGCGGCAGTTCCGCCGCTACTTCGAGACCGCGCTGTCCCGCCGCGGCATCACCGGCGAAACGCTGTTGCAGCTCCTCGAGACGCGTCTCGACAACATCGTCTACCGCCTCGGCTTCGCCCGCACCCGCACCGCCGCCCGCCAGATGGTCTCGCACGGCCACGTGCAGGTCAACGGACGCAAGTGCAACATCTCGTCGTCGAACCTCAAGCCCGGCGACAGCGTGACGATCAAGGACTCGCCCAAGCCGCGTGCCCTCGCCGCCCGCCAGATGGAAGCCACGCAGATCCGCACCGTGCCCGATTGGCTCGTGGTGGACCGCGAGAACTTCTCCGGCACCGTCTCCCGCATCCCGACCCGCGACGAAATCGCGCCCGTCGTCAACGAGCAGCTCGTCGTCGAGCTCTACTCGCGGTAGGCCCCGGTGCTTATCGGGCTTCCAAGCCTTCGCAGGGCCGCGGTTATCGCCGCGGCCCTTGCCTTTTCCCACGGCGCCCACGCGGAGCCGGACCTCTTCGAGGGACGCACGGGATGTCTCGTGGTGATTGAACCGGACGGACGCGAGACCGTGGTGGCGGGCGGCGCGCTGGCTGACTCGCCTCTGCCCCCGTGTTCGACTTTCAAGATTTGGAACACGCTCATCGGGCTGGAGGAGGGGATCGTGGCCGATCCCGAGGCGCCGTTCTGGAAGTGGGACGGCGAGGAGCGTTTCATGCCCGAGTGGAACCGCGACCAGACCCTGCGCAGCGCGTTCACCTTCTCATGCGTCCCGGCCTTCCAGCAGTTGGCGCGCGACATCGGTCCGGAGCGGATGCAGTCGTGGCTGGACAAGCTCCACTACGGAAACCGCGACCAGGCCGGCCGCCCCGACGCGTTCTGGCTTCCGCGCAAGGGCCTACCTTCCATCCTCGTTACGCCCCGCGAACAAGCGCGCCTCGTGAGGAAGCTGGTGGACGGCGGCTTTCCCGTGCGCGAGTCCACGGTTGCGACGTTGTCCGACCTCATGAAGTTCGAGCCCGTCGCCAACGGCGTGCTCTACGGCAAGACCGGAAGCGGCAACGGCGTGAGTATCACGCCGGAGGCGAAGGCAGCCGACATCGGTTGGTTTGTCGGTTTCTTCGAGGAAGACGGCCGCAAGCGCGCGTTCGCATCGGTTGTGTCCGGCGAAGGGGTTGCCGGCAAAACCGCGCGGGAAGCCGCGGTGCCTTTCTTCAAGAGCCAGGGCGCTCCCTGACCGCGCTCAGCGCTTGCGCGTGTCTATGTCCAGCAGGCGGCCATCCGGGGAGATGGCGATCTTCAGCAGCAGATCCTTGTAGCGGAGGTTCACCTCGTAGAATTGCTCGTCGCCGTTCTGCTGCAGAGCCGCGGAGATGATCTCCCCTTCCGGAAAGAGATCAGCCAGCTTCGCGGTGACATCTGCGGGAATCTCCTTCAACGAGACGGGCAGGCCGGAGGACAGGATTGATGCGACCCCGAGGAAACGCCGGTCCAAGTCGATCTCGCGGATCCGTCCCTTCCGCGTCACCTCGAGCTTCAGCGTCATTTCCTTGTAGTCGACGTTGACGTCGAAGAACGCGCGGTCGTCGTCCTCATCGGCGCGGGCCGACACGATCTCGCCGCCGGGCAGGTATTCCTGCACCGCCGCGGTGACCTCGGCCGGCAGTTCGTCGATGGGAAACGGATCGCCGGCGTGCAATGAAGCGGAGAGTGCGAGGAGGAGGGCGGGGAGCGCTAGGGTTTTCATCACGCGCTTTATCGGCCCGAGCCGCCCGCGCAGACAAGCACGCGCTGCAGGCTCAATTCGCCCGCAGGGCATCGAGCAACTCGCCGAGTTCGATCGAGGCAAAGCGCGTGGCCGTGTCGGATACGGCATACGGGAGGATGAGCCGGCCTCCGTGCACCAGCGAGCCGCAGCTGTAAACGACGTTCGGAACGTAGCCCTCGCGCTCGTCCGGCGCGGGGCAGAGGAGCGGTTCGCGCAGGCGCCCCAGCAGGATGGACGGGTCGTCGCGGTCGAGGAGCACCGCGCCGATGCAATACTTCCGCATCGGCCCGACCCCGTGGGTCAGGACGAGCCAGCCGGCCTCGGTTTCTATGGGCGAGCCGCAGTTGCCCAGTTGCGTGAACTCCCAGGGTTCCGACGGACGGACAATGATCTGCGACTTGTTCCAGAAGTGCGGATGGTCGGAGAACATGAGGTGGATGTTCTCGCCGTCCTGCCGTCCGAGCATGGCGTATTGGCCGTTGATGCGGCGGGGGAAGAGCGCGAGGCCTTTGTTGCGGATGGCCGGGCCGTTGAGAGTGCTCACGCAGAAATCCTGGAAATCCAGTGTCTCGACGATCTGCGGGAAGACCATCACCCCGTTGTAGGCGGTGTAGGTTGCGTAGTAGGAGACGCTCCCGTCGTCCTCGGTGAACCGCACGAAGCGCGCGTCCTCGACGCCGTTGCTCTCGAGCGGGGAGAAGGGGAAGATCACCTTCTCCGAGATATCGACCCCCGCGGGGAAGCGCAGCGTGTAGTTGGCCTCGGCAAGCAGCAGGCAGCGCTCGCCGGCGCGGACGATCTCCGGCTCTAGGCCCTCGCTGCGCAGGCTCGCCACGCGGGCGGCCAGCTCGCCCATGCTGAACGACGCGGCGAGGCCGGAGGTCGCGCGTTCCGCCGCCCCGCGACCGACGCCCAACTCGTGCAGCTTGCGACGCATCAGCCCGAGATCGTATTGCGCGGCGGGCTCCGGGCGCGGCGAACGGACGAAGCGCGACACGGCGTCGAGGCGGACGCCCCCGTCCTCCCCGACGATGCCGGAGCGGAACGTGATGGACGAGATGTGGCCTTCGCCGGTTGCGCGCAGGCTCAGGATGAAGCGCAACTCGCCGGGGCCGAGGCCGGACTGGTCGGGGGCGGGGACGATGCTCGGATTGAAGAGCGCGCTCGATTCGATGGAATACTCGTTGGTGAAATAGGCGCCGATGAGGAGCCGCCGGGCCTCGTCCAGTTCCCTCCCCACCGGCAGCAATGGCGCCAGCTTGGCGTGCCGTTCGCGGAAAATCGCGCGGATGTCATCGTGACGGTCGCCGAACTCGCCCAGCACGGCCTCCAACGTCGCCGCGACGGCCCGCTCGTCGAGCGAGAGCACGCGCGCAAGGATGTCGAGAAGGCGGCGGCTGGCCTCGCGCTGGCCCGTGGGATTGACGACGGCTGCAGCCATGAAAGGACGCAGCAGCACGCGCCGCGGGTCGGGGCGCAGTTCGAAGGGGTGGCGGTGGATCTTCATCCGGGCAGGTGGTGGGGCGAGGCCTGGAAGGCGACGGTGGCGTTGGAGAGAGCCTTCATCTCGGCCAGCGCGAGGCCGAATGACAGCGTGGACTCGGCGCCCTGGTTGAAGTTCACGCGGCTCGGGTGCAGTCCGTCGCGGCATCCGCCCGTCGCCGGGTCGTAGAGGATCTCGTTCAGGTCGTTCGCGCCGAGGAACCAGTCGAACGCCCTCTGCGCCTCGGCCCTCCAGTGCTCGTCGCCCGTGGTGTTCAGCGCCTCAATGCAGGCCGCGACGGCCGCGCAAGCCTCGATGGGCTGTTGGTCGAACTGCGCCGGCTCGCCGCCCCGCGTCCAGAAACCGTTCGACCCGATCGGACGGAAACACCCGTCACCGCCGCGCTGGTTGTCCATCAGCCAGCGCAGTGAATCGAGGCCGGCCTTAAGGATATCGCCGTTCTCGGTCCAGCGTCCCGTGAGCAGGAGTGCCTGGCTGATCCGCGCGTTGTCGTAGGCGAGACTGTTCTCGAACCAGGGCCATTCGGGCGAGGAAACCGCGTGCCACAGCGCGAGAAGCCGTGCCGCGAGTTCCTCTCGCATGCGCGCGGCCATCAGGTCGCCGTCCATCGTGCGCAGGTATTCGTGCAGCCCCAGGATGGCGAAGGCCCAAGCGCGCGGGGAGGTGAACGAGCGGACCGCGGGCAGCGCGGCCTCGAACAGCGGTGCGGCCCAGGCGCGGAGGTTCTCGCTCGTGCTGCGGCCGACCACCGCGCCCAGCGCCCAGAGCGCGCGTCCATGGCTGTCCTCCGACCCCGCCTCCTCCTGCCACTTGCGGTCGAAGCCCATGAAGTTGCGGAAAAGACCCGTTTCCGGGACGAACGCGTGCTGCAGGAAGCCGGCGTAAGCGGAGCGGCTGTGACGCAGGCTGGGCGGACATTCGTCGAGCTGTTCGAGCCACACCGTGAAGAGCAGCGCCCGGGCGTTGTCGTCGGTGCAGTAACCGTGGTCGAACCACGGAACGGAGAACTTCGCGTGCTGGAAGATGCCTGCGCTGTCGGACATGCGCAGCAGGTGGTCGAACCGCCATGGCGGCAGTGGCGAGTGGTCGCCGAAATGGCTGCCCGGCACGGGTCGGGGTTCGGCCTGGAAGCATTCCCCGGCCTCGGCGAACACGGCGGCATAGGCCCGGGCGACCTCGGGCCAGACCATCTTGCGTCCGGCGAGGTAGGCCTCCCGGCGCATCGTGGCGAGACGCTCGCTGTCGCCGAGAAGCGACGTGATTTCGCGCGCGATGGCCGGCGCGTCGCGGAAGGGCACGATGATGCCGCGGCCGTCGGCGAGCAGTTCGTTCGCGTGCCAGTAAGGCGTGGACACCACCGCCTTGCCCGCGCCGTAGCAATAGGCCAGCGTGCCGGACGTGATCTGGGACTCGTTGAGATAGGGCGTGATGTAGATGTCGGCCGCCCCGATGTATTCGCAGAGCTCGGCGTTCGACACGTAGCGGTTGACGAAGAGGACGTTCTTCTCCACGCCGAGTCCGCGCGCCATGCGCTCGAGTTGCAGGCGGTAGCCCTCGCCGCCTTCGCGCAGAAGGTTCGGGTGCGTCGCGCCGAGCACGATGTAGACAAGCTGCGGATGCCGCCGGGCGATGTCGGGCAGCGCGCGGATCACGTATTCGATGCCTTTATTCGGCGAGAGCAGGCCGAAGGTCAGCATGACCGGGCGTCCTGCCACGCCGAAGTGGTCCTTGTAGTGGCCGGTATCGGTGAACGGCATGTCGGCGATGCCGTGCGGGATGACCGCGATCTTGCCCGGCGGAACCCCGTTGTCCTCCTCCAGCATGCGTCGCGCGCGCTCGGCCATCACGACCACGCGGGTCGAGAGGTTGAGAACCTCGGTGAAGACGCGCCGTTGGTCGGCATCGGGCTTTTCCAGCACGGTGTGCAGGGTGGTGACGACCGGACGGCGCAAGCGTCGCAGCAACCCGAGCACATGGCTGCCGGCCGCGCCGCCATAGATCCCGAACTCGTGCTGCAGGCACATGACGTCGGTGTGGGCGAGGTTCAGGAAGTTGGCCGCACGGAGATACGAGGCCACATCCGGCTGCGGGATCTCGAAGCGGACCTCGGGCGCATAGTCGTAAGTCCCGGGATGGTCGGAGACAGCGATCACCTGGCACGACCAATCCGGGTGCAACCCGGCTACCGCGTCGCGCAGGTCGCGAGTGAACGTGGCGATGCCGCATTGTCGCGGGGGATAATCCCCGACGAAGGCGACCTTGCTGGTCGGCGCGGGCAGCGTCATGGTTCAACCTCGTCCTTCCCAGCCCCCATACCAATGCAAATCGGCGGGCGACCCTGTGCGGCTTGCCAAGACTCCGCGTCTTTTTTACGTTGTGGTCAGAGGAGGGGTGGTAGAGCGGTTTATTGCACCGGTCTTGAAAACCGGAGAGGCGAAAGTCTCCGTGGGTTCGAATCCCACCCCCTCCGCCACTTTGCCGGAGGCAAACATGAAGAATTACGGTGGGATGAGAACGAAGTTCGAGCCGGAGGCGGCGCAAGCCGCCGGAGACAGGTCGCCGCAGGCGGCCAATCCCACCCCCTCCGCCACTTTGCCGGAGGCAAACATGAAGAATTACGGTGGGATGAGAACGAAGTTCGAGCCGGAGGCGGCGCAAGCCGCCGGAGACAGGTCGCCGCAGGCGGCCAATCCCACCCCCTCCGCCACTTTGCCGGAGGCAAACATGAAGAATTACGGTGGGATGAGAACGAAGTTCGAGCCGAAGACAGGTCGCCGCGGCGACCAATCTCACCCCCTCCGCCACTTTCAAGACTCATGAAATCACTGCACAGATTGGCGATCCTCATTTGCGCATCGGCTCTCGCCGGATGCGTGGGCATGGACATGGGGAGCGATCCCGGCGGGTCCCGCGGCACCCCGGGCGCTCTCAGCAAGGAGCAGAAGTGGCATCTCCAATCGGCGGCTGAGGCCGGGGAGCATGAGCTTTCCGCCACGGCGGCACGCCTCGCCTGGGATGAACCCGACGACCGCCGGGCCATCGTGAATTACGCGGTGGGGTTGCTGCCCGAAAGCCAGCAGGCGGTCGAGACCGCGGTTTACGGGCAGATGATTCCGGCGAACTAAGCGCGGGGCGCGATTTCAACCTCCTGGCGCAACTTGGCGATCATCCCGGCCGGGAGCACGCCGCTCCAATGGGTGCCGGGGTAAACAACGCTGTCGCGTCCGACGATCGAACCGGGGCTCAGCACGGCGTTGCAACCGACCTCGGCCCGGTCGCCCACGATCGCACCGAACTTCCTCAGGCCGGTCGGCACGGGGCCGTCCGGGGATCGGACGATGACGCCCCCGCGGTCGAGGCGGACATTCGAGAGGATCACGCCGGCGCCGAGGTGGGCCTTGTGGCCGAGGACGGAGTCGCCCACGTAGTTGAAATGCGGGATCTGCGCCTCGTCGAAGATGATGCAGTTCTTGAACTCGCAGGAATTGCCGAGCACGACGCCGTTGCCGACGATGACGTTCTCGCGGATGTAGCAACCGGCGCGGATTTCGCAGCGGTCGCCGATCCACGCAGGGCCCTTGATCATGGCGCCCTGCTCGATGATGGTTCCATGCCCGATGTAAACGGCGTTGCTGATGAACGGGCGCCCGATCTGTTTGCCGTGGATGGCGGGCTTGAGGCGGAACTGCAGGTAGGACTGGATGAGCGGGAGCGCCTCCCACACGTTGCTCACCTTCTCGAAGAGAGAACGGTGGTCGGTGTGGTCGAGATCGAGGAAGTCGGGGGGGGCGAAGTTCATGCGCCGGTGCGGGTGATTTTGGTCCCGTCCTTCGAGTCTTTTACCACCCAGCCGCGGGCGAGCAATTCCTCCCTGAGTTTGTCGCTCCGCGCCCAGTTCTTGGCCCGGCGGACCTCGTCGCGCTCGGCCACCAGCGCCGCGATCTCGGGCGGGATTCCCGAGGAGCCCGGCTCGAGGGCGAGGACGGAGTTGATGCGGGCCCAGTAATCGAGCAAGCCGCGGGCCTGCGCGGGGCTGAGCGCCCCGGAGTCCATGGCGCGGTTGGTCTCGCGCACGAGGTCGAAGAGCGCGCCGAGCGCGGCCGAGATGTTGAGATCATCGTCGAGCGCGGCCGCGAACGCGTCCTCCACGGCTGCCGGGTGCGGTTCCGAGCCCGAGGCCGCGGCCGCGAGAGCGTTCAGTCGCTCGGTCCACTCGTCGAGCCGCTGCAGCGCGCTGCGCGCGGCCGCGAGGCCTTCGAAGGTGAAGTTGAGCGGAAGGCGGTAGTGCGCCGAAATCAGGACGTAGCGGACCTCCCGCCCGGTCCATCCGCGGTCGAGAAGGTCGCGCAGGGTGTGGAAGTTGCCGGAGGACTTGGCCATCTTGCGCCCGTCCACCATCAGGTGCGCGCAGTGCATCCACAGGCGAACGAAGGTGCGGCCGGTGCAGCATTCGGTCTGTGCGATCTCGGCCTCGTGGTGCGGGAAGATGTTGTCCACGCCGCCGCAATGGATGTCGATCTCGTCGCCCAGCAGCGCGGTGGCCATGGCGCTGCACTCGATGTGCCATCCCGGGCGGCCGCGGCCCCAGGGACTGTCCCACGCCACATCGCCGTCCTCCTCGTCGTGCGCTTTCCAGAGTGCGAAGTCGCCGATGTTCTCCTTCTCGTATTCGTCCGAGCTCACGCGGCCCGAGGGACGCAGTTCGGCGAGGTCGAGGTGGGCGAGGCGGCCGTAGTCGGGGAAGCTGGCGATGCGGAAATAGACCGAGCCGTCGTCCGCCTGGTAGGCGTGGCCGCCGGCGATGAGTTGTTCGATCATCGAGATCATGCGCGCGATGTGCGCCGGGTCGGTCGCGCAGGGGAAGTGGGCCGCGGGCTTGATGCGCAAGGCGGAGAGGTCCTCGAAGAACGCGGCCTTGAAGGGTGCGGTGAAGACATCCAGCGGGACACCCTGCGTGCGCGCGCCGCGGATCGTCTTGTCGTCCACGTCAGTCAGGTTCATGACCCGCTCGACCTCGTGGCCGCGGTATTCGAGGTGCCGTTGGAGAAGATCCTCGAAGACGTAAGCGCGGAAATTGCCGATGTGCGCGTGGTTGTAGACCGTGGGACCGCAGGTGTAGAGCTTGACGCGTCGTCCCGTCGGGTCGAGCGGGACCAGCGGTTCGACGGCGCGGGTGCGCGTGTTGTGGAAGCGGGGGGGCACGGGGTCAGGGAAGTTCGACGGATGCGACGGCGAGGGCTGCGATGCCTTCGCCGCGGCCCAAGGCGCCGAGGGCCTCATTGGTGGTGGCCTTCACGCCGACGCGGGCCGGGTCGAGTCCGAGCGCGGCGCCGATGTTATGTTTCATCGCCGCGAGATGCGGTGCGATGCGCGGTGCCTCGGCGATCAGGGTCGCGTCCACATTGTTCAACGCGCCCCCGCGCTCGCGCACCCGCCCGGCCGCGGCGCGCAGGATCTCGAGGCTGCTGATACCGCGGATCGACGGATCGGTGTCGGGGAAATGGTGCCCGATGTCCCGCTCGCCCACGGCGCCGAGCACGGCATCGGCGATGGCGTGGCAGAGCACGTCCGCGTCGGAGTGGCCGTCCAGTCCCGCCGTGTGCTCGATGGTGACCCCGCCGAGCACGAGCGCGCGGCCCGGCGCGAAGCGGTGGATGTCGTAGCCGAGGCCGCTGACGGTCATGACTCGGCGACGAGCGAGACGAAGTCCGCGCTGCCGCTGGTCGCCGCAATGCTGAACTTGTCCGGGTTGTCCGCGTGAGGCGTCAGCTCGACGCGCCCGCCCGCTGCGCGGACCAGCAGAACTCCGGCTGCGATGTCCCACAGCCCGATGGAGCTTTCGATGTAGGCGTCGAGGCGGCCCGTGGCGACGTAGGCGATGTCGAGGGCTGCGCTGCCGAGCATGCGCATCTTTTTGACGCGGCGGATGGCGCGGCCGAAGACGGGGAGGGTGCTGTTGATGGTGTCGATGGTTTTGGAGACGCCCATCGAGACGATGCAGTCCGCCAGCTCCGTGCGCGCGCTCACGCGGACCGGTTGTCCGTTGAGCAGGGCCGGTCCGTCCTTTTCGACGGTCCACGTCTCGTTGCGGAGCGGGTCGTGGATGACGCCTGCCAGCAGTTCGCCGCCGCGGCGGACGGCCATGGTGGTGGCGAAGTGGGGCAGTCCGTAGAAGTAGTTAACCGTGCCGTCGAGCGGGTCTATGATCCATTCGCAGTCACCGGTGCCTCCCCGGCGGCCTTCCTCGCCCAATATGGCGTGGTCCGGGAAGCGGGCCAGGAGGTGGTCCTCGATGAGGCGTTGCGTGCGGCGGTCCAACTCCAGCTTGATGTCGTGCGCGTGCATGGCGTCAACCTCAAGGGGTTGGCCGAAGTTTTCCCGGAGCAGGCGTCCGGCCAGCAGGGCGGCCTCGGTCGCGGTGGCGAGCAGTTCGGACATGTGAAGGGGGAGTTAAGCAGAAGCCCCGCGCGGGACGAAACGCGAAGTTGGTCCGGCGGGGCAAAAAAATTGGGAGGGGAACGAGTCCCCTCCCATGCAACTGACGAAGATCGCGAGGATCTTTGATTAGCGGCGAGCTTTCTTCGCGGCCTTCTTAGCAGCCTTTTTGGCGGGCTTTTTCTTCGCGACTTTCTTCGCTGCTTTCTTGGCGGCCTTTTTCTTAACGGGCATCCAAAATCCCCCCTTTCAAACCGCAGTGGCGGGTTTGGAGTTTGCTGTTGTTGCAACTCACAGTTGTTGTCGTAGGACTCGCGGCAAAAAGCGTCAACGGTTTTTTGACGCGATGTGAAAAAAATCCGCGCGCACTTCACGCGATTTTCACGCGCACTTCATGCACTGCCGGTGCGGTTCGCGTGCGCGGAGCAAGCTTGTGCGCTCACCCGCGGATCAAGATTTCATGGGCCTTCGCGGCGATCTCGTCAACCGGCCACAATCTGCCGGCGCCTTCGTATCCGCACGCGAGAATTCCTTCCGCGGGCCCGATGAAGATCGCGCCGCGCTCGCGCAGGATGTCCGCGTTGCGCGTTGTCGCGGGATGCGACCACATCTTCCCGTTCATCGCCGGCGCGATGACGAGCGGTGCGCGCGTGGCCAGCGCGATGCAGCCGAGCGCGTCGTCGGCGAGGCCGGTGGCGAGGCGTGAGATGGTCGCGGCGGAGGCGGGTGCGACGAGCAGGAGGTCGGCGCGGTCCGCGAGATCGATGTGGCCGGGGATCCATCCCGGCTGTTCGTCGAAGAGTCCGGTGGTCACCGGATTCTTGCTCAGCGTCTGCAACGCCAGCGGGGTGATGAAGCGCGTCGCGGCGTCCGTCATGACCACGAAGACGTCGTGGCCCGCCTTGACCAGGAGGCTGGCGAGGTCCGCGCTCTTGTAGGCGGCGATGGAGCCGGTAACCCCGAGGATGATGGTCTTGCGCGCGGACATCTCAGGTGCCGAGGGAGATGATGCGGCGGCTCAGGTAGCGCTCGGCGCGGGTGATGGCGCGGAACTTGACGAGGTCCTCCTCCATCGAGCCGCTGATGATGGTGTAGCGGTATTCGCGCCAGCACTTCATTTCCCCGGCGGCCGCGGCCAGGCGGCGCTCGATCTGTTCCTCGGTTTCCGTGCCGCGCTTGCGCAGTCGGTGGCGCAACTCGTCGAGGCTCGGCGGCATGATGAAAATGTCGGCGAGCGAGTCGATGATGAACGGGTCGTTGCTCTTGCGGATGGTGGACGCACCCTGCACGTCGATGTCCACGAGAACGTCGATGCCGTCGCGCAGGCGGTCCACGATGGTCTGCTTGAGCGTGCCGTAGTAGTGGTCGTGGACGCGGGCGTGCTCGAGGAAGTCGCCCGACGCGATGCGGCGTTCGAACTCGCCGGTCTCCATGAAGTGGTAGTCCTCGCCGTCGATCTCGCCCGAGCGGGGGTGGCGGGTCGTGCAAGAGACCGCGTAATACGTGTCCGGCGTCTGCCGCAGGGAGCTGCAGATGGTGGACTTGCCCGCGCCCGAGGGCGCGGAGATGACGAACAGAATGCCGAGCCGCTTCATCCTCTATTCCACATTCTGCACTTGTTCGCGGATGCGCTCCAGTTCCGTTTTGGCGGCCACCACGCGCTGGGCGATGGGGGCCGAATTGGCCTTGGCGCCGATGGTGTTGCACTCGCGGAACATCTCCTGGGCGAGGAAATCGAGCGGACGCCCGGCACCCTCACCGGTCAATCCCGAGCGGAACTGCGCGACGTGGCTCTCCAGGCGGCTGAGTTCCTCGGTGATGTCGGCACGGTCGGCGAGGAGCGCGAGTTCGCGCGCCAGTCGCCCGTCGTCCGCCGCGAACTCCGGGGCCAGCGAGGCCATGCGCGCGCGCAGCGCCTCGTGGTGGCGGCGGGTCACGTCCGGGGCGAGCTTCCGGATCGCGGCGATTTCGCGCGTGAAGGCGGCGAGAAGCCGTCGGAGTTCCGACGCGAGGTGCGCGCCTTCGCGTGCCCGCATCGATTCGAGTGCCTTGAGGGCGGCGCGAGCCGCTGACAGCAGCGCGGCGTTGTCCGCCGGCGCCGGGGCTGTGTTCTCGCGCACGGCGGAAGCGTAGAGTTGCACGAGGTCGGCAAAGGAAGGTTCGCCGGGCATCCGCAGCGACTTGCGCACGTCCGAAAGCTCGGTGTGCAGGCGACGGAAAAGGCTGCGGTCCAGAAGCGGGCGCGAGGACGGGCCGGCTGCAACGGAGGCCGTGACGGTTGCGCGGCCGCGGGCGATGGCCGGGGCGAGCAGGTCGCGCAGCGCGGCCTCGCAAGGGGCCAGTTCTCGGGGGAGGTTGAACACGATTTCGACGTTCCGGCGGTTGACGGTGCTGATTTCTACCGTGTGGCGGAGGCCCCCGGACACGCGCTCGCCCCGCCCGAATCCGGTCATGCTCTTCATGGCCGCAGATGACAACCCGAGGCTGCGGCGGTGTCGAGCTTGTGACGATTTGGGCGTTGCCGCGGCGGGGGCGTGAGCCTTAGCGTCAGACCGAGATGTCAAGCGAAGACCCCTTCATGATGGCCGCAATCGAGGAGGCACGTCTCGGCCGGGCTGAAGGGGGCATCCCCATCGGGTCCGTCCTCGTGCTCGACGGCAAGATCATCGGCCGCGGCCATAACCGCCGTGTCCAGGACGGCAGCGTGATCCACCACGCCGAGATGAACTGCCTGGAGAACGCGGGCCGGCTCCCGGCCTCCGTTTACCGGCGCTGCGTGATCTATTCCACCCTCTCACCGTGCCCGATGTGCAGCGGCGCGATCCTCCTCTACGGCATCCCGCGCGTTGTCGTGGGCGAGAACCAGACGTTCCAAGGCCCCGAGGCGCATGTGCGCTCGCAGGGCGTCGAGGTCGAGGTGCGGCAGGACGCCGATTGCATCCGCCTCATGCATGACTTCATCGCCGCGGAGCCGGAATTGTGGAACGAGGACATCGGGGAGTGATTTCGTGAGGATCTGGCTCGGCGGACTGCTCGCCGCGGCGCTGTCCCTCGCGGCTGTGTCGGCGGAGGAAACCGGCGCGAAGGCAGGGCGGGGGAGCGTCATATTCATGCACATCGACGGCGCGGGCATGGCGCATTGGCAGGCCGCGCGTTACCTGCAGGCGGGACCGGATGGGGAAATCAACTGGGACCGGCTCCCGCACCTTGCGGTTTATCGCGGGCATATCGAGGACACCCTAACGCCGTCATCCAACGCGGCCGCGACCGTCCACGCCTTCGGGGTCAAGGTGCCTCACGCGGCGTTCGGGACGGATTCCAGCGGCAAGCCGCCGTTGGCGCCGTCGGGGCAGCGCCTCAGCCTCATGCAAGAGGCGCGCGTCCGTGGCATCGCCGTGGGGGTGGTCAACAGCGGCAGCGCGATCGAGCCCGGAACCGCTTGCCATCTCACAAGCGTCCACGCGCGTGAAGACGAAGCGGAGATCGTGGCCCAGCAACTCGCCTCGGGGGCGGACGTCATCCTGGCCGGGGGCGAGGAGTGGTATCTTCCCGACGGAGTCTCTGGACGCCACGGCAAGGGGCGGCGCCAAGACGGGCGCAACCTAGTGGAGGAAGCCCTCGCGTCCGGCTATCGCGTTGTCTTCACGCGGGAGGAACTGGCCGAACTGCCCGACGATGCGGGGCGCGTGCTCGGCATTTTCGCGCATCAGGACACGTTCAACGACGCACCTGAGCACAAGCTGGCCGCGCAGGGTCTGCCGCTCTACGCACCCGGCGCGCCGACTTTGGCCGAGATGACCCGCGCCGCCCTGCGCTTTCTCGGCGGGCGGCAGTTCTTCCTC
This sequence comes from uncultured Chthoniobacter sp., assembly GCA_964609925.1. Classification (GTDB taxonomy): domain Bacteria; phylum Verrucomicrobiota; class Verrucomicrobiia; order Chthoniobacterales; family JACTMZ01; genus JACTMZ01. Next base: position 36,348 of record CAZSUJ010000015.1, on the reverse strand, counting down.
GTGGTCGAGGAGGAGGGGGCGGACAACTTCGGCAACTGCAACAACGCGCCCGGCACCATGGAGGCCCTGCGGCGCGGTGACGAGGCCCTCGGTGCCGCCCTCGAATTCATCGGGTCGCATCCGGACACGCTGCTCGTCACCCTCGGCGACAGCGAGGCGGGCAACATGGATGTGATCGGCTTGCGCGGTGCCAAGGACGAGGTGCGGATGCTCGCCGAGGGGCGCGATGAGAACGGCGCTCCCGTCGCCGGCGCGCGCAACGAGCCCGGCGGCGGTGTGGCCGAGCCGTTCGTGAGCCGCCCCGATCGCGCGGGGCGGAGCCACCGCTTCGTCGTCTCCTGGGGCACGAGGCTGGATTCCAACGGCGGCATTCTAGTCCGCGCGGCCGGACTGGACGCGGGACGCGTGGCCGGCACGATGGACAACACGGGCTTGTATCCGCTCTTCCGCGAGACATTGTTCGGGGACAAGCCGTCCGGCCGCTGACGATTCCCGGCCGCGCGGCCCGTCCCGCACGTCATGTCCAGCGCCCCCGTCACCACAGCGCCCCCGAAGGCGGACATCACCGGGTTCCACGTGATGACCAAGCCGATCGGGCCGATCTGCAACCTCGACTGCCGATACTGCTTCTACCTCGAGAAAGAGCGCCTCTTTCCTAGCAACGAGAACTTCAAGATGTCCGATGAGGTGCTCGAGACCTACATCAGGCAATACATCGCGGCGCAGCAGACGCCCGAGGTCTCGTTCGCGTGGCAAGGCGGCGAACCGACGCTGCTGGGGGTTGGATTCTTCCGGAAAGTGGTCGAGCTGCAGCGCCGGCACGCCGGAGGACGCCGTGTCGGCAACGCGTTGCAGACGAACGGCACGCTGCTTGATGACGAGTGGTGCGAGTTTCTCGCGTCGGAGAAATTTCTCGTCGGCCTCAGCATCGACGGCCCGGCGAGGCTGCACAACGCCTACCGCGTGGACAAGAAGGGGCGCGACACCTACGACGACGTGCTGCGCGGGTTGCGCCTGCTCAAGAAGCACCGCGTCGAGTTCAACACCCTCACGGTGGTCAACCGCGCCAACGCCCGTCACCCGCTCGAGGTCTACCGTTTCCTGCGCGACATCGGCTCGGGCTTCATCCAGTTCATCCCGCTGGTCGAGCGCATGGCCGACGCCGAGGCGGCCAAGCTCGGCCTCGACCTCGCGGTGCCGCCGCGGGTGGACGAGGAGGATGCGCGGCGGATGCCGGTGACCGACTGGAGCGTCGAGCCGCGTCAATACGGGGAGTTCCTGTGCGCGATCTTCGACGAATGGGTGCGTCGTGATGTGGGCCGGACGTTCGTGCAGATTTTCGACGTCACCCTGGGCAACTGGGCCGGCCAGAAGGGCGGGCTCTGCGTTTTCAGCGAGACCTGCGGGCGCGCCCTCGCGATGGAGCACAACGGCGATGTCTATTCCTGCGACCACTACGTCTATCCGCAATACCGGCTGGGTAACATCCTCAACGCCTCGTTGGGCGAACTCGTGTCGTCGGAATTCCAGCAGCAGTTCGGCCGCGACAAGTCCGCGACCCTGCCGCGCTACTGCCGCGAGTGCGAGGTGCGGCACCTCTGCCACGGCGAATGCCCGAAGCACCGCTTCATCCGCACGCCCGACGGCGAGCCCGGGTTGAACTACCTCTGCCGCGCCTACAAGCGTTTCTTCAACCACTCGGCGCCGGCCATGCGCCGCATGGTGGAGTTGCTCCGCGCCGGACGCGCTCCCGCCGAAATCATGCGCGACCGCCCGCGCGGCTAGCCCGGGTATTCCGCGCAGAGGGATTTCATCCCGGCGACCGCAGCCCCCAGGCCGTCGAAAAGCGCGCGGGCGATGATGGCGTGGCCGATGTTCAACTCCTCGAGGTGCGGCACAACGAAGAGTTCGCGCACATTGTCGTAGTTCAAGCCGTGTCCCGCGTTCACTCGCAGTCCGACTTCGTGCGCGAGGGCCGCGCCGTCGGCGAGGCGCCGCAATTCGTTGGCCCGGGCTTCGCCGGTGGCGTTGGCGAACGCGCCGGTGTGCAGCTCGATGAACTCCGCGCCAAGCGCCGCCGCCATGCGGATCTGCGCCGGCTCGGGGTCGATGAAGAGGCTGACCGCGGTGCCCGCACCCTGCAAACGGGCGACGGTCTCGGCCAGCGATGCGCGGTGCGTCACGCAGTCCAAGCCGCCCTCTGTCGTGACCTCCTCGCGGCTCTCCGGAACCAGACAGGCATCGTGCGGCCGGACGCGCAGGGCGAACTCCACGATCTCCGCCGCATTGCCCATCTCGAGGTTGAGCTTGGTCGTGATGGCCTCCTGCAGGCGGAGCACATCGCGGTCCTGGATGTGGCGCCGGTCCTCGCGCAAATGGGCGGTGATGCCGTCCGCCCCCGCGCGCTCAGCGGCCAGCGCCGCGGCGACCGGGTCGGGGCCCGCGAGCGGGCTGTCCGGCTCGCGCGCGTAGCGGGCTTGGCGCAACGTCGCCGCATGGTCGATGTTGACTCCGAGCAGCAGGGGCATGGGAATTGAGACTATTTTCGGCGCGTGGGGGGTCAAGCGGGTGTTCGCGGCTTTACAGGGCGGCCGCCGTTGACGATACGAGACGCCTTCTTTTCGTCCTCCCTCCGCAAGATGTCCATCAAGTCACCGATAGAAGCCTCGCTGGAGGAAATCCACGGTCTCTTCAAGGACAACTTCTCCGGCCGGCTGCCCGACTACATTCCGGAGCTGGCCAAGGCGGATCCCGCTCACTTCGGCATCACGCTCGCGACGGTGGACGGCATGGTCTACGAGGTCGGCGACACCGCGCAGTTGTTCACCATCCAGTCGATCTCGAAGCCGTTCGTTTACGGTCTCGCGCTGGAAGACAACACGCGGGCGGAGGTCCTCGCCAAGATCGGCGTCGAGCCGACCGGCGACGCCTTCAACTCGATCAGCCTCGATCCGAAGACGGGGCGTCCGATGAACCCGATGATCAACGCGGGGGCCATCGCCAGCACCGGTCTCGTGCAGGGCGCGTCGGTCGAGCACCGCTTCGAGCGGATCCTGCAGATGTTCCAGAACTACGCCGGGCGACCGCTCTCGCTCGATGCACAGGTTTACCGCTCGGAAAGCGAGACGGGCCACCGCAACCGCGCCATCGGGCACATGCTGCGCAACTTCAACATCCTTGAGGACGACCCGAACCCGGTGCTCGACCTCTATTTCCGCCAGTGCTCGATCGCCGTGACCTGCCGCGACCTCGGCGTCATGGCGGCGACCCTCGCCAACATGGGGCGCAACCCGCTGACCGGCCAGCGGGCAGTGCGCGGCGAATACGTCGAGAGCATCCTGAGCGTGATGGGTTCGTGCGGCATGTATGACTACGCGGGCGAGTGGATCTACCGCGTGGGCATGCCCGCCAAGAGCGGAGTGGCCGGCGGGATCATCGCCGTCCTGCCCGGACAGCTCGGCATCGGAGTGTTTTCGCCGCTCCTCGACGACCACGGGAACAGCGTCCGCGGCATCGAGGTCTGCAACAAGCTGTCGCTCCAATTCAATCTCCACGTCTTCAACGTGCTCCAATCCGTCCGCTCGGTCATCCGCCTGAAATACGACGGATCCCAGGTGGCCTCGAATCGGCAACGGGGCCGCGAGAGCGCGGAGTTGTTGCGGAGCCAGGCGCGTCAGATCCACGTTTACGAGTTGCAGGGCGAGCTGGTGTTCGCGACAGCCGAGGCCGTGGTCCGCGACCTGGTCGCCAACGCGGGCTCGATGCGCTACGTCATCATCGATCTCAAGCGCGTCCTCTCGGTGGACCAGAGCGCGTGCCTGCTCTTCTCCGCCGTGATCGACGCGCTCTCCGCGTCCGGCGCGACGCTGGTCTTCGCCCACGCGGAGGCGCACCGAGGACTGCGGCGTCTCGTGCGCAGCCGCAGTCCGGAAGGCGGCGGCGACCGTTGGATGGAATTCGAGGACAACAACTCGGCGCTGGCCTGGTGCGAGGACCGTCTGCTCGGGCGAGATGACGACCCGGGCGAGGTGCCGTTCGTGGCCGTGGACGTCTTGGATGGCGTCACGGACGAGGAGAAGCAGATGCTGCTCGATGCCACCTCGGAGCGCACTTACGCGGCGGGGGACACGATCGTGCGGATCGGCGAGAAGGCCGACTCCGTCTTCTTCCTGACGGCCGGGCGGGTCTCGGTGGAGTTGCCGCTGGCCAACGGCAGCAGCAAACAGCTCGTCTCCTATCACCCCGGAATCGTCTTCGGGGAGATGGCCTTCCTCGACGGAGCCGAGCGTTCGGCCATGGTCCGCGCCGAGACGCGGACGGTCTGCCGCGAGCTGACGCGGGACGCGTTCGACGAGATCGGCGCCCGCCAACCGGCGCTGCAGGTCAAGCTGCTGCACAACCTGCTCAGGGTTCTTTCCGCCAATCTCCGCAAGGCCAACCGCGAGATCTCCATCCTCGGCCAGTAGCCGGCGCAAATCGCGGTTGCCCCGCGGATGCCGAACGCGCAGCATCCGCACGGTGCGAATCCTCCATACGGCCGACCTGCATTACGCCCTGCGGCAATTCGACTGGGTCATGGCGCACGCGGCGGAGTTCGATGTCGCGGTCGTGGCGGGCGACCTTCTCGACTTGGCCGGCCCCGTGGACCTCGACGTGCAGGAGGTGGTGGTGCGCAAATACCTGCAACGCCTCGGGGCGAACGGACTCCTCCTCGCCACGTCGGGCAACCACGACATCCAGCAGGTCAACGCGGCCGGCGAACGCACGGCGGAGTGGCTGGAAGAGGCGGGGGGACCCACCGTGTTGCGCGACTACGACTCTTTCGAGCGCGACGGCGTGCTTTTTTCTCTCTGCTCGTGGTGGGACGGCCCCGAGACCCGGGCGCGGGTCGAGCGGCGGCTGGCCGAGGACGCGGCGCGGGAGAAGACGACATGGATCTGGGTCCACCACAACCCCCCGGCCGGGAGCCCTGTGGCCTGGACCGGCAAGCGCGACGCGGGTGATGCGGTCGTGTCCGGCTGGATCGCGGACCTGCAGCCGGACATCGTGTTGAGCGGCCACATCCACAACGCCCCGTTCTACGAGGGCGGTGGATGGCATGCGCGTTGCGGCCGCACATGGGTCTTCAACCCCGGGAAGCAACCTGGGGCCGATCCCGCGCGCATCGTCATCGATCTCGACCGCAAGCAGGCCGAGTGGTTCTCGTTCGAAGGTCCCGGCGTCGTGGACCTTTAGCCGGCCCGCGGCGGCGCCTTCGGCACGCGGTGCGCAAGGTTGAGCAGCACCTCGTCCACCATGCCGAGGTGGTCCGCTCGGTCCTCATACTGCGCCTTGATGTCCGCCAGATAGCCGAGCATCCCGCGCAGACGACGCGCCAGCATCTCGGAGAGCAGGAGCGAGAGCGCCGGGCGCGAGGCGAGGAATTCGCGCCCGCCGCGGGTGACGTAGCACGACGCGGCTGTCACGGCGCGCACGTCCGCTTGGTGGGGAATGTCCAGCAGGAGCGACAATTCGCCCACGATCGATCCGGGTTCGCTGATCGTCGTGATGATGGTCTCGCCTTGGGCCACCTCGAGTTTCCCGCTGATCAGGACGAAAAGATTCCCGCTCTGCGTCCCCTCGGCGAGGAGAGTCCCGCCGGGGGGGAATTCCACGTGTTCCAAGTCGCGGCATATGTCGAGGACGCCTTGCATGGACGGGAGAATGGTGACTGCTTCCGCCGCGGGGCGAGTCAAAAAACGAGTGCCCCGCGCTCAGCGCCGCAGTTCCGCGATCAGTTCGGGGAATCGGCAGCCCGCGCATTCACCATGATCGCGGAGGCAGAAGTCGGCGTAGATCTGGAGAAGACCCTGCTGCATCTCGAGGCGGCGCGCCAGCGTGCGGGGCGGCGGGCCGGCGAAGAGGCGCGCCGACACCACGCGCAGAGTCGCATTCGAAGGGCCTGCGGGGAGATGCTCCCAGGCGGCCGGGCGGTCTTGTGTCGCGGCCAGCGGCACCGCCACGTTGACGAAGACCTCGCGGATGCGGTCGGGGCCGAGCAGCGCGAGCGGGGACGCGCGGCGCTTGGCCGTCCATGTGGTGCGGAATGACCAGAAGGGGTGTTCGAGCGACCTGAGGACACGCTGCAAGCGCTCCTCATCGCCCGACTCGATCGCCGCACGCACCTCGGTCCACCTTCGCGCCATGGCCGCGAGGGCGCCGAGTCGGCGCAGGGGGTGGTTGGCCGGTCGTATCCCGGCGAGCCTCCAGGCGGTTCGCGGGAGGATGGTGGCCGCCCGCGCGCCGCGCTGCTTCCACCACGACGCCCAGAGCGCCGTGAGTTCGGACCGCGCCTCGCCGTCGGGCGGTTCGGGTCGTTCGAGGAATCCGGCCACGCCGAAGAGCAGGGCTTCGCCGCCGGCGCGCGAGGCGGCGGATGGCGGGACGCGTTGGGCGACGAGTTGGAACGGGAGCTTGTTGTTGCGGTAGCCGAGCGTGATGGCCACGGCCTCGAACAGGGCGGCGTCGCGTCCGCGGGCTGCGATCATGGCGGCGAGGGTGCTTCCTTTGCGCAGCATGCGACGCCGCGCGGCCTCCGCGAGCAGTTCTTCCATCCGCGCGGCGGGCAGTTCGCGGAGCGGACCGACGCAGCGTCCCGGGCGGGCGGCGGCCGTGGAGCCCCATTCGGCCACGGACGCAAGATGGTCGGCCAGGCAGACCTGCGGGACCTCGCGGTGCGAGGCGGTGCGGGCGAAATGCCGTCGCGAGGATTTCCGCACCACTACATGGAGGACGACTTGCTCGTAATCCGGGTTCTGCGCGTGACGGTGTTGCTCCCATCCGGCGGCGTCGAGGTCCACCTCGATGGCGCCGTGGCGTTGCGCGCCGTCCACCTCGACCGTGCATCGCGCGAAATCCGGGCCGGCTTCGCGGTTCCATTCGCCGAAGTCGCGCACGATGACGCGGCGATCGTCGGCTGTCTGGAACTCGCGCCCGCAGGCGCCGGAGAACCACCGGGCTTGCCAGGCGAGTTCGTTCTCGGGGCCCGGTTCCTCGCGCGTTCGCGAGGGCCGGTCGCGGAGGGCTCGGTCGTAGGCGCGGGCGGCGGCGTTCACGGCTTGCGCGGGGAGGCGGACGGAGTTGGGGGCGGTGGCTCGATCTCGTTGCGCAGATCGGTGAGCAACTTCGCCCGTTCCGGCGTCTGCGGCCGTTGTGCGGTGCGGTCGATGAGCTTTAGGGCGGCCGCCTTGTCGCCGATGGACTGCAGGATCCGCACGCGTTCGATCACGGTCCGGAAGCTCTCGGCTGGTTGACGGTAAGCCGCGCTCGCCGCCTCGAGCGAGGCGAGGGCGTCGCGGGGTTCGCCGTAGAAGCTCTGCAGCATTCCCAACGCCTCATAGTCGAGACCGGAACCGGATTCGCGGGCGAGCCGCGAGAGATACACCGTCTGGGTGAGCCCGCTGCGCCCGGCCTTGCGCAGCGTGTCGCCGAGCGTGATCCAAGGCGCCGCGCTCGCGGGGGCGCCCTCCGCCCAGCCCGCCCTCCGTGCCGCGTCGAACGGCCGGTAAAGCGGGTCGCCGACCACCACGTTCATCCACGACAGAACCTTCAGTCCCATGTAGGCGCTTTCGGCCAGCGTGAATCCCTGGAGCAGGCGCTCGTTGAAGATGTCGAGGTGGACGGTCAGGTCGAGGTAGGGCTCGTAAACGTTGCCGATCGTGGCCGCGGCACCTCGCGCCACGAGCGGACCGGCCCAGTTGGCGTTCGCATCCCGCAGGGTCGCGGCGCTGAACGATTGGATGTGCACCGCAACCGCCCCCGGGCTGAACTGGAGGTCCGGCCCGGCCATGGCGCCGCCGACCGTCCATGCATACCAACCGTAATAGAGCGCGGCGTCGGTCACGGGGAAGCCGGTGGGCAAGATGTCCGGCACGTTGTCGAGGATGACGGGGATGCCGGAGTTCCAGCATTCCCCGGCGGCGGTCTGCAGCCATTCGTCGCCCTCGCGATAGCCGCTCTCGGGCACGCTGCGTCGGTCGATGTAAGCCCAGCCGTAGAGACCTTCCTTCTCGGCCCGCAGGCTGTCGTCGATCATCCGCCGGACCGTGTCCGCGGAGGGCGCGTCGAGGCGCGCGACGAGCAGGAGGCCTCCCGTGACGGCGGAGTCGATGACCGGGGCGAATCGGCGGAAGTAGGGGTTGACGATGATGCCGAAGCGCTCGTTGTCGAAGGCGCCGAGACAGGCGATCTCCGAGTCAACCGATGCCTCGTCGACGCCCCGCACCGGGTCGCCCCCGTTCGGGCGCGGCGGTGCCGGCTTGTCGGGCGCCGGTGGCTGGATGGTTGTCTTGATCTTCAGCGGCATGCCGCGGATGAGGGCGACGTAGCGGATGCGCCCGTCCACCACCGCGGTCTTGCCCTGCTCATTCTCACGGAGCGTCCACCAACCGCGCTCGCTGAATATCTTCCGCAACGGCTCCTCGATGGTCGTGGTGAACTGAGCGCGCGTGATCTCCTCCTCGACCGGGCAATCCAGCCCGATGACCTGTTCGGGCGGGATGCGCCGGCTCAGCGCGTAGTATCCGGCCAGCGAACGCGACTCGGGCGCTTTGGTGTTGAAGACGACGATGGTGGCCTTCGCCTCGCGCGTCGGCGCCGGGTCCCCGGCGAGGGCGGGCCACACCGCGCCTGTGGCCAGCGCGAGCAGGCCGGCGGCGCTAGATCTCCACGCGCAGGCCGTCATGGGCGAGCCGCACCCCCGGCGGCAGGAGTTTGGTGGTGGCCTCGTGGCCGAGATCGTGGCCGATGTGGGTCAACAAGGTGGCCTGTGCACGCGCATCGGCTGCCACGGCCAGCGCCTCGCCCAGCGAGAGGTGGCTCGGGTGCGGCTCGTGCCTCAAGGCGTCGATGATGAGCAGGGGGATGTCCCGCAGCTGAGACACCACTTCGGGCGGCACATGATGGCAGTCGCTGAAATACCCCGCCAGCTTCCGTCCGCCGACAGAGAAGATGTAGCCGTTGACCAGCATGCGTCCGTGCGGAACCTCGGCCGGCATGATCTCAACCGGTCCGATTTGGAAGGGCCCGGCGATCTCGTGCGGCTGCGGACGCACGTAATTGCGGAACGCATGCTGCCCGTCGAACGCATAGTAGAACATCCGCCGCAGGTCGGCCATGGTGTGCGGCGAGGCGTGCACGGGCATGGGACGGTCGGACAGCTCGCAAAACCGCCGCAGGTCGTCGAATCCCGCGACGTGGTCGGTGTGCGAATGGGTGAACACCGCCGCGTCGAGCCGCCGCAGCCCATGCCGGAGCGCCTGCGTGCGCAGGTCCGGCGTCGTGTCCACGATGAAGACCGTGCCGTCCGCCTCGACGAGGATGGACGAACGCAGGCGCTGGTCCCGGGGATCCGGCGACCGGCACACGGTGCACTCGCACCCCACGAAGGGAACGCCCTGCGAGGTGCCGGTGCCGAGGAAGGTGATGGCAAGTTCGGCCATGACTTGGT
>CAZSUJ010000015.1:18855-26761 GCA_964609925.1 uncultured Chthoniobacter sp. | reverse complement strand
CCCTGCGAGGTGCCGGTGCCGAGGAAGGTGATGGCAAGTTCGGCCATGACTTGGTGCGCGCACATTTGCATAATCCCCGCCGTGCTCGCAACGCTGGCATCCCTCCGCATCAGGAACCTGGCGCTCGTCGAAGATCTGACTTGGCAGCCGGGCGGCGGCATGATCGCCATTACGGGCGAGACCGGGGCGGGCAAGTCCATCCTCATCGGAGCCCTGCAACTGCTGCTCGGCGAGCGCGCGGATAAGTCGCTTATCCGCGCCGGCGAGGAGTCCTGCACGGTCGAGGCTGCCTTCGACATCCCGGAGACTGCGGAGATCGACGAATGGCTCGCCGCGCAGGGGGCCGAGCCTTGTGCCGACGGACAGATGCTCCTCAAACGCACGCTGGCCGCGGCCGGCGCCGGACGGCAATTCATCAATGGTTCGCCCTGCACGCTGGCCGCGCTGAAGGCCCTCGGCGACCGCCTCGTGGACCTCCACGGGCCGCACGACCACCAGTCGCTCTTCTCGCGCGAGGCGCAGACCCGGGTGCTCGACGCTTTTGCCGGGGCGACAGCCGTGGCGGCCGATTTCGCCGCCGCCCACCGCGAAGCCCGCCGTCTGGGAGAGGAATGCGAGGCTTTGCGCGCTTCCGAACAAGACTCGACGGCGCGTCGCGAGTTGCTTGCCCACACGGCGGGGGAGATCGCGGCTGCGGCCTTGCGCGCGGGCGAGGAGGAGGAACTGGCCGCGCGCCTTCGCGCCGCCGGCAACAGCCGCCGCCTCACCGAGCTGTCCGCCCAACTCCTCGCCGCCCTCGGCGGTGAGTCCGAGGGCTCGCTGCGGGAACCGCTGGCCGGTGCCGTGCGCGCGGCACGTGAACTTGCCCGGCTCGACCCGTCCGCCGCGCCCATCCACGACGCGGCCGAGGCGCTCGCGGAGCAGGCGGCGGAACTCGAGAATTCCGTGCGGCAGCACGCGGACGGCATCGAATCGGACCCCGCCGTGCTGCTCGAACTCGAGGAGCGGTCGGATCTTATTCAGGCGCTCAAGCGCAAATACGGCGCGACCATCGAGGAAGTGATCGCGCGCGGCGAGCGGGCCGCGCAGGAACTCGAGCAGATCGGCAGCCTCGGCGACAGGCTCGGCTCGCTGGAGGCGGCGCAGCGTGAGGCCTCCGCGCGCGCCGACGGATTCGCCGCGAAGCTCTCCAGCCTGCGCGCGAAGGCCGCTCCTGCCTTGGCCAAGGCGGTCACCGCGGGACTGCGGGAACTCGGTTTCCTGCGCGCGGACTTCGGCGTGTCGCTCGAGCCGCTCTCCGCCCGCGGTCCCGCCGGGGCGGAACTGGCCGAGTTCGAGTTCGCGCCGAATCCGGGCGAGGAGTCGAAGGCCCTGCGCGCGATCGCCTCCAGCGGCGAGATCTCCCGCGTCATGCTCGCCCTCAAGTCCGTGCTGGCCGACCGCGACAGCGTGCCGCTCCTCGTGTTCGACGAGATCGACGCGAACGTGGGGGGCGAGGTGGCCGTGAAGGTCGGTCACCGCATGCGCTCGCTCGCCGGCTCCCACCAGGTCCTTTGCATCACGCACCTGCCGCAGGTCGCCGCGGCCGCCCACCGCCACTTCGCCGTGAGCAAGGACTATGACGGACGGCGCACCACCACGGCCATCCGCGAGTTGGATGGCGACGGACGCGCGGCGGAGTTGGCCCGCATGCTGGGCGGTCAGGACAGCGCATCCGCGCTCGCCCACGCGCGCAACCTCCTTTCCTCCCGGCCCTGAGCGGATGAGGATACTCTTCTTCAACCGGTTCGCCGTCCCGCTCGGCGGCGGCATGAACCGGCTCGTGATCGACACGGCCCGGCGTCTGCGCGTCGGCGGGCACGAGGTCGCGCTGGTGCATGCGCGGGATGGCGGACAGTTCGACGGCGTGGGCTACATCTACGACGAGATCGAGCGCGAGGCGCCTCCGCGGGACCGCAGTGCGTTGCGGCTCGAGGCCATCATCGAGGATTTCAACCCGGACATCATCCAGCTTCACGGCGTCGGCAACTTCCAGCTGGATCCGTGGTTGGCTGCGCGCCGGCCAACCGTGCGGTTCGTCCACAACCACGACTTCTACTGCTCCGGCCGCCGGCTCGCGCTCGAACGCCCGGCCGCGCTGTGCTCGCGCGCGCACGGCGGCGCCTGCCGTGTGTCGCATATCCTGCGGGGCTGCGGGTCTTGGAACCCGGCGGTGAATCTCCTCCGCTACCGCGCCGTGGACCGCGGGCTCGGTGCGTTGCGCGCTGTGCATGCGGTGCAGGTGATGAGCGGAACGCTCCGCCGCCAGTTGTTGGCCAACGGCCTCCCGGCCGACCGCGTCGTCCAGCTTCCGCCCTGCGCACCGGCGCCGCCGGGCGCGCGCCTCGGCGCCACGTCCTCCGTGCGCAGCATCCTCCACGTCGGCGGCTTGCTCGGGCACAAGGGAATGTGGATGGTCGTGCGCATGGCACGCGAGCTCCCCAAGGATGTGCAGATCGTCTTCGCCGGAGGCGGTCGCGAGCGAGCGCTGCTCGAGTCGCACGTGCGGCGGCGCGGCCTCGGCGAGCGCATCCGCATCGTGGGCGAGCCGACGCCGGGCCAGTGGTCGCTCCTCTACCGCGAGGCCACGCTCGTGATCATGCCGGTGCTCTGGAACGAACCCCTCGGCCTCGACGGCCTCGCCGCCACCGCCTACGGCAAACCGGTCGTCGCGTTCGCCACCGACGGCATCCGCGAATGGCTGGCCGACGGCGAGACCGGCGTGTGCGTCCCGTTCGGCGAGCGCCGGGCTTTCCGCGATGCCGTCCAGACGCTGCTCGGCGATCGCGCGCGGCTGCAATCCCTCGGACGCAAGGCGCGCGAGGTCTGGCAGGAGAAGTTCCGTCCGGAGCACCACACTTCGGCTCTTCTTGCGCACTACGAGGATGTCATCCGGAGGGCGTCGTCGTGAGGTGGCCTGCGATCATCGGGATCGTCGTGGTCGTCGCGCTGGCCGTGGCCGCCGCGCGGCGCGAGGAGTCGCGCGGCACGTTCGACTTAGTTGAAGGCCGCTTCCTCTCCTGGCTCGCCGCCAACTCCCGTGCAGTTGATCCGCTGCCGCCCCTCGTGGTCGTGCTCTACGACGAGGAGGCTTCGCAATTGGCTGGCAAGGGCCGTCTCGGTGCGCTCGACGGCGCCCTCTTCGCCCGCGCCGCATCGCGGCTCGGCGCGGTCGCGGCCGGAATGGAGGGCTTGGAGGAGGACCCGCGCCGGATGATCGAGGCGGCGGGCGGCATGACGCTCTTCGCGGGCTACGAGCGGGACAAGCCTCCGGGTCTCGGTTGGACGCCCCTGCGCGGGCAACCACCCGCGGGCTGGCCCGAGTTGCCGGGTCTCGCCGGGCGGGTCGGCATTTTCGCCCGCGGCTTCCTCTGCGCCCCCACGGCCTTGACGGGACCCCGGGAGGTCCTGCTGGCCGGACGCAGCGCCGACCGCGCCGTGCCTTCGTTCCTCGTGCTTGCGTGGGGTGCTGCGCAGGGCTTGCGGGCGCGCGACCTGGCCGTGACCGATGACGGGATCACCGGACCCCGCGGGCGGCTGCGCACGGATGGTTCCGGCCGCGCTTGGTTCCTGCCCGGGCCGCCGCCCGACGCGATCAGCATGAACGAACTGCTCGTCGCCGCGGAGAAGTTCGAGCGACTCGGTGGCGATTCGCGGTTCGAGGGCAAGCTGCTCGTCCTTGTCCGGGCCACGCCCGACGTGACCCGGGTGGCCGCGGCCGGATTGGCGCCACTGACCCCCGGCGAATGGTGGGCCCAGTCGTGGGAGGCCGTGCGGCACGGCCGCTTGTTCCAGCATCCGGGCTGGTGGTTCGCGCCGGCGCTGGTGGCCGCCGGGGTGCTTCTTGGCCTCTCCTCCGCCCGTCGCTCGAACGGCCGCGCACTCGTTGCCGGCCTCCTCGCCGTGCTGTTCTATCTGCTGGCTGCGCTCGGGGCGTGGGCCGGGTCCGGTATCTTTATGCCCGCGGTGCCCGCCCTTTGTGCTGTAGTCTCCGGGTTGCTGGCCGGACGGCTTGCCCGCGCGGCCGGATGGCTGCCGAACTGATCCCCCCATGAAATTCACCAACCTCACCCGCGCCGCGGAAATCGGCGCGAATTCCTACCTGCTCGAGGCGGGCGGGGCACGCATCCTTCTCGACGCAGGAATGCACCCGCGCGAACTCGGCACCGCCTGCACTCCGGATTTCGCGCTGCTCGACGGTCGCGGCTTCGACGCCATGGTCCTGACTCACGCCCACCAAGACCACGTGGGCTGCCTGCCGCTCGCCATGCGCCAGGCACCGGGACGTCCGGTTTTCATGACCGGCGCCACGGCGGCGCTCTCCGAGGTCATGCTGCACAACTCCGTCAACGTGATGATGCGCCAGCGCGAGGAGGCGGCGATGCGCGACTACCCGCTTTTCTCCCACCGCGAGGTGGACCAGGCCGCGCACGACTGGTCCATCACGCGTCTCAACACCCGGTTCGACCTCCTGCCCGTGCGGGTGGGGGAGGAGGGTGTGACGGGCGAGTTCTTCGATGCCGGGCACATCCTCGGGTCGGTCGGCGTGCTGGTGCGGGCCGAAGGGCGGCGCTTTTTCTACACCGGCGACGTGAACTTCGAGGACCAGACGCTCATGCGCGGCGCGCGCTTCCCCGAGGAGAACATCGACGTGCTCGTCATGGAAACCACGCGCGGCGACAGTCCGGTCGAGCCGGGCTTCACGCGTCGGGCGGAAGAGGAACGCTTCATCGCCGCGCTGCAGGAGGCGCTGGACAGCGACGGCCCGGTGCTGATCCCGGTCTTCGCGCTGGGCAAGACCCAGGAACTGCTCGCCTTGTTGCACAGCGCGCGGAAGTCGGGCGCCCTGCGCGGGGGCTTCGGCCTCTACGTCGGCGGTCTCGGCGCGAAGATCACCGCCACCACCGACAGCCTGCGCGGCAGCGCCCCCCGCCGCCTCGGTGACCTCAAACTCGCCACCTGCATGCCCATGGAAGTCGTCGGCGGACGTGATGTGGACCGCCTGTCGATCGTCCCGCGGACAATCTATGCGATCTCCAGCGGCATGATGACGGAAAACACGCTGTCCAACATCATCGCCCCGCGCATCCTCGAGAACCCCGCTGCGCACTGCCTCTTCGTCGGCTATTCCGACCCCGACTCGCCTGCGGGCCGCGTCCGTGCGGCCGCCGAGGGCGATGAGATCTCGCTGGATCCGCGCAGCCGTCCGGTCAAGCGCCGCTGCCGTGTGGAGTCATTCACCCTCAGCGCCCACGCCACCCGGGATGCGTTGCTGGACTACGTCCGGCGCGCGCGTCCCAAGAAAGTGCTCCTCGTCCACGGCGACGCACCCGCCGTGGCCTGGTTCGCCGCGGAAATCCCGCGCGTGTCGCCCGGCAGCGAAGTCATCCGGCCGGAGCCGGGGAAGACGATCGAGTTGTAGCGTCAGCAGGCATGGTGGGCGGTCGGCCCCGACCGCCGCATCGCCTGCAGCATCATCGATCTCAGGCCGGCTGGGGCAGACGGCGTTCGAGGTCGCTGAGCAGCGCGGCGAATTCGCGCGTCTCGCGGCGCCAGCGTTCGATGGCCTTGCGCGACACTTCGACCTGATCGTTCATCGCCTTCTCCAGCGCGGCGTAGTTCTGCGACAGGCGCTCGCTCAGGTGGGTGAGCGTCTCGGCCATCTGGTGGCCGAAGACCTCCGCGATGCTTTCCGGCGCCTCGAGGTGCTCGGCCGCGCGGCGGCGCGCCTCGTTCATCTCGGCGAGGAGGATCTTCTCGTCCGGCACGCGGCGCAGGTCGCTCACTAGGCCGACTTTCTCCAGCGTCCAGATCGTCCACTTGGTCGGGTCGAAGTTCCATTTCTTCACGCCGTTGCGGTAGTCGTGTTGGAACTCGTGGTGGTAGTTGTGGTAGCCCTCGCCGAAGGTGAAGAGCGCCATGATCGCGCTGTCCCGGGCGCTGCAGCGGCTGGAATAGGGCTGCTTGCCCACGGTGTGGCAGAGCGAGTTGATGAAGAACGTCGAGTGCTGCACCGCGAAGACGCGGAACACTCCCGCGAGGAGGAATCCGCCCAGCGCGCCGGCGGGGCCGTTCCAGAGGAAACCGAGGAGTGCCGGCACGCCGAAGCCGACCACGAAGGCCATCGGGATGCACCAGCGGTGCTGCCACATGACGAGCTTGTCGCGCCGCAGGTCGTTCACGTTGTCCATCGGCAATTCCGGCCCGAGCTTGAACAAGAGCCAGCCGATGTGCGCCCAGAGGAACCCCTTGGTGATGTCGTAGGGATCATCCTCGTGGTCCGTGTGCTTGTGGTGCTTGCGGTGGTCCGAGCACCAATCCAGCGCCGAGTTCTCGAACGCGCAGGCCCCGAAGACCAGCGTGGACAGCCGCACCGGCATCTTCGCCTTGAACGAGAGGTGCGAGAACAACCGGTGGTATCCCAACGTGATGCTCAGGCCGGTGGCGATGTAGAAGAACAGGAACAGCGCCACTTGGAACCAATCCAGTCCGAAATGCCACAGGTAGAGCGGCACCGCGGTGATGGCGAGGGTGTTGATGACGGCAAGGAAGATGCTGGTCGTCCAGTTGACGCGTTCCCAGGGAATGCGCTGGATAAGAGGAATTTGCATGAGTTGTGTAGGGTCCCAACCCGGCAACGCGCCGCGGAGGAAACAGAAACCCTACGCCCGCCCACCCCGCGGTGCAAGCGGCATCCGGCCGCCGCACGCTTCGCGCGCGGCCGCCGGAGTGTTCAGTTTTCAGTCAGGATCAGTTTTCCGCTTTCCTCCCCGCTGACCCGCCACAACTCGGAGCGGCGACTTCAGTCGCCGGCGATGTCGCCTCCCAGCTCCGCAGCCTGCCTCTCCACCATCTTCCTCATTTGCTTGCTTGCCGCTTGCTTTGATTTCTGGTGCTTGGTGCAGGCTCATGAAGATTCTCGCTGCTGTTTTATTCTTGCTGGTCGTGCTGGGTTTGGGGTCGTGGTGGTTTTTCGCACGGCCATCCGCCTCCGCACCCGCTGCCGCCCCTACGGCAGTTGCGGCCGATGCTCCGGCTTCGCCGTCTCCCACTCCCGCTTCAACGCCCGTGCCGGAGGCCGTCCAAGCCCTCGGGGAGGGGCTTGACCTGCAACTAGCCAGAGATCCGGACAAGGCGCTGGAGAAGATGGGTGAAGCGCTGGCCAAGGATTCGACTCTCAAGGGAGTGCGCTACCAGATGGCGGTGGCGGCTTTTCAGGCCGGCGACAGCGACCGCGCCTCCGCCCTCGCCGCCGAGTGCATCGCTTCCGGCGAAAACCTCGGCGACGCACACATCCTGCTTGGCACCATCGCGGCTCGGGACGGACGCCACGATGAGGCCGGCAAGGCATTTGCCGCAGCGGTTGCGGCCGAGCCGGCCAATGCCATGGCTTACTACAACTGGAGCGAGTCGCTCCGCCATGCCGGCCGTCCGCAGGAGGCGCTCGAGAAACTCTCCGCCGCCATGTCCCGGAATCCGGGCGAGCCGCTCTACGCCCTGAAACAGCGGTTGGCCCGCATTGAGGCACAGGACGGTCTCGACCAGCTTGTCGGGGAGACTCAGGCGCAGGTTCAGCTCGATCCGCCCGCCGGTGACTGGCTCCTCACCGCCGCAGCCATCGATCTCAGCCGTGGCGAGAACGCCTCGGCCGCCCGCATGCTTGAGGGTGCGCGCCGCAACATGCAGCCGATCCTCTTCGTCGGCATCCTCCAAGAGGATCCCTTCTTCATGCGCTTCCGCGACAATCCTGCCGTGGCGCTCTTCCTCGACGTAAGCATCAAGGTGAATCCGCGCGGGGAACAGAAAGACGGCGCAGCGCAGCCGTGAGGCCGTTGTCCCCGGCGTCCTGTAGCGGCGATGTCCCCAT
>CAZSUJ010000015.1:0-18755 GCA_964609925.1 uncultured Chthoniobacter sp. | reverse complement strand
TGGGGCGGCATGATCCCCGAGTTCAAGAACCCGCCGCGCATCTTCCTCGACAACGATCCCTACTACTGGATGCGCTACGCCCAGCAGGTTGCGCGCGGCGAGGCCCTGCGCGTGCGCCACACCGACCTCGATAACGTGCCCTACGGACGCGAGGTGCATTGGAATTCCGGTTGGGTCTGGTGGCTCGCGGCGGGCGGTTGGGTCACTTCATGGATCACCGGCGAGACGTGGGTTGAGGCGATCGAAACATGGGGTCTTTTCGCCACGCCGGTTTTCTTCCTCCTTGTTCTGGCCGTCGCTGCATGGTGGGTCACCCGCCGCTGGGGCGCGGCGTATGCCGCCGCGCTGGTCTTCACTCTCGCTGCGCTGCCGGCGGTCATGTGGGACTTCGGCTACGCGCGCCCGGACCACCATGGATTGCACAACACGGCGGCGCTCTTCCTGCTGTTGGGTTTCGTCCTTGCCGGCGGCGGGTGGGTTGGCTCTTCGCGGCGGAGGGCCATCTCGCCGGAGGCCCAGCGGGCTGCCATGCGCGCCATGACCGTCTCCGCCCTCGGGGCCGCCGCCGGGCTTTGGGTCGGTGCCACCCAGCAGATCTTCGTGCTGGCTGGCGCCGGGGCCGGGCTTTTCGCGGGGTTGTTTCTGCGCGGGCATGACGACGAGGGCCTCGACCCCTCGGTTTTCCGGCTCTGGGGAAAGGTCGGAGCATTGACGGCGCTCGGCCTCTACCTGCTCGAATACGCCCCCTCGCACTTCGCCATGCGGCTCGAGGTGAATCACCCGCTCTACGCTGCGGCGCTTTGGGGCGCGGGCGAATTCCTCGCCGCTTTAGCCGCGTGGCGGCGGGACGGCGCATGGCCGACCGGACGGGACCGCGCGGCATTCATCCTCGCCCTCCTCGCGCTTGCGCTTCCCGCGGTGGCCCTCGCGCTGGGACCGGACGCCTGGCACGCGATGAAGGACGGGGCCATGCGGCGCCAGCACGAGTTCATCAATGAATTCGAGCCTTTCACCAACAGCCTGCGCGACCAAGGCCTCGTCACCATCATGGCGCGCTTCGGATTTCTGCCGCTCCTCCTCCCAGCCGCGCTCTTCCTTGCCTTTCGTCCTTCGCTGCCCACCGCCCTCCGCAGCGGCCTGCTCACCGCAGTTGGGGCGGCGCTGGTATCTGGCGCGATGCTCTTCGTTCACGTCCGTTGGGCCGGTCTATTCAGCGTGGCCCTTGCCGTCCTCATGCTGCCGGTTCTCCGCGCCGCCGCTTGGCGGGCGGCATCCTCGGCCCCGCCGGCCCTCTGGCGGCGATGGCTTCCGGCGGCGGCCTTCGCCCTCCTCGTCGGACCGTTGCCGGTCTTCTTCGCCTTCGGCTTCTCGGACAACCTCAAGCGCATCGAGGCGCGCGCGCTCGACGGCACGCTGGCTTGGACCATTGCCAGCCGCGACGTCGCCTTCAACCTCAAGCGTCTCGCGCAGATGGGACCCGTGCGCGTCATGTCCGGGCCCGGACAAACCCCCGCGCTCCATTTCTTCGGCGGCATCCATGGCACAGCCGCCCTTTACTGGGAGAACACTCAGGGTGTGCGCGAGGCCGCGGAATTCTTTGCCGACCAAGGTGACGAGACCGCCCGGCGCATCGCCCGCGAGCGCGGCATCACCCACGTCGTGCTCCAGCAGGACACCTCGCTCGCCGAATCCTCCGTGCGCATTGCCCTCGCGTCCGATGACCCCAAGCTCATTGAGCAATCCCTCGCCTTCCGCCTCTGCAACCCCGTCGGCGAAATCCCGCCATGGCTTGAGCCGGTGCCCTACTACGGCTCGCCCATGGCCGCCGGCTTCCAGATGCGCATCCTGCGCGTGCGCCCGGACCGGTTGTGAGGGAAAGCGCTGCGTTGAGAATGCTGAGTCCAGAGTTCCAGCGATGGGCGCAGTGAGGACATGGGTTACACCTCTGGCTCGGAATCCAGGTGGCAGATGGCTCGCTCGACACGTTTCGGTTTCCGTGGCATCTTGCCACCATGAAGTTCGCGGTGGTCATCGAGCCTGTCGAAGACTCCGAAGCCATGCCCGGCTTCTATTACGCCCACGTCCCATCGCTGGGGATCACCACCCACGGAGGGGGTGTCGAAGGGGCCATGGCGGCCGCGCGTGACCTGATCTCGCTCTGGCTCGAAGAGATGAGGTCGGCGGGGGAGGAGCCGAGGAGTCCCTCGGAGTCCATCCTCGCCACGCTGGAAGTCGCCTGATGCCTTACAAGGCCAAGGAGATTCTTCGCCGTTTGGAGCGTGCGGGTTTCGTTGTCCGAAGGCAAAGCGGTTCCCACATCGTCCTGCGCCATGCAGACGGCCGGCAAACCTACGTTGCGATGCATACCGGCGATGTTCCCAAAGGGACTTTCCGGGCTATCTTGAAGCAGGCCGGCCTCGACGAGGAGCAGTTCCGCAGCCTCTGATTATCGCTCCGGTTGCCTGCTCGAGCCTCGCAGGATGACCCAGAGCGCCCTCAACCCGTCGCGCCACGTGATCTTCTTTCCCTCAGCATACGTCCGCCCGTTGTAGGTGACTCCCACCTCATAGATTCGCAATCGCAGACGCGCAGTTTGCGCGGCCAGTTCGGGTTCGATCCCGAAGCTGTTTTCCCGAAGGTGCATTTCCTTGAGCTTCGAAGTCAGGAATGCTTTGTGGCCACACTCCATATCGGTCAGGTTGAGGTTGGTCCGCATGTTCGAGAGCAGCGTGAGCAGCCGGTTGCCGGCCATGTGCCAGAAATAAAGCACGCGGTGCGCGTCCCCACCCACAAAGCGCGACCCGAAGACGGCGTCAGCCACGCCCTGCAGAATGGGCTGGATCAGTTTGCCGTATTCCGCGGGGTCGTATTCCAAATCGGCGTCTTGGATGATCACGATCGGGCCATCCACCGCTGCGAATCCCGTGCGAAGCGCCGCGCCCTTGCCTTGATTCTGCGCATGACGCAAGACCTTCACCCGCCGATCCTCTGTTGCCAAGGAGTCCAGGCAGGCGCCGGTCCCGTCCGTTGAGGCATCATCCACAATGACCAATTCAGCCACGCATGGCTGCGCGAGCACGCGGGCGGCGATGGAAGCCACGGTGGCCTGCTCATTGTAAACGGGCATGACAACGGACACAGCGCGCTCGGGCAGGCTCATGAGTCGGCAAGGAATCCATCAGATGTGGCACCGACGCAAGCCTCGCTCGTGGTCGCGCGGAGGACGGAGACCGGCTGGCTTGGACTCGTGATGACGGCCCGAGATCGCAGAGTCCTTCCCCTGCGGACACTTTATTGCTGCCTCCCGTCGCGAGCAGGCGACTGCGAGGCAAGCAGGACGACCCGGTCAGCTATAGCTGAAGCAGATCCTCCGGCCAGACCTCTTCGCGGCAACCGACGGGGCCGTCGCCGCGGCGACCGATGACCTGCCTCGCAGCACCGGCGCCTGCCTGGGGGAAAGGTAGAAGGTTGAAGGCAGAATGCAGAATTTTGGAACGCCTGAGGCACACCTCCGCTGGGCGACAGGCGCTGCGGGGTCGCTCCGACGCACCAGTTCTTGTTTCTGCCCTCTGCGTTCCTACTTTTCCGCCCCCCTTGCCACGCCGTCGCGCAGCGAAGTCGGACCCGCGCGCGCCTGCCATACCCCCATGCGCGGCTTGCCCCTCCGTCCCTCGACCCTCGACTCATCTTTGCCCGTGCCGCCGTAGGAGCCATCCCCGGAGGGGGGAGAGATGCAGAATTTTGGCCGCAGAGTGGCTATCCGCGACCGGTTGCTCGCCACTCGTCACCTCCCTACCCCCCCCGGCTGATTGTGACAGCAAAGTCACCACAAAGGCTTTGTCCCGTCGGCACACCTGTGCGAAAAACCCGCCCGTCATGAGCGACCAATTCTGCAACCATGCGCCTTCGTGGGCGTCCGCGTCAGGCGGTGGCCGGCAATCTCCGGCCTTCGGACACCACTCCGACCTCCGCTCCCGCCTCGCGGAATTTTTCCTCGCTCGCAAAATTGAAGCCGCGGCCGGCCGGGTCGGCACGGAACCTGCTGTCTCCCCTTGGAGCTTTCAAAACCAAACAAGACCGCACCCCGATCAAAACACCCAAGCCATGAAAACCTACCCCAATCCCAACCCGCTCTTCCGATTCGGTGCCGCCTCCGCGGCCATGCTCGCCGTGCTTTGCTTCGCTGTCGCGCCGGAGGCGAAGGCGCAGTATCAAATCACCACGATGGCCGGGACGATCGTCGAGAACTTCAGCGGCCTGTCCAGCACAACCAGCGGCATCGCGTTTTCTGGAGATATTAACACAAATACAAACACAAGTGCTGCTCAACGAAACTCCGCATGGTCCTTCAATCTGGCAAACAACGGGACGGTTCTCTACAGGGCGAACTACACAAGCGGAAGTCCGAGTTCCGGTGTCATGGCGATGGGCAACAGCAGCAACAACGATTTCGCTCTTGGTGCATTCGGCACAGGCTCATATGCTCAGAACGATAGCAATTCGGGGAATGTGCAGCACCTGACTGCCCAATTCCAAAACACATCGGGTTCGGTGATAAGTTCATTGGTCTTGTCTTATGTGGCTGAACAGTGGGCTCGTGGTGGGACGCGCTTGAGCGGATTTACGGTCTCGTATTCAACTACAAGCGCGACTGCTGGCTTTGCGACTATCTCGGGGGCAGGGGCGGTCGCCAATAACCTCAACGCTTCCGCTCCAACCTCCGCGAGCTTTATCACAGGTGGCACTAGCCAGTCGATAAACAACTCTGGGAATGGCTATAACGTGAGCGGTCTCAATGTGGCAAACGGTAGCAGCATTTGGCTACGGTGGTCTTATGGAGGAGGCACAGGCTCAGGAGCTCGTCAGGCGATGGGGGTCGATGACATCTCAGTTACCTTCAATGGCGCCCCGCCTCCCTCCGCTACCGACTACTACTGGACCGGCGACGGCCTTGCCCTCGGCGGCACCGGCACATGGAATAACGCCCTCGCGCGGTGGTCGGCCACCAACAGCCCGATCACGCCGATCGTCTGGGACAGCAGCAAGAAAGCTATCTTCGCCGGCACGGCGGGCACGGTGACAGTTGATACGGTCTCGGCCAACGCCGGCATTCAGTTCTCGACGACAGGCTACTCGCTCACCAACGGAACTCTGACCCTGGGCGGCGCGAGCATAGGCGTCAATGCGATCACCACGGATGCCGCAGTCGCGACGACAATCGGCACGACGTTGGCCGGCACAGCGGGCATGACCAAAGCCGGCGCCGGAACATTGGTTCTCTCCGGTGCCAACACCCTCGAAGGCGGGATCGCCATCAACGCGGGTGGCCTCTCGATCAGCTCCGCAGGCAATCTTGGCGCTGCCGGGAACGACGTTTCATTCGGCGGCGGCACCCTTGTGGTGACCGACTCGCTCACCACGGGCAGCGGCACGGATTTCACCGGGTCCGGCACCATCAACATCGCGCCGAGCGAAGTTCTGCAAGTTGACGGCATCTTCAACCTGTCCGCGACTACACTGAACAACACCGGAACCTTGGACCTCAACGGCGCCACGCGCAGCGTGGGTGCCTTGACCTTCGGAGCCGCGGCGACCATCGATGCCAGCGGAGCCATCAGCGCGACGAGCATCGACGCTACGGGGCTCACGTCCGGCACAGCCACGATCAACAACGCCATCATCTTTTCTAGTGGCGACAAGAACTTGAACGTCGGAACGGGCGGCGAGCTCGTGATCGACGGCGATATCTCTGGCCTCACCGCCTTCAACCGTATCGTCAAGCTGGGTGAAGGCACTTTGGTCGTCAACGGTGGGAATACGGGAGGCTTCCGCCTCGGGGCGGCTGGCACGACAAACGGCGGCACTCTGGTCGTTGCCGCAGCGGCGGGCATAGGGGAAAATCAGTTCCAGTTCAACTACGGCACCTTGGAGGCATCCACACCGATGACCATCACTAACACCCTCTCGATCGGCGGCCGCGAACCGGCGGCAGCCGTGGTCGGGGGAACGAGCGCCATCGAATTCACCGGGGCGGTTAGCTGGTTCAACGGCGGCAGCAACACGTTCGTCCAAGTGAACAACCAGTCCACCATGTCTGGCGTGATCAGCAGTGCGGCAGGCGACGTGGACCTCGTCTTTGGTGGCGCGGGCACCCTCACGATGTCCGGGTCATCGGCTAACACTTTCACCAACGACTTGGTCGTGACGAACACGCTCACGGTGAACCTGAACAAGTCGGCGACCACTACGGCGATCGGCGGCAATGTGACGGTGAACACCGGCGCGACCCTGCTCATCTCCGCCAGCGGCCAAGTAGCCGACACCTCGGTGGTCACCCTCTCCGGGGGCACGATCAGCCGCGCCAGCGGGGTGAGTGAGACCTTCGGTGACTTGAACCTCACGGCGGCTTCGACGCTCGACTATGTCGGCGGCAGCGCGGGCACCTTGCAGTTCGAGATTTACGAAGGCGATGCGGCACCCGACTTCGTGCTCACGCTCAACAACTTCGGCCAGGGTAACAAGCTGATCTTCGCCAACGATTTGAGCGCCTACATCGATGCATCCTTCGTTGGAACGTCATTCGCCAACAGCTACTTCGCCATCAACGGCATGGCGGCGGCGGGGTTCACGTCGGCGTGGGACAGCGGCAACAGCACCTTCACCATCACCGCCATCCCCGAGCCCAGCACCTACGCAGCGGCGGCCGGGTTGCTCGGGCTGATGCTTTGGCCGGCGCGCCGGCGGATTGTTCGTGATGCGCAGCGCATCATCGGTCTCCGCAGGCCGATGCGTGACCGCCTGGCCCGCCTGCGTGCGTGAACTTCGAGCCTGTGACGAGTGACTTGGGACAAGTGACAAGCAACTAGCCACAGCCAAACAATTAAAGCCGTCGCGGTCTTTCGGGGGGGAGGCCGCGGCGGTTTTTTTTGGGGGGGGCACCGGCCTCTCACGGAGGGGGAGATGACGGAGCGGCGACTTCAGTCGCCGAGGGTTGGATCAGGGGCGAGGGAACGCAGCGCTCGAGCTTTTCCCACCGCCGTGCTTGTCACACGTGACAAGCCACCCGTCACTTCCGCCCCAGCCGCGCCCGACTCCCTCAACCACCTGTCCGTCCCCCGACGGATCAACTCTCAACTTCCACGGCATTTTGAATTCTGCATTCCCCCTCGGGGTTTGGTAGCATGCGCGGGTGAAAATCTTTGTGACGGGAGGGGCGGGCTACATCGGGAGCATCTGCGTGGAGGAGATGATCAACCGGGGGCATGAGGTCGCGGTCTATGACAACCTGACCGAGGGGCACCGGCTCGCCGTGGACCCGCGGGCCACTTTCTACGAGGCCGACTTGGCGGACCGTCCGGCGGTGACGCGTGCCATCGGGGAATTCGCGCCGGACGCGGTCATGCACTTCGCGGCCAACGCGCTGGTGGGCGAGTCGATGACGAACCCGTCGAAGTATTTCCGCAACAACGTGGCCAGCGGGCTCAACCTCCTCGACGCCATGGTCGAGCACGGGGTGCGGCGGTTCGTGTTCTCGTCCACCTGCGCGACATTCGGCATTCCCGACCGGATGCCGCTCGACGAGTCGCTGCCGCAGCGTCCGATCAACCCCTACGGCGAGTCGAAGCTGATGTTCGAGAAGGTGCTGCGCTGGTATGACGAGATCCACGGGCTGCGGTTCACGGCGCTGCGCTACTTCAATGCGGCGGGTGCCTCGGAGAAGTTCGGCGAGGACCACCGCATCGAGACCCACCTCATCCCCAATGTGCTCAAAGTGGCGCTGGGGCAGAAAGAGGCGGTGGACATCCTCGGGACGGACTACGAGACACCGGACGGCACGTGCATCCGCGATTACATCCACATCCTCGACCTGGCCGACGCGCACATCCGGGCGCTGTCGCGCGAGGAGAGCGGGTTCTTCAACCTCGGCACGGGCGGGGGGACCTCGGTGCGCGAGGTGATTGATTGCTGCCGTCGGGTCACAGGACGCGAGATCACGGTGCGCGAGAAGCCCCGGCGTCCGGGCGACCCGCCGCGGCTCATCGCGTCCTCCGAGAAAATCCGCCGGGACCTCGGCTGGGAGCCGCGTTACCAGGACATCGAGGCCATCGTGCGCAGCGCCTGGGAGTGGCACCTGCGGCATCCCGGGGGATACGGGGATTGATCCCCGGGGCGGCGCACAAATGCTTTGCTTCGCGGGGGAGGTTTTTTAACCTGCCGGGCTGATGCGAAAGCCGTTCCTCCTCCTGCTGGCCTTGCTGCTGGCAGGGGCGACCTGCCGGGCGCAATTCGGGAACTTCACCGACTCGCCGGTGGAAATCCGGGCCGACGGGGAAACCCGCTTCGAGAACGGCGTGGCCATGGCCGAGGACAATGTCCAGATCCACTTCCGCGGCACGGACATCTACGCTGACTACGCGGAATACAACCCGGAGACGCGCGAGGTGCTCTTGGTGGGGAACATCCGCATCTACTACGACGGGAAGCTCCTCAACGGCCAGCGGGCGGTCTACAACCTCGAGACCCGTCAGATCCAGGCGCTCGACTTCGAGGGCGGCGACCAGATCTACAAGTTCCGCACGGTCGGCATGCGCGCGCCCACGCTCAAGCAGTTCAACGCCCAGTCGCTGAGCCTGACCACCAGCGACAGCTCGCAGCCGGACTACCGCGTGAAGGCCAAGGGCGCGCGGATCTACCCGGACGACCGCGTGATCCTGTCCAACGCCACCCTCTACGTGGGCGAGACGCCGGTGTTCTGGTTCCCGTATCTTTACGCCCCGCTGGGCAAGACCGGCTGGAAGATCGTGCCGGGCTACAACTCCACGTGGGGCGCCTTCGGGCTCTTCGGCTACCGGTTCCCGCTGACCAAGAAAATCGACGCCCTGGCCAAGTTCGACTACCGCACCGAGCGCGGCGTGGCTGTGGGCATCGACCTCGAGGGCGTTTACGGGCCGCGTGACAGCAGCTCGGGGAAATTCCGCGCCTACTACGCCAACGACACTGCACCCGACACCAACGACACCGCCTTCCCCCGCACCGACCCTCCGGACGCCGACCGCTGGATCGTCTCGTTCAAGAACCGCCTCGTCGTCACCGAGGACGTCTATGCGACCTTCGACATCAACAGCATCAGCGACCAATACTTCCTGCAGGATTTCTTCCCGGCCGAGTTCGTCGTTGATCCGCAACCGGACAACAACGCGTCGCTCACGTGGATCACCGAGAATTCGCAGCTGAACCTCCTCGCGCGCTGGCAGATGAACGACTGGCAGGAGGCCACGTCGAAGCTCCCCGAGCTCACTTGGACGGTCAAGCAGACCCCGCTCTTCGGTCTGCCGGTCTTCTACGACGGCTCCACCCGCGCCGGCTACCTGCAGCGGAATTACCCCGCGGGAGAGACGCCGGACTACATCCTGCAACTCCAGGACGCCGTCTACAACGACGGCGTGATCCCGCGCGGCATCGACGAGAGCGACCTCGACAACTACTCCACCTTCCGCTTCGACACGTTCCACCAGTTGTCCTACCCGCGGACCTACTTCGGCTGGCTCTCGCTGACCCCGCGCGTCGGGTTCCGCGGCACCTACTACAGTCGCACGGGCAACACCGAGGAGGTGTCGCTGGGCGGGGACTACGAGGACGGGACCTTCCGGCCGATCGTCAACGCGGGACTCGAGGGGTCGTTCAAGCTCTCGGCTCGCTTCGAGGACGTGCAATCCACCTTCCTCGGTCTCGACGGCCTCATGCACGTCTTCCAGCCGTTCGCGAACTACGCGTGGGTCGAGAACATGGGGCTCTCGGCTGACGAGATCCTGCAATTCGACCGCGTTGTTCCCTCGGCCATCGTGCCGTCGCTCGACTTCCCGCAGTTCAGCATGATCGACTCGATCGACACGTCGAACCTCATGCGCGTGGGCGTGCGCAACCGCCTGATCACGCGTCGCGACGACGGCAACCACGAGTGGTTCACGCTGGAGACGTTCTTCGACGTCAACTTCGACAACCCCTACCTCGACGATGCCGGCCCGGTCTCGAACCTCTACAACAACATCGCCTTCTCGCCCGTGCCCTGGCTGACCACAGGCGCGTTCACGCAGCTGCCGCTCGCGGAGGACGGATTCACCGACGTGAATTCCTACCTCCTCTGGCAGCCGGCCCCGGATTTCTCGCTCTTCGTCAACCAGCGCTACATCCACAGCAGCCCGTATTTCCAGGACGACAGCCAGGCGACGTTCGGCGGCTATTGGCGGATCAACGACAACTGGTCGGCCAGCGCCTCGGCCCGCTACGACCTGACCGGCGGCGTGTGGGAGGCTCAGCGCTACATGCTCCACCGCGACCTGAGTTCCTGGCTGGTCTCGGCCGGGTTCATGGTCACGGACAACCGCGCCGACTTCGGGACGGACACAACGGGTGAGGTTGGAGTCGGCTTCCTCCTCATGGTGACCCTCAAGGACGCGCCGCAGATCAACATCCCGCTGGCCTTCGATGTCATCGGGACCGAACAGCAGTCGGGGCAGGGGGGCGGGTTTTAGTCGGGCCATGACGGGAGCAGAATCCCCCGGTGGACGCCCCGGCACGGGCGCGGCGGTGGCGGTTTTCGACTCGGGCGTGGGCGGACTCACCGTGGTGAGCGCGTTGCGTCGCGCGCTTCCCGCCGAGGACATCTCCTACCTCGGCGACACCGCGCGCGTGCCCTACGGCGGCAAGTCGCGGCAGACGATCGAGCGCTACAGCGAGGAGATTGCCGCCATGCTCGTGGCGGACGGCGCGAAGGTTCTCGTGGTCGCCTGCAACAGCGCTTCCGCCCTCGGCCTCCCGCGCCTGCGCGAGACCTGCCCGGTCCCGGTGGTCGGCGTGATTGCCCCCGGGGTCGAGGCCGCGCTCGCCGCCACGCGCAGCGGACACGTGGCCGTCATCGGCACGAAGGCCACCATCGGGAGCGGCGCCTACGAGGCCGCACTGCGCGCCGCGCGTCCGGACATCCGAGTCACCAGCGTGGCCTGTCCGTTGCTCGTGCCCTTGATCGAGGAGGGATTGCTCGAGGATCCGGTCACGGATGCCGTGCTCGCGCGCTATCTCGAACCTTTGCGCGAGGGCGACGCGGACACGCTGGTCCTCGGTTGCACGCACTACCCGCTGCTCGCTCCGGCCATTGCGCGGGCGGCCGGCCCGGGTTTGCGCTTGGTGGACTCGGCTGCGAATTGCGCCCAGACCGTGGCGCGTCTGCTCGAAAGTCAGGGACTGGCCGCACCCGGTGCGCACCAAGGTTCGCTGCACATCGCCTTCACCGACCCGCCGGACCACTTTCTGCAGGTCGCCGGGACGAGGCTCGGTCTGGAAACGGGCGGGATCGCCGTCCGGCGCGTGCCGCCCCTCGGTCAATAGACCGATTCGCGCTGGCGCTTCTCGCGCGGCAGCGGTTCCTCGCCGAGGAATTCGTGGTTGTCGGAGAGCCGGTAAAGCCCCCGCCTGAGGAACCCGACAATGCCGGGCCCCAGCGGGTCGAAGCGCTGACTGGCGCGCAGATGGACGGCCAGCGCCGCGAGGAGTTCCGCGGCGGCCAGGGTGCCCGCCAGAGCGGCCAGCCACGCCGCCAGTGACGCCGCATCCGGTTCGAGGTGCTGCGGACGCAGGAGCACGAGCGTCCACATGAGAACGGCCAGCGCCGAGGCTGCGGCAGCCCGTCTCAGGAGGTGGCGTCGGTTCGACGGCCAGAAAAAGCGTTCAGGCGGGATCGGCCGCCGGCGGCGGTCGATGAAATCAAGCTGCCGCGCCCGGACGATCATGCGTGCGCGCAAAGCAGCGAGCACCGGGAGCGCGATCAAGGCCGGCACGATGGCCGGGCCGGCTGGCAGGGCGGCGAGGAATTCGAAGGCGCTGATGACGGCCCAAGACACAAGGGCCACGAGGAACAGCAACTCCAGCATCAAGCCACGTTACGCCGTCGTGGCGCCGCCGCAACCCCCTAGGCTGCGCGCGCGCTGGGCAGGGCCTCGGACGGCGGGGGTGGCACGGGCTGGCCCCCGAATTTCGGGCAAAGGAACTTGGCGGATGCCGTGTTCGGGCGGGCCTGACCGACCGCGTCGCGCACCCCGCGCTCGCGCAGTGCGGCGAGCGTCGCGGCAAGCAGCGCTCCGCCGATGCCGCGGTTGCGGTATTCGATCAGCACGCAGGGTCCGGTGGTGAGATGGATCCCGTCCGCCGGCTCCACCTCATAGATCGAGGCGGCGATGATGCGGTTGCCGTGCAGGACAAAAAGGCAGGTGGGCTCGGAATCGAGGACACGGGTCGCGCGGCTGAGCACCACGTCTTCCACGTGCTTGCGGCCGCCGCTCCATTCGGGGTCGAGGCTGTAGGCCGAGCGCACCACGTGCAGTGCGTCCTCGGTTTCCTGCTCGCCGGCCGCACGAAGGGTGAAAGGTTTCGGGATTTCCGGGGCGGAACCCAAGCCATTGAGCTTCCAGATGAAGCGGGCAAGGGCGATTTGACGGGTCGGGATGGCCATGAAGGTCGCAGTCACGGGGGGTCAGGAATTGCGGTCGTCCTGCCTGGAGACCCACCATATTGTGCCGAGCACGGCAGCCACCACAACGGAAAGGGAGACGAAGCTCAGCATGGTTTGCGCACTCTATCGGCCCCGGTCGCCCCGTCAATTCTATACTGCCCGAACCCCGGGGACGGGGAAGAAGTCGGCCAGCACACGCCGGTAAACATCGCGCTTCATGGCGGGCACAAGGTCCAGCGGGAAAGCTGACGGCGCGACCCAGCGCACGGCGATGAACTCACCGCACGTCTTGCTCAGGTCAATGGGCGGCTCACCCGGTTGTTGCAGGTCGCACAGGAAGTAGGTCTGGGATTGGCCGTGGTAGCCCCGGCGGTCCTCCCCGCCGGGAAAGTCATAAGTGTATGGACCGCGCTCCTCCACCACGCGGTAGCTGTCCGGCGGCAGGCCGACCTCCTCCTCGACTTCGCGGACGAGGGCCTCGGCCGGCGATTCGCCCTTGTCCACGCCACCCTGCGGGAATTGCCAGCAGTCGCGGTGGTCCGACCGCTGCCCGATGAGCAGAAGCCCGTCGGCACGCCGCAGGATCGCGGCGACATTCGGGCGGTGGCGGCTCTTCACGAGCGGCGATGCTGCGCGCAGTCAGCGGCGGATTCAAGCGAGGCGAGCATTGCCTGAAAATCGGGCGGACGCTAGATTCCCGCCGAACCGCCGCCACCACCTTGAACGACTCCTCCGCGAAACCCCGACATGAATGCGGAGTCTTCGGAGTCTTCGGGCACAAGGACGCGGCGCTGCTGACCTACTACGGGCTCTTCGCGCTGCAGCACCGCGGGCAGGAAAGCGCGGGCATCGTCACTTGCGAGGGGCCTGGGCGGCCGTTCCACGTCCACCGCGCCATGGGCCTTGTCTCGCAGGTCTTCGACAGCGCCTCGCTGCAGCGCCTCGTCGGCGACCGCGGCGTCGGCCATGTGCGCTATTCGACGAGCGGATCGAGTTCCTTGGCCAACGCGCAGCCGCTCCTCGCCGACACCAGCCGCGGCCCGCTCGCCGTGGCGCACAACGGCAACCTCGTCAACGCCGGCTCGCTGCGGGCGGAGCTTGAGGACGCCGGTTCGATTTTCCAGACGACGACCGATAGCGAGATGGTGCTGCACCTGCTCGCAAGGCAGGCCGCGCACGGCGAACCGCTCGCGGCCTTGCGGCGCCTGCAGGGCGCTTTCTCTCTCGTCCTGCTGACCCCAGAGGCGCTGGTCGGCGTCCGCGACCCGAACGGCTTCCGTCCGCTCGTCCTCGGCCGCCTCGGCTCCGGCTGGGTGCTCGCTTCGGAAACGAGCGCGCTCGACCTCATCGGCGCCCGCCTCGAACGCGAGGTCGCCCCGGGCGAGGTCGTGGTCATTGACGAGAGCGGCGTGCGTTCGGTCTTCCCTTTCCCACCCGCGCGCCCGTCGCTCTGCATTTTCGAATTGGTCTATTTCGCGCGGCCGGACAGCCGCTTCGGCGGCAGGAACGTGGCCGAGATGCGCGTGGAGATGGGACGCCGCCTCGCCCGCGAGCATCCGGTCGAGGCCGACCTCGTCGTTCCGGTGCCCGACTCCGGCAACTACGCCGCGCAGGGTTACGCGGAGGAGAGCGGCATCCCGCTCGGCCACGCCTTCGTGCGCAACCATTACATCGGACGCACCTTCCTCCAGCCCTCGCAAATGATCCGCGACTTCGACGTGCGGGTGAAACTGAACCTCATCGGCGACGCCGTGCGCGGACGCCGGGTCGTCGTGGTGGACGACTCGATCGTGCGCGGCACGACGGCGCGCGCTCGTGTGGTCAACCTCCGGGAGTGCGGCGCGAGCGAAGTGCATCTCCGCATCAGCTGCCCGCCGCACCGCTTCCCCTGCCACTACGGCATCGATTTTCCCGACCCCGACGAACTCCTGGCCAACCGCATGGGCCCGGCTGAGATCCGCGATTACCTCGGCGTGGACAGCCTCGCCTACCTCTCGCTCGAGGACATGATCGCCTCGACGGGCGGCGCGGCTCCGTCGTATTGCTCGGCGTGCTTCGACGGCGACTACCCGCTGGCCGTCGATCCCGGATTGCGCAAGGACGAACTCGAGGCGCGCGCCACCCGCGGAGGATTCTTCGGCGGGGTGGAGGACGGGCTTTTCACCGCACAGCCATGAGCCGCAAACCTGCCGCCTACGCCCAGGCCGGGGTCGATGTCGACCTCGGCAACTCGCTCAAGGACCGCCTGCCCGCCCTCGTGCGCGGCACGCACGGGCCCCGCGTTCTCGGGGGCGTGGGTGGGTTCGGCGGGCTCTTCCGCGCGGCTTTCCCCGGCGTGAAGGATCCTGTGCTCGTGGCCAGCATGGACGGCGTGGGCACGAAGTTGAATGTCGCGACCCTCGCCGGACGCCACGACACGGTCGGCCAGGATCTGGTGAACCACTGCGTGAACGACATCGCGGTGATGGGCGCGCGTCCGCTCTTCTTCCTCGACTACCTCGGCGCAGGCAAGCTCGACCCGCGCGTCTTCACGGCGGTCATCGCAGGCCTTGCCAAGGCCTGCCGCCGCGCCGGTTGTGCGCTGCTTGGCGGCGAGACCGCGCAGATGCCCGGGCTTTACCATGGCGAAGATTACGACCTCGTCGGCTGCATCGTCGGCATCGCGCCGCGCCGCGCGCTTCTCGACGGCTCGCGCGTGCGACCGGGCGACGCGCTGGTCGCCCTGCCTTCCAACGGCCTCCATACCAACGGCTACACGCTCGCGCGCCGCGTCATCCTCGGGAAGATGAAGCTCG
This sequence comes from uncultured Chthoniobacter sp., assembly GCA_964609925.1. Lineage (GTDB taxonomy): Bacteria > Verrucomicrobiota > Verrucomicrobiia > Chthoniobacterales > JACTMZ01 > JACTMZ01. The sequence goes on along the minus strand of CAZSUJ010000015.1, from coordinate 3,455 downwards.
GCGTGCACGACCGCATCCCGGGGTTGCGCGGCACGGTGGCGGACGAGTTGCTCCGCGTCCACCGCAACTACGAGCCGGCCCTCCGCTCGCTCCCGCCCGCCATCCTGCACGGCGCCGCCCACATCACCGGCGGAGGCATTCCCGACAACCTCCCGCGCACTCTCCCCGAGGGTTGCCGTGCCGTCGTGAAAACGGGCAGTTGGAAGGTGCCCGCCCTTTTCCGCATCATCCAGGAAGCCGGTCGCGTCGAGCCCGCTGAAATGCTCCGCGTCTTCAACATGGGCGTCGGCATGGTGCTGGTCGTCCGCGGACGCGATGCGGCCGCGGTGGCGTCGCGGCTGGGCGGCCGCGTGATCGGCCGCGTGGAGCGCGGGGAGCGCGGCGTGGAATTCGCCTAGGCCAATGACCGGTCTCTGGAAAAAGGGCCTCGGCATGGGCCTCGGCGCCGGCCTGCTCGGTGCCGCCGTGGTGGCCCTGCGCCTGCGCTCACGTCCCCAGCCTGCGCCGTCGCTGCCCGACATCATCTCGCCCTCGGTCTTCGCCCGGCGCGTCCAGCGGACTACGCGCGGCCAGATGGTTTATCACGTCAGCGGGGAGGGGGAGCCGTTGCTTTTCCTGCACGACTTCTTCCCGGGTGCCGCGTCCTACGAGTGGTCGAAAGTCTATCCCGCTTTCGCCGCGACCCACCGCGTCCTGGCGCCCGACTGGGTGGGGTTCGGCGAGAGCGAACGGCCCGACCGGCCGTTGCGCGCCGACGACCTTGCGCGCAGCCTGCAGGAATTCGTGCGCGCCACCTGTGGAGGACGGCGCCCCGTCGTTGTCGCCTCCGGTCTCGGTGCCGCGCTGGCCACGCTGACCGCCGCGCAGCACCCCGAGTTGTTCGCCCGTCTCATCCTCTTCCACCCCGTGGGCACGGAGCGGTGGCTGCAACCTTGGGCGCCCGCGCCGGTGCGGAGCATCGCCTGGGCGCGGCGCGGACGCCGCTGGATCTACACGAACCACCTCGCTCCGCCGGACAAAATCGGCCGCTGGCTCGCCTCGCGGCGCAGCCAGGGATCGGAACTCGACCTCGCCGAACCGGTGTCCGTCTTCTCGTCTTTCGCCCGGCAATACGGCGCCGCTTGGGCCGTCCTCCGCATCCTTTCCGGCCGTTTCTCGCTCGACGCCCTGCCGCGGCTCGACGGCGTCTGCGTCCCGGTGACCATCTGGTGGCCGTCCAACGGAACGGGCGCCCCGCCCGTGTCCTCGCCGTTGCCGGGAGTCCGTGTCGAAACGCTCGACCAGTGCGGCCCGCTCGCGCCGCTCGACCGTCCCGCCGACCTGACCGCCCGCCTGCGTGTGGAGCTCTTCGAGCCGGTCAGGCTGGCCGAGGCGTGACCCGAGATTGACACCGGACGGGGTGGTGCCGTAATCTCTCCCTTCGCTCAAATCCATCCGACCATGTCCCAATCCGAAGTCATCCTGACGACCCACATCCCCGGTCTCGGCGCCGAAGCCGACGTCGTCAAAGTCCGCCGCGGCTACGCCCGCAATTTTCTCGTGCCCCGCGGCATGGCCCACGAAGTCACGCCCGCCACGCTCCGCATGACCAACGCCCTCAAGGCCCGGCGTGCCGAGCGCGAAGCCCGCGAGCTCAACGAGGCCAATGACCTGGCCCGCAAGCTTTCCAAGCTCAAGCTGAACTTCGTCCTCGAAACCGGCGAATCCGGCAAGGCCTTCGGCGCGATCACCGCCAAGGACATCGCCGACCGCATCAAGGCCGAGGGTGGGATCGAAATCGACCGTCACCGCATCGCGCTCGAGCGCCCCATCAAGGAGTCGGGCGAGATCCAGGTGGACGTCCGCCTCCACTCCGATGTCCACGCGACGCTCAAGCTCAACGTCACCGCCAAGACCCCGCCCGCCGCGGCCGAGTCCGAGGAGGACGAGGACGGCGAGCGTCCGCGGGCCCGTCGCGCGCCCCGCAAGACGGCTGGCGACCAAGCCTGACTTTGTCGAGCCCGGACGGCTCGCCGGAGAATTTTTCCCGCGCGGTCTCGCCGCGCATTGACCCCGCCGTGCCGCGCCCGCGACAATTCGCGCTGTCATGATTCCCCCGGCCGAATCCGCAGCATCCGCCCCGAACCCGCGGCGCCCCAAGACCAACGGCCGCGAACCGCGCAAGCCCGCCGTCCCCGAGGCGCTGCGTCAGCTTCCGCAGGATCTCGACGCGGAGAAGGGACTGCTTTGCTCGATGCTCCTCTCGCCCCGCGAAGTCCTCACCGACTGCGTCGACCAGATCACCGAGGAGGCGTTCTATTCGCCTGCCCACGCCTCGATCTTCCGCGTCCTCGTCGAGATGTGGTCCTCGCAGAAGCAGATCGACGTCATCACGCTGACCAGCCGTTTGCGCGACCTCGGCCTGCTCGACGCCGTGGGCGGGCCCGGCGCCGTGACCGAGCTGATCGGGTTCGTGCCGACCTCCGCGAACGCACCGCACTATCTTGAGATCGTCCGCGAGAAGTCGCTCCTGCGCCGCATGATCACCGCGTGCACCTCCTCGGCCGCGCGCTGCTACGACGAGCAGGGCGACGTGCCGCAGTTGATGGACGACGTGGAGCGGGACATTTTCAGCATCGCCGAGAACCGCTTCACCAAGTCCGCCGACGGGATGCACGAGCAGGTCATGAAAGCCATGGAGAACATCGAGAAGATGTTCGCCCAGCGCGGGCAGATAAGCGGCCTGCCCACCGGCTTCGCCCGCCTCGACCAGATGACCGACGGCTTGCACGCCGGCGAGATGATCATCGTGGCCGCCCGCCCGAGCATGGGAAAGACGGCCCTCGCCATGAACATCGTCGAGCATGTCGCGCTCAATCCCGAGGGTGGCAAGCCCGTCGGCGTCTTCAGCCTCGAAATGAGCACCGAGCAGCTCGTGCAGCGCATGCTCTGCTCCCGCGCCCGCGTGAACATGAGCAAGATCCGCGCCGGCATGCTCGCCCACAGCGAGCACATCAAGCTCACGGACGCCGCCTCGGAACTCAGCGAGTCGCCCATCTTCATCGACGACACGCCGGGCCTCAACATCCTCGAACTCCGGGCCAAGGCGCGCCGCATGCGCGACCGGCAGAAGGTCGAGCTGATCGCCATCGATTACCTCCAGCTCTGCCGCTCGACCACCCGTCGCGGACAGGAGAACCGCCAGATCGAGATCTCCGAGATTTCCTCCGGCATCAAGGGCCTGGCCAAGGAACTCGGCATCCCCATCATCGTCCTCGCCCAGCTCAACCGCCAACCCGAGCAGCGGGGCGGCGGCAAGCCGCGCATGTCCGACCTCCGCGAATCCGGATCGCTCGAGCAGGATGCCGACCTCGTCGCGCTCCTCGTGCGTCCGGAGGTTTACGAGGAGGATGAGGACGCTCGGGCCGAACTCGCGGGCAAGGCCGAGCTCATCATCGCCAAGCAGCGCAACGGCC
>CAZSUJ010000014.1:0-59498 GCA_964609925.1 uncultured Chthoniobacter sp. | reverse complement strand
CGGGGAGTTGATCCGCCGCTACACGCGCCTCGAGGTGTTCGATGTGGAGGACGGCCTGGCGGTCACCCCGAATTGCGCATACATCATCCCGCCGGGCTACGACATGGCCCTGCGGCGGGGCAAGCTGCGCCTCACGCGTCACACCGAGGCGCAGGGACGCCGCCTGCCGATTGACTTCTTCCTCGAGTCACTGGCGAAGGAGCGCAAGGACCGCGCGGCGGCCGTCATTCTCTCCGGCACCGGCAGCGACGGCAGCTCCGGCGTGCGTGCCATCAAGGCGCACGGCGGCCTGGTCATCGTGCAGAAGCCCGAGTCGGCCGAGTTCGACGGCATGCCGCGGAGCGCCTTGGCCACCGGGCTGGCCGACCACGAGATGCCGCCGGCCGAGATGGGGCAGGTGCTGGTGGAATTCGCCCGCGGGTTGGGAGGCCGCCGCAGCGGAGCGAAGGAAGCGCGGCACCGTCCGTCCGGAGTCCTCCACGAAATCTTCGCCCTCCTGCGCTCCCGCACCGGGCACGATTTCTCGCTCTACAAGCCCAGCACCATCAACCGCCGGATCGAGCGACGCATGGCGGTGCAGCAGGTGGAGAGCCTGGACGCCTACGTCCGCCACCTCCGGCGGACGCCGGCGGAGGTCGAAGCCTTGTTCCAGGAGTTGTTGATCAATGTCACACGTTTCTTCCGCGACTCGGATGCCTTCACGCAGGTGGAAGAGATCGTCATCCCGGAGCTTTTCGACGGACGCAATCCCGCCTCGGCTGTCCGGGTCTGGGTGCCCGCGTGCTCGACCGGCGAGGAGGCTTACTCCCTCGCCATCCTCCTCGCGGAGAAGATGGAGGCGCTTGCGCCGGGATGCGCGGTGCAGATTTTCGCCACGGACATCGACCCGCGGGCCATCGCCGCCGCCCGCCAAGGGGTCTTCCCGGCAGGCATAGCCGACGACGTCCGCGCCGACCGCCTCGCCAAGTTCTTCACCCGTGAGGCCGGGGGTGGCGGCTTCCGCGTCAACAAGCGGATCCGCGACATGGTCATATTCTCCGAGCACGATGTGAACCGTGACCCGCCCTTCTCGAGACTGGACCTCATCAGTTGCCGCAATCTCCTCATCTACCTCGGCGCCGAGATGCAGCAGCGGCTGCTGCCCTTGTTCCATTACGCGCTGAATCCCGGCGGCTGGCTTTTCCTCGGCAATTCCGAAAGCCCGGGCGAGGGGAGCCGGTTGTTCTCGGCGGTGGACGCGAAGGTCAGGCTCTACCGGCGCAGCGAAGGGCTCGGCGGCCGCGGCGTGCGGGACCTGTTCGCTTCGCCGCCTTCCCCCGGCATCGCCGTTCCGCGAATGACGGACCCGCCGGCCGTCGCCCGCGTGAAGCCGCCCATGCGCGAGTTGGTCGAGCGCGAGATGCTGCAGCACAGCGGTCTGACCGGAGCGCTGGTGGACGCTCGCGGTGACATCCTTTACCTGCACGGGCGCAGCGGACTTTATCTGGAGCCGCCCGAAGGCGAGTCCGGGGTGAACAACCTCCTCAGGATGGCCCGCGAAGGCTCCCGCGCCGGTCTCGCCTCGGCCCTCCGTCGGGCGCACTCTTCCGGAACCACCGCCCGTTGCCCCGGCCTGCGCATCAAGACCAACGGCCACCACGAACTCGTCAACGTGACCGTGCGTCCGCTCATTTCTTCCGCCGGACGCTCCGAGCTGCTCTTTGTCGTGATCTGGGAGATCGCGCCGGAACGTCCTGCGCCGGAGCCCCCGCCCCGCCGCGGCGGCAAACCGGTCACCGCGGACGTCGTCGCGCGCCTCCGCCGGGATCTCCTCGCCAAGGAGGAGCACCTGCGCAGCGCCAACGAGGAACTTCAGCGCAGCACCGAGGCGCTCCAGTCCTCGAACGAGGAAATGCAGTCGGTCAACGAGGAGCTGCAGTCGGTCAATGAGGAGCTGGAAACCTCGAAGGAGGAATTGCAGTCGGTCAACGAGGAACTCTGCACGGTCAACGCCGAGCTGCAGGCGAAGGTCCACAGCCTCTCCCGGGCCAACAACGACATGAACAACCTGCTGGCCGGAACTGGCATCGGCACGGTCTTCGTCGACCACGAGCTCCGCATCCTGCGTTTCACCCCGGCGGCCAGCGCCATCATCAACCTCATCCAGAGCGACATCGGACGCCCGGTCGCCCACATCGCTTCGAACCTGCTCCACTACGACCGGCTGGTTGCCGACACCCGGCAGGTCCTCGACACCCTCCAGCCGAGGGAGACCGAGGTCCAGACCGCCGAGGGACGGTTCTACACGCTGCGCATCCAGCCCTACCGCACGCTCGAGAATGTGATCGAGGGCGCGGTGATCTCGTTCGTGGACATCACCGCCACGGTGCGCGCTCGCGAGGAACTGCGGAAGGCCAACGACCTCCTCCGCCTTGCCGTGGTGGCTGGTGACCCGCGCGATGCCTTGGTCATCCAGGACCTGCACGGCGTGACGATCGCGTGGAACGCGGGTGCCGAGGCGCTCTACCGGTGGCCGGCGAGCGAGGCCGTGGGCCGGGCCCTCCGCGACCGCGTGCCCGCCGCTTTCCTCCGGGCCGAGCAGGCGAAATTGAACGAGGTGGCCCGCGGGGAGAGTGTGCCGCCTTATCCCGCGGAGCGAACCGCCAAGGGCGGCGGTGTGGTCGAGGTGCAGGTCACCGCGACCGCTTTGGTTGATGCCGCGGGAAAGATCTATGCCGTCGCCACGACCGAGAGCCCGCGGGGGGGCACTGCATGAAAAAGGCGATCAGCCCGGCCGCCTTGCGCCGCCAGGCTGAGGCGATTGTCGCGCAGCAGGGCAAGTCCGCCCCGGCTGCGGCGGGCAAGACCGGCGCGGAGGTCCATGAGTTGCTGGTCCATCAGGTTGAGTTGGAGATGCAGAACGAGGAGCTGCGGCTCCTGCAACAGTCTCTCGAAGAGTCGCGTGCGCGCTACTTCGACCTCTTCGATCTCGCGCCCGTCGGATACCTCGTCCTGAACGAAAGCGGCTCGATCCTCGAGGCCAACCTCACCGCAGCCAACGAACTCGGGATGCCCCGGGCCTCGTTGGTTGATTCGGCCTTCACCCGCCTCATCCACCGCGATGATCAGGACATCTTCCACCTCGCCCGGAAGGAACTGCTGGCCACCGCGGAGCCCCAGGTTTTCCGCCTGAGGCTGGTCAAGCCGGATGGCGCCGCGCTTTGGGCGCGCCTCGAGGCGACGGTCTCGCGCGCCGGGGATGCTCCGCCCGCCATGCGCATTTCCTTCAGCGACATCAGCGACTCGGTCCGCCTGCGGGAGGAACTCGTCGAGCGCGAACAGGAATACCGCCTGCTCGCCGAGAACGCTTCGGATGTCGTCATGCGCTGCAGCCGGGACGGCATCATCGAATGGATCACCCCGTCGGTGACGACCATGGCCAACTGGAGCCCGGCCGAACTCGTCGGCCGCCCCTTCCGCGAGATCGTGCACCCCGACGACTGGAGCCGGCTCAACGCCGCTCAGGATCAGCTCAAGCAGGGTGTTGGTTTCGAGATCGAGGCGCGCATCCACCTTCAGGACGATGGTTGGAAGTGGTTCGCCGTCCGCCTGCGCCCCGCGCTCGACGCGCGCGGACGCGTGGTTCATCACGTCGGCGGCTGGCATGACATCCAGATCGAGGTGCAGACCCGCGAGGCCCTCGCCGCCGAGCGCGTCCGCCTGCGCTCGTTCTTCGATTCCCTTATCGACCCGCATGCAGTCATCGAGGCCGTTCGCGACGGGCGGCAGGAGATCGTGGATTTCGTGCTCACGGACACGAATGACGCGGCCTGCGGGTTTTTCCACGCCGAGCGTTCCTCCATCGTCGGGCGCCGCCTCTTGCAGCTTTTCCCGGCGGCCAGTCGCCCCTCCCTGCTGGCTTTTTGTTGCGAGGCCTTCGGCACCGATTGCACAGTCGTCGCCAATGATTTCGCCCTCCCCGCCGGGGAGCGTGGCGGGGAGGTGAGGCTCGATCTCCGCGCGGTGCGCTTCGGCAATTCCCTCCGCCTGACTTGGCGCGACGTGACGGACCGCTTCCTCGCCGCGGAGAATCTCTCCGCCTCGGAGCAGAAGTTCCGCCTCCTCGCATTGAACTCCAGCGACGTGGTCATCCACCTCGGCGCCAGCGGGGAAACGCTCTGGGTGTCGCCCTCGCTCACCACGCTGCTGGGCTGGGAATGTGCCGACTGGATGGACCGGCCTCTCGGGGAGTTCTTCGTGGATCGGGCGGAGGCGGACTCATTGCTGGCCGCACTTGGAAAGATCGAGCAAGGCGGTCCGCCGCAACTCGTCCGCGCGCGCCTGCTGGCCAAGGACGGCGGCACCCACTGGGTCGCGCTGCACGGCAACGTTTACCGCAATGCCTCCGGGGCCTTCGACGGATTCAGCGTCTCGTTCCACATCATCGACAAGGAGGTCGAGTTCGAGCAGGACCTCCAGCGCCGCGCGCGGACCGATGAACTCACGCAGTTGCTCAACCGCGAGGAGGCCCTGACGCGGCTCGAGCAGATCCGCTGCCACGAGTCGCGCTCCGGGAGTCTCGTCGCGGTCCTCTTCTGCGATCTGGACAACTTGAAGGTCATCAATGACACCCGCGGGCATGCCGCCGGGGACGAGGTTCTGCGCGTCATGGCCGGGCGCCTGCGTTCCTGCCTGCGGGGCAACGACGATCTCGGCGCCCGCGTGGGGGGCGATGAAATGCTCGTCGTTCTCCGCGGGGTGCGGAACATGGATGACGCCGTCTCGGTCGCCGAGAAACTGCGCAAGCTCGCCTTGAAGCCCGTGGACCTCCCCAGCGGGGAGCCCTTCGCCGCCAGCCTCAGCATCGGTGTCGCCTTGGCCCAGAGCGACGAGAGCACGGACAGCCTCATCGCCCGTGCCGACAAGGCCATGTATCAATCGAAGCAGTCCGGCCGTAACCGGGTGGTGGCCGTCGCGCCGGTCGCCCGGAGGACCGGGCGGCGACCGGTCGCCCGCGGCTGACGCCTTGCGCGCCGCACTCGCCACCCACGAAGCTCCGCACACCGCGCCACCGTCCGGCGCGTGGTCACCGAGGGCTTCCTGCAGACCGTCGGCGAGGACGACAAAGGCGAGCTGCTGCACGGAACCACGTTCATGCTGGTGGACGGGAACGGCATGGTCCGCGGTGTCTACATGCTCGAGGATCCCGAGTTGATGCAGAAAATCCTCACCGACACCGGCAACCTCCTGCGCGAGCAGGGGACGGGTCGCCCAGGCTGACGCCATCGCCTTTAGGAGCTGTCCTCCGGACCGCCACCCCCTTCAGGACTCAGCGGGGTTGTCGCGTGGAGAGCGCCGGAGGGCAATCGTTGCCCGCTTTCCAAAAGGCTTACCCCTCGCCATACATCTCCGACAGCAACTGCCGCAGGGCCGTGGCCTCTGTGTCGGTAAGGGTGCCGAGTTTGGCTCCCAAACGACGCTTGCTCACGGTGCGAATCTGCTCGGCGCAAACGTCGGCTCGGCGCCCGGCGCACTTCACCTGCAACCGCGTGCGCCACGCCGGGCGGATCGTGGACGTCAGCGGACAAACCACCACTGTGGGCAGCGCGTCGTTGAGAAAATCCATGCTGACGATGACACACGGGCGGGTTTTGCCGATCTCGCTGCCTTCCGCTGGGTCGAGTCGAATCCAGTAGATCTCGCCGCGCTTCATGCGCTGCGTCGCGTCACGGCCTTGCGCGCTTTCTTTGAAACCGCCTTCTGCTCCGCCCAAGGAACGTCATCGAGGCCATCTGCGGCAACGCCATCCCAGTCAGACCAATCCTCGGCGGCCGCCACCATCTCCCGCGCGGTTTCCTCCCAGGAAAGCTTCCGCGGCGCGCGTTTCGGCCTGAGCGCAATCTCGTGCCCTCGATCCTCGATCACCAACCCGTTCTCAAAGCCATGTCGGCGGATGAGCCCCGCCGGCAGCCGGATGCCGCGCGAATTGCCAATCCGCGCCAGGGAGATTTCCGCGGTTTTCATGACGGACTTACCGTATACACATCCAGCCCGGATGTGCAACCTCTGCCCTCACCCCGGCTTTCGGCCCCTTACCTGCGACTAGCCCCATGCCCCGCAGGCTTTGCGTCGGCACCAGCGATCTGGGGTGGGCCGCTGAGTGGCCAGATTGATTTGGGCGCTTGAGATGATTCCTGAAAGGAACGCCACGCCGGTGCACTTCATCGCGCAATCTGATAGCGCGGTGGCTGACGTCTTGCGTGGTCTCCTCGCACGGGCTACATCTTCGGCATGGTCAAAGCCATGATCGCCGCCGCTTGCGCCCTGCTTCTACAGGCGCCCGCGCTGCTGGCCTGCGCGGGATGCCGGGAACCCGGCGAGGAAGTCGAGGCGGCCACGATCATGGCGGGATTCGGGTTCTCCTGGGGAGTGATCATCATGCTCGCCTTCGTCTTCGCCCTCTCCGGCGGTGTCGGTGCTTACGTGGTCAAGACGGTGCGCGCCGCCGACGCGCGCCACGACGCCGGGCAATGACCGTCTCCGACCTCCCGCTGGTCAACGCCACGCTCAACTCGATCTGCACCTGCCTGCTGGTCGCGGGATGGTGGTTCATCAAGAACGAGCGCAAGCAGCAGCACATCATCTGCATGGTGTCCGCCCTCGCCACCTCGGCCCTGTTCCTCGTCACCTACGTCACGCACAAGATTCTCGTGCAGGGAGTGCACACGAAGTTCGGCGGCGAAGGGGCTTGGGTTCCCGTTTACTACACGCTGCTCATCTCCCACTTGATTTTGGCAATGGTCATCGTGCCGCTCGTGCTGCTGACGGTGATTCCGGCGTTGCGTGCCCGCTATGATCGGCACCGAAAAATGGCCCGCTGGACGCTTCCCATCTGGCTCTACGTCTCGGTCACCGGGGTGCTGGTTTACCTTTTCCTCTACGTCTGGTTCCCGTCGTCGCAAACCGCCGGGGCCTGACGCCCGGCCGCCGTCTCAATCCCACGCGCAGAGCCGGTCCACCGCCGCCGCCGAGCCGTCGCGCAGCCAGCCGTCGAGCTGCGCTTGCGCCTTGAGTTGTTGACCGCGGGTGCGCGGCACGGCCACGAAGCTGCATGACACGTCCGGCAGCGCGGTCATGTCGCTCCACAGTTTCTCGAACTGCGTGACGGGGAACACGTCCTCCTGCCCATGACCCCAGCGTTTCTTGACGTCCTTGAGCGTGATGTAGGTGGGCAGGCGCGCCGCGAAGTCGCGCACGGCGGCGGAGACCTTGGCCGCGTCGCCCAGCGTGTCGCGGTCGAGCCCGAACAGGCCGAGCAGCGCGTCCACGTCGATCCACGTGCTCTGCGAGTTGTAGTAAGTCAGGCGGAATTCGTCGTCCTCGTGGGGCAAGGCCATGCCCTCGACGAGGCGGAGCCGGCCGTTGAGCCGCGCCAGGCCGCCCCCGCGGTCTTCAATGCGGCGCGGGATGACCTCGAACATCAGCGCCGATCCGCTCCGGCGGTGCAGGCCGAGCAGGCCGGGGTCGAGGTCCACGCCCGCCGTGTCGAGGTTGTGCAGCAGGAGGGTGCGTAGTTGCGGGCGCTCTTGCAGGAGGGAGAGAAGCGTCCCGTTGAGCAGGAGGTTGGGCACCTCATACCAATGGCCGACGGGATGCAGGCATTGGCCCGGCGTGTTGTCGCGGTAGTCCGAGCCCTCGCCCGCGGCCCGCGCCCAGCCGATGAGCGCGGCCTGCAGGTTCTCCCGCATCTTCTGCTTCCGCTCGTCGAGCACCTGCTGGTGCGTCTCCTCGTATTGGAAACGCAGGTCGCGCGCCATGGGCACGAGTCGCAGCCCGATGGAGCGGCCGAAGGAACAACGGACCGGTCCCGCGTAGCCGTGGTTGCCCGTCGCCTCCAGCGCCTCGCGGATCGCGGCGTCGGTCAGGTAGCCCGTGGTCACGATGTAGGCCGGGTCGGTGCCGGTCTCACGTCCGGTGCGGCGGCACTTGGCGAGGTGGACTTCGAGGAAAGAGCGGTGGCGTCCGGCGAACCGGCAGAAAGGATGCAACGCCTTGACCACGCCAGCCCCCTCGGTCCAGCGGCTGCCCGCGCCCGCGGCGAGCGTGACAAGTGCGGCCTCGCCGCGCCGCAAAGCCTCGATGCCTGCGGCGCGGTCGTCCGCGGTGATGTCGCGCCGGTGGTCGAGGATGTCCCCGGCTCGCACGTCCTCGACCGAGGTCTGCGCGGGCAGGCGGTTCTGCGCGAGGCCGGTCAGCCCGGCCCGCAGGTCGGCGCGGATCCGTTCATGCGCGGCCGGGTCGAACCCCAGACGGGCCAGCAGGGTGTCGAGCGACTCGTCCGCGCCCGGCGTGCCGCGGTGGTCCTGCGGCAGGAGGTTGGCCACGAGCGGTTCGATGGTCGCGCGCATGGCCGGGTCGCGCGCGGCCGCGTTGCCGTAGCGTGCCGCCTCGATCCGCCGCGTCTCGGGCAGGGTGCGCGGGTCGGCGCGGAGCAGCGAGGGGACCATCAGCGGGTAATACGGCGCTGGCATGAGCGCCTCGTCCCCGCGCAGCAGGCGGCCGCGCGTTCCGGAGTCGTTGACGGCGAAAGAATACACCACCGGCTCCATGGCGAAGGGGAGCGCGCGCTCGAACAAGGCCTTCGTCTTGCGCAGGATCTCCCGCATGCACACGCGCGCCTCGGCCGCGCGCTCCGGGGCGAAGATGAACCCCATGCCGCCGCCGGCCATCCCGCCGAGCATCCAGAACCCCCAGAAATCATCGCCGAATTCCCGCCCGGCCGTGGCGATCAGCCGTTCGGTGAAGGCATTGGTGGACCACGGGATGATCGCTTGCAGCGGTCCGCGGAAGTGCCGCGTGGTCAGGTCGCCCAGCGCCCGGATGTCGCCCTCGCGCAAGGCCGTCAGGATGCCCTCGAACATCTCGCGGGACTCGCCCCGGGCCAGCCATTCGCGCCGGTTGCGCAGCAGGTATTTCTCGGTGACCATTTCCAGCACCGGTCCGACGTTCTGCGCCATGCCGCCGTGGACCAGCACAAGGCTCTCCTGCAGCTTGCGCCGCGTGGATTCCGGCACGTCGTCCCCGCCGAGAAGCCGGTGAGTGGGCAGGAGACGTCCGCGGCTGATGCCGAACTCCGGGTCGCCCGGTCCGGCCGCCTGCCCGGTGATGACCTTGATCCCCGGCCAGACGCCGCCCGAGTCCTGCCATCCGCCGCCGGATCCGCCGAGCCATTCGCCGAGGATGGCGCGGGCCGCGACAACCCGCCGTTCCCCCTCCGCCAGCGGGCCGTCCAGCGCCGCGGTCTGGCCGGTGGCGCGCATGCAGACGGCGATGAGCGCGCCGAGGAGGTTCGTCGAGACGGCGAGGCGGGATCCTTTCGGGATGCCGTTGACGAAGCTCGCCACCTCGAAACCGCGGCCGGGACCGACCAGGGTCTTGAGCACTTCCTCGAGCGTCGCCCCCGATCCTTCCATGCCGATCGGCACCGCGCCGGATGAAATGACCGCGGCCTTGAGCAGCCCGAGGTAGTCCTTGGCGAAGTCGAACAGGTCGCCCAGCGAGGTGATGTCGGCCGTCGCGCCGAGGTCGATGCTGGTCAGGCGGATGACCGGCTCGTCGATTATGCGGAACATCGCCTGCACCGGGGGCACCGGAGCGGCGTCGCGCCCCTCAACCGCGAGGTCGATCGAGACGTTGAGCACGCGTGCCCCGTCGGGATAGTCCATGCCGAGGAAGAAGATGTCGCTCCAACCGCTGTGCGACAGATCCATGCGCACCGCCGTCTGCTCGTGGAGGAGGGGATAGAGCGCGCCGTTCTCCCGCACCAGCAACTCGCGGCGCACGCGCAGCGGGAGCGCGGCCGGATGCCCGCAGCGGAACATCCACTGGTTGCCTTTGACCGAGCGCACGCTGCGCCGGACCTGGTCGGCCAGCAACTGCAGCCCGAGCTGATAGCAGGCCTGGGCGAGGGAACTGCAAAGCGCGTCGTTCAGTCCATCCGCCGCGATGGTGCCAAGGATCGTGTCCACCGCCTCGGCGAAGCGCCGCTCGAGTAGTTGGTTGTGCGCCGCCGCGGGGATGCGTCCCGCCGCGGCCGCGTCCAGATGCTCGGGCAGGTAGAACCGCCCGATGGCATGGAGGAAAAACAACGCCCGCACCTTCTCGTAAAGATTCGGGCAGCCGCGGCGGAACCCGTCCAGCGCCAGGCACACCTCCCAGAGTTCCTCCGCGCCGAGGCCTTCGCACAGGTCTTCGATTGGCGTGTGACGCCGCGCCTCTTCCTTCGTCGTCAGGACGTCGAGAAACGCTTGGGCGGGGGCGGTCGGCATGCCGTTCGGACGCGGGCTCAGGGGGTCTCGGCCAGCAGTTGCACGAGGTCGGAGAGGACGCGCGGACGCATCGGGCTGTCCATCGCCAGCGCCAACTGCGCCTGCAGCAGCCCGAACGGCGCATCGAGGTCGAAGCGCCGTCCGTCGATCTCGACCGCCAGATGCCTCTCGCGCTGGTCCACTGCATCCAGCGCGGTCGAGAGCGTGACCTTCCGTGGTTCCGCGGAATCCGCGAGCATCTGCTCCAGCACGCCCAGCACACCCGGCGTCAGCACATGCATCCCGAAGAAGCAGAGGTAATGCCCCAGCCGCAACCCGGGCACGGCCAACTCCTGCTCGGCTAGCGTCGGTGTCGGCTTTTCCACCACGCGCTCGACCTCGTAGATCCCGCCGCGCCCGTCGAACAACCGCCCGCCGATCGTGCCGAAGCGTCCGAGCAGGCTCTCGTGGGTTGATTGCACCGCGCTGACCGGACAGTTCTCCGCGCAGGCCACCTCGACCAGTTGCCGCGCGCAGCTGCGCCCCGCGTCGCGGCTCACGTAGAGATGGTCGCTCACCATGAGAAGGAACGCATGGCCGGCGACGAACCGGGAGCCGCACGCGATCGCGTGGCCGAACCCGCGGGCCTCATCCTGCTCGAGGAAAGTCAGCTTCCCCGCCGCCCCGCCCGCCGCCTCGCGGTAAAGCGCGGCATCCCCGCGGTTCACCACGATGCCAATGTCATCGATCCCGGCCGAGACCGCCTCTTCGATGAGGAATTGCAGGACCGGCCGCGGATAACCGTCGCGGCCGACAACCGTCTGGAGCGGCAAGGTGCGCTGCCCGTGCCCCGCCGCCGTGATCAAAGCCTTGGTGACTTCCATGAATAACCATCAAACCAATATCGCCCCGCCTTGGCAACTGGACCGTGGGACGGGGGAGTGGTCATTTGTCATTGGTTATTGGTCGTTGGTCAGTTGGCATTCGCACGGAACCGCGGTGCTCCCTGCTGTCCGCCGCGGGTAGAGTTGATTCGCATGGGGGGCGGCGCCATCTTGACCGAGGTGGCCTGAATTCCTCGAGCGATCCGATGCCGCACGAACTACTCTTCAATGCCGAGATCCACGAGCGGGTCATCCGCGAGTTGATCCCCTCCGCCCGCGAACTCGTCTGGATCGCCACGGCAGACATCAAGGACATGCATGTGGCGCGCGGCCGCCGCTATGTGCCCTTCCTGCAGGTCCTGGCCGAGAAGGTGGCCGAAGGGGTGTCGGTGCGTCTGCTGCATGCGAAGGAGCCCGGGCCGCGGTTCCGCGAGGACTTCGACCGTTTCCCCGACCTGCTCAATCAGGACCTCTTCGAGCGCGCCCTCTGCCCCCGCGTTCACTCGAAGATCGTGGTGGTCGATGCCCGCGTCGCCTTCATCGGCTCGCCCAACCTCACCGGCGCCGGGCTCGGACCCAAGAACCCGCACCGGCGCAATTTCGAGGCCGGCGTGCTGCTGACCGACAAGGCCGACGTCCTGCGGGCCATGGACCACATCGACGAGATCTTCCTCGGCAACCACTGCGCCGCCTGCCAGCGCCGCGACGTTTGCCCCGACCCCATCGCCCCCTGATCCGCAGCCCGGAGGAGTGGCGGCGGACTTGGCTGGTGATTCTTTCCAGCGAACGTAGTCGGCCCAGGCATCCCGCGGGAGTAGGGAGACGATCTTGGTCGCTTCGTTCTGGCTCGGCTGATGGTCGATCAGTCCGTGTGCAGCGAGACATAGTGTGAGCTTGGCCTGTTGGGTTTGGCGGCGGAGCGTTCGCGCCGTTTCTTGGTAACCATGCTGCTCCACCAGATAGGAGTGCGCTTCGTTGAAACTCAGACCGCGGAGCTTGGCGCAATCAAGCTCGGCCAGCAGCCGGTTCAAATAGCTAAACTGGTGTTCTCCTGCACGAACGGACAGAAGGGCCAGGGGGGCGCTGCTCCATTCCGTAAACTCGGGATGACTTTCTCCGCCGCCTCCGACGAGCCAGAGATAGAACTGGGCGTGTTTGGCGAAGTTGACACCACCCCTCTGCACTTCATCGCTCATCTTCCCAAGTTCCTGACGAGAGAGCGGCGGATCAAAGTCATCCGCGGGAACCACCACCATAGCCCCATGCGGCTGGGGCTTAACCGTGGGAAAAGTGCATTTTTTCATGATTTGGGTTTTGCTGCGGTGCGGCTCCAATTTCAAGCGGCTTGGAAAGTTTTTTGAAATTTAGATAACAAATTGAACATCATATACTTGTGATTTTTTATCGGCTTGGGTCCTAGAAGAAGTTCACGCCGCGCCCGCCCTAGCCGAGTGAGCACGGCGTGTTTTCAGAGCCCATGGAGCCGGCTGTAATCGCGCTCACGCGTTGGCATACCGATGGATCAAATCCCTGTAATAGTTGTCATAAAGCATTGTGGGGAAAAGCGTTATGCTCCTTATGTTGCTGGGCAACCAGAGACTCTTCTTGGGGTGGAGACGACAAACGAGAATCTCATCCTCTAAGGGAACTTCTTTTTGGGGTGGTTCGACCGAGTCTGCACTGGCTCTGAAATCTTTGGGCAGGTGTGGCTCCCTCGCCTGTCCCGGACACACTGTGTCCCAGAGGGGTTTGCGGCTTGGTCTGCCGGGGGCTATGGATGAAGATGTGCGGGGATCTTCCAATTTGCCGCTTCGGATGAGTCTGGAGGCGGGTGCCTCGATCGGGTATGTCGCCGAACGTCAACAAGGCTGCAATGACAACGAGCGTTATCTTTTGTGCTTTGTTTGCGTTCGTTGACATGCTACCCTGCCGCGCATGAACGTTCAGGCAGCCAAAGACCTCGGGGCATTGATTCGGGATCGGCGCCACCAACTCGGCCTCACCCAGCAGAAACTCGCCGAAAAGGTCGGGGTCAGCCGCGTGTGGATCGTGGCCCTCGAGCAAGGCAAGCCCTCCGCCCAAATCGATCTCGTGCTGCGGACGTTGCGGGAGCTTGGCTTGACCCTGCGGGTGGACGTCGGGCGTCCGGCACCCTCGTCGAAGGGGATCAACTTGGGGACGATCCTTCAGGCCAGCAAGAAGGGAACCCCATGAGCGACGGGCTGTTTCTCTTTTCGGGTGGCGACATCGTGGGGAGGGTCATCCGAGAGCCTCGCCGCGGCAGGCTGACCTTCCGCTATGAGCCGGGTTGGGTGTCGCATCCGGAATCCTTTCCGCTGTCGCTCTCCATGCCGCTGACCGCGATCGAACACCGGCATGATGTCATCGAGGCGTTTCTTTGGGGGCTTCTGCCCGACAATGACGGCGTCCTGCGCTGTTGGGGCACCCGGTTCCAGGTCTCACCCAAGAACGCTTTCGCCCTGCTCGCGCACGTCGGGGAGGATTGCGCTGGGGCCATCCAGTTCGTTCGCCCCGAGAAGTTGGAGAGATGGAGACAAGGTCCGCCCAAGGGCAAAGTCGATTGGTTGGGCCGCGCGGAGTTGAACGAGCGCATCGCGCTGCTCTTGCGCGACCATGCCGCCACCCGGTCTGGTTCCGATGCGGGTCAGTTCAGCCTCGCGGGTGCTCAGCCCAAGATCGCCCTCTTCCAAGACCCCGTGAAAAAGCGTTGGGGCATCCCTTCGGGATCGATGCCGACCACGCACATCTTGAAGCCGGCCACCGGGGCATTCGATGGCTTTGCCGAGAACGAGCATTTCTGTCTGCGGTTGGCCCGGGAGTGCGGCTTGGCCACCGCTTCCTCCACCGTCGAATACTTCGGGGAGTGCCCGGTCATCGTGGTGGAGCGCTATGACCGGATCCGTCGTGGCCGCCAGGTCCTGCGCATCCATCAGGAGGATTTCTGTCAGGCCTTGGGGCGACCACCACAGCAAAAGTATCAGAATGAAGGAGGCCCTTCCGCCGCGGAGATCCTGGGATTGATCCGGCAATACTCCTCCAACCGCGCCGAGGATGAGGCCCAGTTCATCGACGCCTTGATCTTGGGATGGTTGATCGGGGCGACGGACGCGCACGCGAAGAATTTCTCCCTGCTGATCGCTCCCGGGGGACAAGTCCGCTTGGCCCCGCTCTACGACCTCTCCAGCGCGCTTGCCTACCCGAAGCAGGTGGATTTACGCCGGGCCGGCCTCGCCATGAAGATTGGGGGAGTCTACCGGTTGCGGGAGATCGGCCGCCGCCAGTGGGAAAAGTTCGCCGTCGAGAACCGGATCCGCCCGAGTGCCATCGAGGAACGCCTCGCCCGGATTCTCGAAGAACTGCCGACGAAGTGTAGCCTCATAGCTGACCTCCTGCGCAAGGAGGGGATCACGCACCCCATCGTCGGCGAGTTGGTCAAGAGCGTCACCGCGCACGTGGCGCATTGCCGGAAGGACTGGAGCGGACTTGGAAAATGAGGTGGGGCAGCGGACTGTTGTGCTGGGAAGGAGGCGTCCCAACCAGAGAGATGCCAATGCTGGATTGCGAGCTGGCCTATCCTCGATTGCAGGCCTTTTGACCGAACAGGGCCTTTCCTCCCATGTTCAAAACTTTGGAAAAGTCCAGGTAGCGATAGCTCTGTGGGGATGGAAGCCGCCTACTTCTTGAGCTGGTAGTGCCCGCGCCCGACCTTCTTGGTGTGCTTCTTGCCGGTCGTGGCGAACCACACGTGGAGGTTGGCGTTCTTGAGGCCCAGATCCTTTGCGAGATCGGCGACTTTCGCGCCTTTGGCTCCGGCGGCTTCCAAGGCGGCGAGGACCTTCTTGCCGACACTGCCGTGCTTGCCGCGTCGGGCTGACTTGTTCGCCTCTCACTCCGGTCATTTCACGCGGAGGAAATCCTCGGTCTTGAGGGAAGTGGAGTTTTCCAGGGAGACGTGCCCGTCGAGCCACAGGACGTTGAAGAATCCTTCGGGAGGTTTGCCTTCGGAAGTGAGCCCGGCTTGGTCGACGATCTCCCCCGACCAGCGGTGGTATTTGGAGTTGGAGCCGGACCGCCACATGCCGCGCGAATCGGGGTTCCAAAGGTTTGCTTCCGTCCTGCCAATCCCGTCAATGAGGGCCACGGTGCGCGCCGGTTTGGAGAAGGCAACCATCGGCATGTAGTTTTTCCCGGCCTGCAGCTTGTCGATGACCGCTGGCGAGTGGCAGAAGGCAACGTTGGCATCATTGCCGCCGTTGATCCAGTAGCCTATGCGGAACTGGCGTCCCGTGACCGGATCGGTCGCCCCCGGAGAATCCCAGGTTTCGCGCAGGCCCGGACGATCAAAGATCTCGGTGGACCGCCCGGTGTAGGGAAGCAGGTGAACGGCCCACCAAAGCTGCTGGGTCGGAAGTTCGCCGGTTGACAGCCAACCTCTGGGCGGCGGCATGAAGCCGTTGTGGTCGCCCGCGTAAGTCATCAGAGCCGTCGCGATCTGTCGAAGGTTGCTGCTGCTTTTGCCCATGTTCCCTCGCTGGAGCATGGAGTTGAGCGTCGGCACCAGAATCGCCGCGAGGACACCTACGACGCCGATCACCACCAACAACTCAACAAGGGTGAATCCGCGGCTGTCTGCCTGGATCGTTGCCCTGCGCCACCGGGCAACTCCCCGCACCGGCAGCGACGGGCAACGGAACAAGCCGCGGGCCAGAAAGGCTGGCGGACTCAGGTCGCGGGGCCGTAGACGGGGGGCAGGCATTGAGGGGGATTAGGTTGCAAGATTACTCATGTAAGTATTATGTCAAGCCAAGGCAGGCACTGGATTCAGCGGTTCAGCAGGCACGAGATGGATGGCATGGGTCCCCGGCCCGAAGTTTGCCCGCCAATGCTTGGCGGTCGCGATAATGTCGCGGGCTCCCGGGGCGCAGGGCTCCGCAGCCAAGGCGGGGAGGTCGACTGAGGCTGTGGTGTTCGCAGGCAGAGTGAAACTCCAGTGGATGGACCCGTCTTCGTGCCGCCGCCACTCGCTCCGGATCTCGCCGGGCATGGCTCGGTGGGTGGCGCTGACGTGGTCGAGTTGCCGGGCGAAGCAGGGGCGCAGGTTGATGCGGCGGAATCCGGGTTCAGCCGGTTGGATGCCGGCGAGATCCTCGAAGAGCCAGGGCAGGAAGTCCCCGAGTAGCATGACGTGGTTGCCCGAGTTCATAGCCGGGTCGGCGGTGTTGCCATTCCAGAGTTCCCAGATCGTCGTGGCGCCGTTCTCCATCATGTAGCCCCAACTCGGATAATCGGTGCGAGCAGCGACGGCGCAGGCCAGATCCGTGCGGCCGTGGGCACTGAGAGTCCGCAGAAGCCACCCGGTGCCGATGAGGCCTGTGCCGATCACCGGTTCCCCGGAGGCGAGGAGTCGCGAGACGATGTGGCTGAAGACGCGCGAGCACTCAGCCGGCGGCACGATGACGAAGGCCAGGGGCAGGAGGGAGGCTGTCTGGGCTCCGTTGGCGTAATAGCCGCGCTCCCGGTTGAAGTAGCGTCGATTGATGGACTCGCGCAGGGCGGCCGCGTCCGCACGCCAGCGCGTCGCATCCGCGGAGCAACCCGCCAATTCCGCGAACCCGATGCCTTGTTCGAGGATGCGCACCATGTAGCACGAGGCGACCAGCGGTCCCGGGGTCTGACGCTCCGGGGCTGCCGAGTGGATCAAGTTGGGTGATTCCGGCGGCACGCACCAATCGGCATAAACATCGCGCTCTATCAGCCCCTCGTGCCGCATGGCGAGCAGGTGGTCGATCCAGCGGCGGGCGGCGGGGAAATTGCGCGTGGCTGCAGGTGTGTCGCCGTAATGCCGGTGCAGCCAGTGGGGAATGAAGGTCATGCACGCCGGCCAAGTGACGTTGTCGGTGTAAATCCGCCAGTAAGGCGGGGCCACATCGGGCACGCATCCGCTTGGTGTCTGGGCCTCGCGAATATCGTCGAGCCATTTTCGGTAAAAGGCGGCCACGTCGAAGGCGAACATTTCCCCCGCTGCTCCGACCGCGCGATCGCCCAGCCAGCCCATCCGCTCGTCCCGCTGCGGGCAATCGGTCGGCATGCCCCGGTAATTCCCGAGGATGCCCCGACGCGCCGCGGCGAAGATGTCATTGATGACGGGATCGGAGCACTCGAAGCGTCCGGCCGACTTCACATCGTCATGCACCACGCAGGCGACGATCTCGAGACCGGTGGTCGGGGCGATTTCCTCGCGGACTTCAACGTAACGGAAGCCGTGGATGGTGAACCGCGGTTCGTAATCCAGAGGCCGCCCGTCGAGCACCAGCGTGTCGCAGCAGTGGGCAGAGCGAAGGTTGTCGGTGAAGAGAGCGTCGTTTCCGTCCAGGGCTTCGGCGTGCAACAGTCGAATGCGCGCCCCAGCTGGTCCCTGCACGCGGACGCGGCACCATCCGGCGATATTCTCGCCGAAGTCATGGATGGTGGTGCCATACTTTGTGCGCCAGCTTTTCGTTGCGGAGATCTGACGAATGACCCGCAGCGGCTCCGCCAATTGGGCTTGGATCACTCCGCCCGGTGGAGCCACGACCGAGGCGGGCTTCCATGCGGCATCGTCGAAGCCGGGCTTCGTCCAGCCTTTGAAGTCCCGTCGCGCGTCGAAATGCTCGCCGTCGAACTCATTGTTCCACCCGATCGGCCCGGCTGTTGAGATCTTCCAGTCCGGCGAACTGGTGATGGTTTGTGCGCTTCCGTCGGGGAAGGTCACCTCGAGTTGCCAAAGCATTTTCGGGCAGCCGTATTGCTGCATGGGCATGGGGATTCTGACGCGCGGTGCGAAGAAGCGCCCATTACCCAGGAGCGCTCCGAGGGCATTCCGCCCCCCTCGCAGGAGGTGGGTGACTTCATGGGTGCGGAAAAAGACGCGGCGGTCGTAGTCCGTCGGATTGGGCGAGAGGACCTCGTCACCGACCTTCCGGCCGTTGATGAAGGCCTCCGAGAGGCCGAGCCCCGAAAAAGAGAGCACCGCCCGGGTGGGCGCAGCCGGAAGATCGACTTCACGGCGGAGATAGCGGGCGGACAAATTCGGGTATTCCTCCGGAGTGACGAGATGCCATGGTGCTTGGCCGTAGGCCCCGAGTTCGACGACGGATTCCTCCGATCCGTCCGCGCTGCGGCAGGTCCACTCCCTGTCGGTCTGGATGCTCCGCTCCGCCCGATCCGGGCCGAATCCCAAGCAGAGACGCGCAATGATTCCAGCAGCGTCGATCTTGGCAATGGTGTCGGGGCCCGGGCGCTTGCGCGCCGTGATGCTCAAGACATTCGATCCGGGGAGAAAGCGCTCGGGCGAAATCCAGAAGGGAATGGCCCCGGGGTAGAGGTTCAAGTTGGCCCGTGCCCGAGGGGCGCGGCAGAGAGGCCTGTCGTTGAGCAGAACTTCTGCCTCGTCGTCGGCCAGCACCTCCAACATCCCCTCGGACAGCGAGGCCAACTCCGCGGGATCCAGATCGAATCGCCGGGAAAACGTCCAAGACGCCGGGCGGGTATCTTGCGCCCAGATCCATTGGGCGGAACCATACCACGGAGCAGGGTGCTCCGACGGCTCATCGCATCCGATCCACAGCGCTGACCAGTCGGTCTCGCTCAGCAGGCCCATGGACCAGTGCGCGACCTCGCTCACGATGCAACGATCCGATTCATCCCAGATCGTGACTCGCCAATGACACCTTGTGCGCGCGGTGAGCGGCCGGCCTTCGTAGATGACGAAGGCGGAGCGATCGCCGTTCACTCGGCCTGAATCCCAAAGGTCCGGGGTTTCGAGCAAATCCGGGGACGTGGCGACGGCGACGCGGTAGGCCGTCTGCCTGCTCGATCCGGGCTCGGGGTCGGACAGTTCCCAACTCAGTTCGGGATCAGGACGGTCCAGGCCGGAGGGATTGCTCAGGAGGCAGCAGCGCAAGTTCGTGATATGCATGGGACGGATGGATGAAGGTGGAATAGCTCAGGTCAGTGTCTGGAGGCGGCGCTGGGTTTCTTCGGCCCGCTGGCGCGTGATCGGGTAGGCCCACATGACGGCCATCGCGACGAGGAGTCCTGCGCATTGGAAGCCGACGAGGAAAACTTTCATTTTCCACGCGGTGCTCTCGTCGAGACCCGCCCGTTCGATGAGCGCGGGGTCATAACCGGCCAGGGTGGCCATGTAGCCCCCGAGGCCGAAGGTCAGGCCCTGCGCGGCCTTGAGGGCAAAGCCCTTGACTGCGCTGAACATCCCCTCACGCCGCCGCCCGGTGCGCAGTTCGTCGTCATCGCACACATCGGCCACCATAGAGTCGACCATGAGCCAGCACCCCTGCAGGCCGAGAAAGCCGATGAAGGAGGAAACGAACATCATCCACGGCCACCGGGGGTCCATGGCCACGTAACTCAAGGCTGTCCCGGCCAGGGCGAGGGACAGACCGAAAATCATCGCCGTCCGCTTGCTCGTCCGCTGGGAAATCCAGCCGAGGAGGAACATGCTCACGTAGGAAAGGGCGACAGCCATGGTCATGAGCCAGCCTTGAAAATTTCCCAACTCAACGGCGTCGCCGCCAAAGACGTAGTGCTGCATGAGCAGGGGCGCGATGCCCTGGGCGGAGAACAGGGCGATGATGATCGTGATGTAGGCGAGGAAGAGAATGAGGAAGGGTTTGTTGGTCAGCGAATACTTGACCGCGGGCAGGAGGCGGATGGGTTCCTGCTCGTTGACGGCGATTTCCTCACGGCAGCCGAACACCGGGATCATGCCCGAGACCAGCACGATGGCGGCGACCCCGACGGTGACCCAAAACGCCCCCGCGGCGAGGTCGGGCCAGTAATCGTCGGCCGCCAGACGGAACAACCATCCGGCTGCCAGCGAGCCGAAAAGGCCGATATACATACGCCAACGCACCACGCGGGTGCGTTCGTCGTAGTCCGGGGTGAGTTCAAAGCCCAGCGCCGTGTAGGGCACGACAAAAAAGGTGTAGGCGGTGGCAAGCAGGCTGCCCATCACCACGATGTAGAGAAAGGGCCCGTTCGCATACCACGGGTTCGCTGCGGTCTCGAGCAGCGGAAGCGTCCAGAGCAGAGGCAGGATGATCACGCAGCCGATCACGCCGAAAAACATGAACGGCCGCCGACGCCCGAAGCGGGTCTTGGCGTTGTCCGAGAGATTGCCGATCCACAGATCCGTGATGGCGTCAACGAGGCGCGGAAGGCCGAGAGCCAGCCCGGCCAGCGCGGGGCTGAGCTTGAAATGGTTCACGTAGACGAGAGTGCCCAGCGCCACCATCGTGTTGAACATGAAGTTGTCCGCCAGCCCCCCGAATCCCCAAAGCACCTTCGTGCGCAAGGGCAGGATCTTGCGGCCGGGCACGGCGGGGATGTGGGATGAAGGGTTCAAGGCGTGGTGCTGGCGTTGAGGGATTGGCGACTTCTGGCCCGCTCAGCGGCGGATCGACCCGTCTCTAGCGAGGTTCATAGATGGCAAAGGACTCGATGGTGGAGTTCTTGAGGGGGCCGTCGAAAAGCCGCTTGGTGAGTTCGACGAAGGCCTTGCTGCTCAGGTGGCGGTTCTTCGGGCTGAAGGACCACGCCGCGTAGTTCGCATCGCGGGTGTCGAGATTGATATCCAGCAGGTGGGTGTTGGGGTCCTTGGCTGCGATCCCTTCCTGCGCGGCAATGATGGTGTCGATATTCGGCCACTCGAAGACGTGCTTGCGCAGATAGACCGGCAGCTGCGGAATCCCGGAATCCTTGCGGAAGGTGGCAAGGAGGTTGGTCAGGTTCTCCTCGTAGGCGCCTGCCTTATTGTCCACTCCGTCGGCTTCCCCCTGATCCCAGTAAAGACCGACGACCCGCACCTCGGGATATTCCTTGGTCAGTTGCGCCATGCCTTTGCGGCAAAAGTCCGTGAAGATGGCGTATTCGCCGTTCGTTCTCGCTGGGTTCCAGTGGTCGTGAAGGCTCCGGCTGCCCGGGCCCCACTTGATGACGTAGATGTCGTTGTCGGGAAACCTGTCCTCCAACTCCGCCACCACGGGGAGTTCGATCCCGTGCCGCACGAGGGCACGGTTGTTCGGGTTCAGATTCGTCGCCGGGTTCACACGCTCGAACCCGGCTCGGGGGACCCAGATGTAGCTGTGGGTGTAGTCCGTCGGATCAATCGACAGCCCAACCTCACTGGCTGTCGAACCCGGAACGAGGGGCGGGCGTGCCTGGCCATATTGTTCCGGGGACAAGACACCCATGCCGCCGGCGTTCGATTGGCCGGCCACGAGGAACACGATGGCGGGACGATCAGTTTGCTTTTCCTTGGGGCCAGTCGCAAGGCCTCCGGGCGCCAGCATGACGATCAACGCCAATGCAATTGGCGGCACCCAGAGCCTTGTTGCGGCTCCTCCCTCGCTGGGGCGACAGGTCTTCATGCCGGGGCCGGGTTCAATACCAATACTTCGCGGCCCGGCCGATTTCCCATCGGGCCTCCGGATCCTCGAGGGCGTCGTCCCAGCTCAGACCCCGCTTTTTGATTTCCGCGGCGATGCGCTCGTAAGCTTTCGGCTGGGCGGCCTTGAACTTCTCCCAATCCAAGTCGGGCGCGCCGGTTTGGGGACGAATCCCGTATGGCATGTAGTCATAGGTGTTCGGGTTCTCCTTTTCCCACTGCTGAAAAAGTGACCGTAAGGCCGCGACAGCTTCCGTTCGTTCGGCGACGCGGTTCTTCATTTCCTCGGGATCGTCGGTCAGGGCGTAGTATTCCTCGATGGCGGGTGAAGGGTCGGTCCAGACGAGGTATTTTTCGTTTTCGGTCCGCACACCCATGTTGCGCGGAATAGGGCGCGGGATTGTGGCGAGCGACATTTGGTGCTCGAAGAAAAAGTGGTGTCGCCAATCAGTCGGCTTCCCGCCCCGGAGCAGCGGTAAAAGACTGCGTCCGTCCATGCCGGCTTCGGGCGGCAGCCCTGCGAGGTCGAGCACGGTGGGGGCCACATCGAGATTCAAAACCAGTGCGTTGCTTGTCGTCCCCGCCGTCTGCTTGAGCCGCGGATCGGCCACGATGAACGGGATGCGCAGGCTCGGGTCGTAGGGCGACCATTTGGCCGTCAGGCCGCGCTCTCCAAAGTGGGTTCCATGATCAGAAAGGAAGATCACCACCGTGTTCCCGGCCAGGCCGCGTTGTTCAAGCTCGGCCATGATGGCTCCCACGGAGCGGTCCACGCTCATGATCTTTTCAAGATAGGTGCCGATCCACTGATTGCGCCGCTCTGGTGTGCCGAAATCCGCGGGGTAGCTGTTGCCGCCCAGCCCGCGAAGGACATGGGCCGGAAGGAGGGCTCGCATCGCCGGGGTGTCGGACGTCATCGGTGCAAACTCGATCCCCTTGAGCTTGCCCAAATCTTCGGGTGCGGGTTCGGAGCTGGGGTGCGGGGCCTTGTAGTTGACCTGCAGGACGAACGGACGATCGGCCGGAACCTGATCGAGAAAGTCGCGAGTGCGTTTCGTCAACCACTCCGAGTCATGCACGGTTTCGCCTTTGTAAGAATGGAACGGCTCCCCCTGGGCGAGGTCGGCGTCAAATAGATCGAAGGTCTCTTTCTGCTCCTTGGTTGCACCCACGCCATACTTCCCCAACTGGCCCAGATAGTAGCCGGCGCCCTTCAACAGCGCTGGATACGAGGTGCGCCAGATGTCCTGATCGAACGGGATGAGAAACTCGTGGATGCGCGCATTCCGAGAATAGCGCCCCGAAATGATGCTGGCCCGCGAAACAGCGCAGATCGGCGAGGTGACAAATGCTTGGGAGAAGTTCACGCCCTGCGCGGCGAGACGGTCGATGTTCGGCGTGTCGATTTTCAGGGCCGGATTATTGACCCCGATTGTGTCCCAGCGCTGGTCGTCGGTCAGGAGAATCAGGATGTTCGGCCGGATCGCCGAGCTGGCTGGGCCCGTTGTGTCTGCCGAGGGCGTGGAAGCTGGACTGGAGATGCTGCCGAAGATGCCAACGGTAGAGACAAGCAAGCCGGAGGAGAGGAGCGATTTCAAGGCTTTGGGAGAAGCAGCCGGATTGGCTGACATCGGCCACACTAACATGTATAAGTTATGCCCTCAACGGCAATCTGTGCCATCGGCGGCGTGCCTCGCATCCGGCTAGGAGCGTGCCCCAGTGCTCCGGCGGGGAATGAAGGCGCTGGTCGGGATCGACTTGTGGATCGGCGGCCTGACCTGACCCTTGATCAATTCCAGCAAGAGCTCTGCAGCCATCTCCGCCATTCGCGCCACCGGCTCGGGGATTGTGGAAATGCCGACGGCTTCGTGCTGGGTGAGGGGAAGGTTACCCATGCCGACTAGGGCCACGTCTTCAGGGACCCGCAGGCCACGTCTTTCCAACTCCTCCAGCGCTGGGAGGGCGAGTCCGTCGTTAAGGGCGAAGATCGCGTCTGGGCTGTCAGACTTACTGCTGAAGAATTGGTCCAGCGAGGCATTGACGATCTCGCTGGCGGTTCCGGTGGCCGGGGGGCGGCTGATGAGGTGTCTCTTGGCCGGGAGGCCTTGGCGATGGAGGGCCTCTCGAAACGCCTTGAATCGGTGCAGCGTGCCCAACCCGGGATAGTCCATACCGAGGAAGGCAATGCGCTGACGTCCCGAGCCGGCCAAATGGGCGATGGCGGCGCGTATGGACTCCTGCGGTTCCCACATCACGGAGCTGATGAGCGGCGTGAGTTCGGGAATCTCGTCCCCGAGAAACACCACGGGCAGCGGTCGTTTCGCGATCTCGCGATAAAGGTCGGAGCAGCCCATGGTCGGCAAGGTGATCAGTCCATCATCCCGGCGCTCCAGGAACGACAACAACTCACGCTTGTTGCGCGCCTCGTCGAAGCTATGGGTGGTGACGAAGGGGATCAGGTCCGACTGGTCGAACACCTTCCGCATGCCCTCCATCACGTATTCGGCCCAGTCCATCTTGAAGTTGGGCAGGATGACGCTGATCATTCCGCTGCGCTGGCTTTTCAGGCTCCGGGCGAACCGGTTCGGTGCGTAGTTGTAGCGCTTGGCCGCCGCCAGAACCCGCGCGATCGTGGCCTTGGAGATCTTGCGCTCTTCTCCAATGCCGTTCAGGACGAATGACACCGTTGCGTGGGAAAGTCCGAGCCGCTTGGCCAGTTGAAGGCCGGAGATGGAACGGGTGGTGGGGGCAGCGGGGGACTGGGATGGCGCTTGCGGGGGGGGCACTGGCTAAATGTGTAAGTTCAGCGTTCCTCCAGCTCAAGCCGAAACTCACAGCTGAAACTCATTGACGGTGGTAGTTACATGTATAAGTCTAGGCGATGCTGACTCCGCCCCCTACCAAGTCTGCCTCTTGGGCGTTTTCTCGCCGCTGCCGATCCCGCTGCGTCGGCTGGGTGGTGCTCGTCTGGTCCGACGCTCGGACGGTGGTCGCGCAGGCTTCTCCCGGACAACTCTTTGCCTTCACGTCCAGCGCGACGGTTGTCCCATGAAGTCTTCACCTCCGTTCGGTCTCTTGCCCGCTGGGATTCCATCTGTTGCTGTGAAAGCCTCAGATTGCGAGTGGTTTCACCACTGCTTCAGCATCAGCGAGTCTTCAACACCATGAGACAGTTACGGCGCATTCTTGCTCTGACCATCCTTCCAGCCGGCACGGCGGTGCTGTCCGCCGCGCCCCGCGATCTGCAAAGCGACACATGGGTGGCAATCGATGAGGCGGGCCGGGTTCTGCCGCAGGGTGAGGAAACCGGCGGACCGAGAAAGGACAAGACGGTCGGGATCTTCTATTTCCTTTGGCTCGGGGCGCACGGCTACGACCGCCACAGCAATCCGAGCGGGGCCGGACAGGGCGTCACTCCCCCCGGCCCCGATGACACCCGCAGTCCGCATGACCTCACTCAATGGCTGGCCGGGGGAGGGGATCCGGCCAAGCTCGGTGAGCCGAAGAGTTTCCATCACTGGGGCCAGCCGGAATACGGCTACTACCTGTCCAGCGACGACTGGGTGATCCGGCGGCACATGCGCTCCCTCACCGATGCCGGCGTTGATGTCCTGATCTTCGACGTGACCAACGGGTTCACCTACCGCGACGTTTACATGAACCTTTTCCGCGTCATGAGCCAGATGCGCGCCGAGGGTGAACCCACCCCGCAGGCCGCATTTCTCACCCACTTCAACGCCGAAGGAGCGATCAAGAAGCTCCGCAAGGAGCTATACGATGCGGGCCTCCACAAGGACCTTTGGTTTCAGTGGCAAGGCAAACCGTTGCTCATGACCTCGACCGAAGTCGCCGCCGCGAACCCCGAGTTGGCCGAGTTTTTCACCGTGCGAAAGTCCTGGGCTTGGTCTCCGCGCAAAGGCTGGTTCGGCGATGGCAGGCACTCTTGGCCTTGGATGGACCGCCACCCGCAAGGGTTCGGGTGGGACGCAGCACCCAGCGAAGCGGAGTTCATCTCCGTGGCGGTCGCCGGGCACGCCACGTTGGGTGAGGGGCGAACCTTTCACAACAAGACCCAGCCGAAGCCGGAAGACGAGCGGCCCTACGAGGGAAAGTTTTTCGCCGAGCAATGGAGGCGGGCGCATGCTGTTGATCCTGCGTTTCTCATGGTCACCGGATGGAATGAGTGGGTTGCCATGCATAATCAGGCGAAACCCGGAGACGTCATGCTGGGCCGGCCTACCAAGCCCGGGGATCCCGTTTTCGTTGATCTCTACTCGACCGAATACAACCGCGATGTCGAGCCAGACAACACGCCGGCAGGCGACAACCTCTACCACCAGATGGTGGCGGGCATCCGCAAATTCAAGGGAGCCCGCCCGGTTGCCGTCGCCGGTCCTGAGGTGGAGATCCCGCTGCGTGCCGATCCGGCAGACTGGGCTGCAGTGCAGCCGGAGTTTTTCGATTCCACCGGCGACACGGCCCACCGGAACCATCCCGGTTGGGGCCGCATAGGCTCCTACATCCACACTCTTGGACGCAATGACATCGTGGCCAGCAAAGTTGCCAGGGACCGGGAGCGCGTCGTCTTCTCGGCTACCACGGCTGGCCCGCTGAGTCCGGTCTCGGACGCCGGGTGGATGGAGCTCTTCATCAACCGCGATCGCGACTTCGCCACCGGTTGGTCCGGCTTTGATCTCCGGCTCGGGCCGGCGAGTGAGGTCCGCGAAGAGGGTGGAGTCACGCGGTTCACCCGGCCCATCCTCGAACACGCCGGCAACAAGTGGGCTCCGACGGGGCAGTCCGCGACCGGGACCATGAGCGGAAACTTCGTTGAACTCGCGCTTCCCCGCGCGCTTTTTCCTGAACCGCTCGATTTCTATTTCAAATGGGCCGACAATCCGGATGGCGACACGCATATTCTGGACCTGGAAAAAGGCGGCGACACCGCACCCAACCGGAGGTTTCAGTATCGGTTCCGCACCCGGTGAACGCCTCTGGTTGCCAGGGCGGAGGCGGGCGAAACCTTCCGCGAGGGATCTCTTGACGCGCAAACTTAATCATGTAACTTTCTGTCCGGTATCTCCTACCCACCCCAACCCCCTAGTCACATGAACATCCCCCTTCGCGCCTGCGCGGTCGGCTTCGCTGCTGCGCTCACCCTTCTCACCTCGCCCCATGCCTCCGCGCAAACCAACACGTGGAACGGCGGGGGGACCAATGGCAACTGGACGGAAGGTGCAAACTGGGTCAGCGGGGTCGCACCCGCGGGTGGCAGTGTGTTGATTTTCGCGGGTGCCGTCGGGACGGCCGCGACGAACGATTTCACCACCAATACGGTCTTCAACCTCCGCTTTGATGCCGCGGCGTCGCCCTTCACCTTGTCGGGTAATTTGGTCGCGTTGGGCAGCGCCAATGATGCGAGTGGAAACATTCGCTTCACCGGAGCCCTCACTTCCTCCATCACCCAAACGATCGCCGCCAACCTCGATCTGAGTTCCGGCGGCACGGGCGGGAGGACCATCAGCGTTGTTCCCAATGGGACGATCGCCATCAGCGGAAACATCGCCGGAACGAACGGCCTGACCAAGGCCGGGGGTGGCACACTGGCTCTCAGCGGCACGAACTCGTTTTCCGGGCCCGCCTTCAACATCAGCGGTGGCACCGTTCAGTTATCATCGATCGGCAATTCGAACGCCAGCAGCGCGGCGGGTGCCGTCCCGTTGCTTCGCATCGGGTCTCTCAATACCACGGCAACGCTAATTCTGGCCGGCTCCTCCTCCGCCCAGTCCTCCGACAAACTGGTTAGTGTGGGCGATGCGCAGAGCGCAGCTACCTCCGGTGGGGCGATCATTCGAAACGACAACACCAACGCCGCCCACTCCCTCACGTTTTCGGGCGCTGCTTTCAATGGGGCCCAACCGTCGATCACCTTGTCCCGGACCGTGACCCTCGGCGGTGTCAACACTGGCAGCAACACCGTAGCAGGCGTGATCAGCAACAACAACGCCACCAACGGCGGCATCATCGCCGTGACCAAGGCTGACACCGGCACATGGATCCTCGCCGGGTCCAACGCTTACACGGGACCGACCACCGTCAGCAACGGCACGCTGCGGCTCGCCCCGACCGGCCTGATCAACAGCAATTCCGCCGTGACCGTCGCCGCGACGGGAACCCTCGGCGGAGCCGGGACGATCGGCGGGACGCTCACCGTCAACGGTAACCTCTTCGCCGGCAACTGGGCGACGAACGCCGCCACTTTGACCGTGCAGGGCGCCGTGACCAACACTGCCAGCTCCCTCGTCTCGTTCCGCGCCTTCGGCAATAACACCAACGACTCCCTGACTGCGCCCGCCGGGGCCAACATCAGCGGCACCGTCCAGGTGACCTTCGAGTCTCCCTATGCGGGGGCCTCGGGCGATTCGTTCGACTTTGTCGTCGGCCCGATCTCCGGTGCGCCCACCAACTTCATCCTCCCCGCCTTGGCCACCAATCTCGCTTGGGTCACCAACGATTGGACCAACACTGGCATCCTCTCCATCACCAACACCGCCGGGCCAACCAACGCCTACAATCAATGGCTCACCAATTACCCGTCGCTCACCAACACCAACGTCGCAGCCGACCCCGAGCTCGACGGCTTCGACAACGGCACGGAGTTCGCTTTCGATGGTGATCCGACCGTTGGCACGCCGGCCCTCATCTTTGCCGCGAAGTCCGGCACCAATGTCGTTGTTTCCTTCGTGGCCAACACCAACGTCGCGGCCGTCACCTATGGCGTGCAGAGCACGACCAATCTTGCCGCCGGCCCCTGGACCAACAACCCGGCCCTCACCGCTGCCATCACCAACTCGGCCGATCAGTCGGGTCTGCTCCTCCCCACTTTCTACGAGCGTCGTGAATTCTCGGTCGGCATCGCGACCAACGAATTCTACCGCGTCCGCGCCACCATCCTGCCCTGATCGTGCCCCCGTATTCTTTCACAAAAATCTTTTGACCGCGTAACTTAATCATGTAACTTTCGCTCGAAACCTCAGCCTCCCATCCCCAAACCCCATCAAAAATACCATGAAAATTCACATTCTCCTCCCGCTACTCGGCCTGACCGCCGCTTTCGTTCTGTTGGCTTCGCCGCACGCCTTGGCCCAGACGTGGGATGGTGGAGGAACCAATGGCAACTGGACCACTGCCACGAACTGGGTCGGCGATGTGGCTCCTGTGGCCAACGCCAGTTTGGTCTTCGCCGGATCAACCCGCACCGACGCAACGAACAATTTCGCGGCTGATACAGTTTTCAATCTGATCCGCTTTGATGGTGCGGCTTCCGCCTTCAACTTGTCCGGCAACCGGATCGGCTTGGGTGTGGCTAACGATTCCAGTGGAAACATCCGCTGGTCGACAGTCTTGACTGGGCCTGTCACGCAAACGATTTCCGCCGACATTAATCTGGGAACGGGAGGTAGAAGCATCAACGTGCCCACTGACGCCACGCTGCTCTTGAGCGGAAACATTTCGGGAAGTGACGGCCTGACGAAGTTGGGAGCCGCGACTCTTGTGCTGACAGGAAACAACTCTTTCACCGGAAATAGCTTCACCATCAGCGTCGGCACGGTTCAGGTTTCCTCAATCGGAAATTCAAATGCCAGTAGCGCCGCGGGTGCGACCGCTCGCATTATCGTGGGAGCCAATGCCAACACGGCTACTCTCGCCCTCGCGGGTTCCTCCGCTGCCCAGTCCTCTGACAAGCAAATTACCGTGGGCAACAATACTGCTGGCACGGCTGGTGGAGCAATCATCCGCAACGACAATGCCAACGCAGCCCACACCCTCACCTTTTCAGCCGCAATCCTTAATGTGAGCGCAGGAAACACCCTGCCAAATACGACCCGGACCCTGACCTTCGGCGGTGTCAATACGGGCAACAACACCGTGGCAGGTATCATCAGCAACAACAACGCTAGTGCCGCCATCGCCCTGACCAAAGCCGACGCGGGAACATGGATCCTCGGCGGGGCGAACATCTACACCGGCGGAACGACGATCAGCGGCGGCATGTTGCAGTTCGCCAAGACCAATGCCATGCCAGTCACGGGGGCCGTGGCCGTGGGCACCGGGACAACCTTGGCGGTAAACGCCGGCGGGACGGATGAATTCACGAGCGCGACCAGCGGAGGCGGTTCCATTGGTGGCCTCCTCTCGGGTGTGGGCGGACAAGGCGCAGCCGTGAATTACACGGGCAACGTATCCCTTGGTATCGACACGGCCAATGCCAGCGGCGGAACGATAACCTACGCCGGTAGCGTGGCGAATGTCGGCACAACCCTCGCCCTGCGAAAATTGGGAGCGAACACCCTCGTCCTGACCGGCAACAACACCTACACCGGTGGCACCACGATCAGCAGAGGAACGCTGCAGTTTGCAGCGACTAATTCAATGTCTGCCACGGGCGCTGTGGCGGTGGAGACCGGAGCCACGCTGGCGATCAACGCCGGTGGTGCTGGGGCATTCACCAGCGCGACCAGTGGGGCCGGATCAATCGGCGGCTTGCTTTCAGGGCTGGGCGGACAAGGTGCGGCCGTGAATTACACCGGCAACGTGACTCTTGGCATCGACACGACCGGTGGCAACGTCACTTATGCTGGATCCATGGCCAACGTCGGAACCACCCTCAGTCTGCACAAACTCGGAAGCCTCCGACTCACCCTCAACGGCAACAACACCTTCACCGGGGCCACGACCGTGAGTGGCACCGGCACCCTGGACCTCGCCCGGGTCGGCGGTCAGTCGCTTGGCTCGACCACCAGTGTCACGGTCAACAGCGGAGCAACCCTGCTCCTCAGCCAAAGCGACCAAGTCAACAATGCCGCGACCGTCACGCTCTCCGGTGGAACCATCCGGAACACTAATGCGGGCGGAATCGGCGAAACCTTTGGCAACCTCAACCTCACGGCGGCTTCCTTCTTGGACTTCGGGAATGGCCTCGGGAACAACGTGATGAACTTTGGCACCTACGCGGGCGGCGGGTTCAAGCTGACCGTGCAGGACTTTGCGGCGGGCAATGTGCTCACCTTCAAGACCGACCTGACCACCTCGATCAACAACACGAGCTTGTTCGAGTTCAGCAATGCGTTCACCTCGGGTTGGAACGGTGGAACCAGCACCTTCACCATCACCGCCATCCCCGAGCCCTCGACCTATGTTGCCGCCCTCGGGTTGGCCGGCTTGATGCTCTGGCCGCTCCGCCGACGCTTGCCCGGGCTGGGCCGGCTCCGGCTTCGCTGATTTTTTGGGGAGCGCGCGAGGGGGTTGGGCGAAGGGGATCGCCGAACCCCTTCCGCGCATTCCCGGATTCGTTGCATGGCTGGCCTGCGGATTGCTCGCGGTGTCAACCATGCCAACATGCTTTCGTCCAACGAAACCGGCTCATGACCCATCTCTTGAGAACCGCCTCGGCCTCCGTTGCCCTGGCCCTGTGCCTCCCGGGTTTCGGCTGGTCGGCTGATGCTCCCGCTGCGCCCGGATCGGAGAGGAAGGTCTTTGTCGTCCTTCTCGGCGGACAATCCAACGCCGCCGGCTGGGGTTACCATCAGCATTTGCTCGAGACCGGGAACCCCCTCGCCGAGCCGCAGGAGGATGTGGAATTGTTTTCCGGCACGGGCCTGCCCGCGCTGATCAATCGCCTGATCCCGTTGCAGTCCGGCTCCGGCGTGCCGAAGGCTGCCGACCCGAGGGGCGTGCAGCAATTCCCCGCCTTGGGCGGAACGGAGGCCATGCTCAACCACTTCGGGCCGGAGCTGACCTTGGGGCGGACCGTGCGTGATCTGATCAAGGACCCTGAGGCCAAGGTCGCTGTCATCAAGCATGCGATCGGGGCCAGCAACCTTCACGGTCACTGGCGGCCGGATGGAACAGCCGACAGCACCAGGGACGGACCAATCTACAAGGGCTTTCACGCCACGGTGAAGTCCGGCCTCGCGGCCTTGCAGCAATGTTATCCCGACCACGAGATCGAGATCATCGGCATGGGTTGGGTTCAGGGAGAGTCCGACGCGACGGCAGCACAGGCGGCCAATTACGAAAAGAACCTCACGACGTTCATCCAAGACATCCGGGCAACCTACGGGGACAGTCTGGTCTTCGCGCTCTCCAGACTTTCGCCCAACCAGCCGCAGAGTCCGGAGTTCGAAGTGGTTCGAGCGGCCCAGCAGGCGGTCGCGGCCAAGGGCGACCGCGTTGTCGCCACGGAAACCGTCGGCGAAAGTTACCCGACTGCCAAAGGATTCGCCGAAGGCGCCCTGCACTACCGCTCAGACGCGCTCCTGCAGATCGGCAAGGATTTGGCGCACGCAATCATGTCTGCCCGAGCCGCCGTTCGGGTTCCGGGCGAGACGACCGATTGAGGAAAAGTAGGAACGCCGCGGGATAGGAATCCCGCGGCGTTCCGCGCGCTTGCCAAGTCTCCCGCGCCACGGTGGCAACGGGGGAGGTGCCGGTCTACTCGACGACTCCGTAGAACACCACCTTGTCGATGGCCAACATATCGACGTCGGCACCGTTGGGTTGATAGAACTCAAACCGCAAGCCATCAGCGACATCCCAAGTGGTGCTTGAGTCGGTTGCTTGCAATCCCACTGTTCTGAGATCCAACGCGTAGATGCCCGGGGTGTTGGCCTTGATGACTCCAGTCGGTCCGGAGGTGATAGTGCCGCTCTTCTTGCAGCTGAACCCGAAGTAAATGTCCTTGGTATCGGCGGCCGAGACGATGACGTCAGCACGGGTGATTCTGTAACTCTTGCCGGAGGCCGCTCGGCCCATGCTGGCGACGATGCGTGTCGGGTTGCCGTAATCTGACTCGTGGTATAGATCCCTGTTCATTGCGGCTGTGCCGCCGCCCGAGTAACTCCACGTCCCCGTGCCCGACCCCGCGCTGCCTCCGTTAACAAAGGCTACTCTATTCGTATTTGTGAAGGTCACGGCAGCGTGCGTGATGATGTTTGAATAGGTGGCTGCAAGAATCGTCGGCACAACGGGTTGGGTGAGAGCGAATCTTACATCCATCAACACCGCAGAGACGCCGTTTGTGGAAGAGGCGGCGTTCGTGGTGCCCTGAACTATGACTCGCTTGATGACCAGTTGATCAACGTTGGCACCATTTGACTCGTAAAACTCCACCCGAAGACCATTGGTCCTGTCCCAACTTGTCGAGTTGGTTGTGGCCGTGAGGTTATACGCCGTCGCATTAAGATGGTAGGTGTTCGTCGAGTTAGAGAAGATTGTGTTGGTCGGGCCAAAAATGATGTTCGTGCTGGTGCCGTTGCGGTAGTTCAAGCCCATGTAAACGTTGTTGGTGTGGGCGTTTGCGACCTCAACCGAGACGTTGGTGACTTTGTAAGTCGTTCCGGGTGCCGCATAACCAAGCCGGAAGTCAAAGCGCGTCGGAGCACCGAAATTACTCTCGTAGTGGAGATCGTTGTTTTTGATCGATTGGCCGTCCAGGCTCGAGGTCCACGCGGCCGTGCCTGCCGTGCCACCGACCAGCGTCGCCGCCCAGTTTGTTGTGGCAAAGGTTACCGCCGGACTCACTGCGGCCAAACGCGCATTGGTCGTTCGGATTTGAGCATCTGCCGTCCCTCCTATCGGACTGTTGAAGTCAATCTCCATCAGGGTCTCGTCCCCTTGCCGCAGCAGCCAATACAGAATACCTGTAAAGCTCCGAGCTGGCTCGCCTACGGCATTGGTTTCCGGCAAAGAAGGAATGCTGGGAATCACAATCTTGGCGTTGGTGTTGTCTGGATCGACTACCTCCACTCCATAGTTGACCGGGAAATACACGTCATGTTCCCTGATTTTCCCCTCTGCTTCCATGATGTAGTATGCGTTCTTTACTTGCTGGAAATACTCCTCTTCCAGTTGCACTTGTGACTTGGTATAGCTCGTGTTGGCCCTGTAATGTGGAGGCATAAACCAGAAAAACGGACGATCTCCGCAATTGGTGAGAAACGTCATCACCGCTTTGCGCCCGGTTTCTGAGTTGATCATGACTCCTGGATTACATTCCAAGAAGAGCCCCGCGCTGTTGTCAAAAGCTGCTTTGGCAACGGCTACCTGTGCGGCAACCGTAGCATTTGTGAAATTTGTGGAAAACAACTCTAGAGGGCTGTTGGTGCTTCCATCTTTGTATCCAAAGGCTTGAGGCTGCCATCCCGTGTAGATTGCCTGGTATGGCTGGATGTTGGTATCTGCCGAGGTTCTATAATTGGTGAACAGCCACCCCCATTCGTTTGTTGTCCACTTTGTCAGGGCGTCTACGAACATTGGCGTCCCTGACGGGTCTGTGTTGCCATAATTTTTAAAGAGCGCAACGGCCTCATTGGAAAAAGTGAGTGAGGAGTCGATGCGCTCAAGATAGTATGGTGCGGTGTTGGTTAAAGGGTTGATCCACCCGGCATTAGTTGAACCCAACGCCCAATTGCCCGGTCCCACGGTCGAATTGTTAATCTCTGTCACAGCTACTCGAGTGCTCATATTTTTTATGAGCTGGGCAATGTTCGGCCAGCTAATCAGGGAGGCATTCAGCCAGATGCCGTCTACATTCTTTCTCACATATTCCCACTGAACGTTGTTTGTCGGGCTGACAAGTTGGTTGTTGCCCGTCAAACAAATGAAGATGTCCGGGCGAATTGGCACTTGCGGTTGCACCTTTTCGACCACGATTTTCCATATGTTGGTGAGAACCTGATCGTCTGAGAAGTCGGCGTCATCCTCCGGCTTCACGATTTCGTATACAGAATTGGTGGGGTTGAAGTATAGGCGCGCTCGATACCCCGGCGCAACCTTCATGGACAAAGCACTCGTCGCGGCGAACCCCAACCCAGACCCAGTCGTTGTTCCGGCGGTGAAGGTGACGCGGGTTCCGCCGAAATTCGTTGCGTTGTATATCTCCAGTGGACCGTTCGTTGCTGTGTTCTGACGCAAGCTAGACACCGGGGCCCACGAGGCGTGGGTCGAGGAGGCAGCGGCGATCATGAGGACGAGCCCGAGTATCAACCAGACCGTGCCGCCGGCTCGGGCCAGAGAACTGGTCAGTCTGTCGGAACGATTGGAGGGGAGCGTCGCAGAGGGCTTCCATCCGCGAGTTCCGACGGTCCGAGTTCGGGGCTGGCCCACGCGAAGACCGACTTTGGTGCCACGGATGGGCGTTGATGTTCCGAGGTTATGTGGGTTGAAAGCAGCGGCCTTCAACGCACCCAGCGCTGGGACTAGCGGTGTGTTCATGGGGGTGGGAGGGTAGGAGGAGAAGGGTTGAATCTCCTCCTACCCATGCTCGATACTGTAAACGATCTCACAGCTTCAAGCTTTTTTTTCATCAGCGGATTTTCCGGGTGCAATCAGCCCGGGTAACAGGGGCAAATGGCACGGGATGAAGCCATGCACCACGGGGAGCCAATCGATCCGAAGACTGGAACCGCGCGAGCCTACGATGGCTTGTAGGAGGACGGCAGGTGCCGTTACGGAAAGATGGGCTTCATGGCCTCGGGCCAGCTGACGCCCGGTCCGGTTGAAACTCCGAGGTCGAAGGCCGTGTGCCCTCCGGTCGGGACGCTGAAGAACTCCACCTTCCCGCCTTGGCCCTGAATTTTTTCGCCAATCTCGCGGGCAAACTGCGGAGCCGCCACGGGATCGTCTTCGGCCGAGGCGATGAAGACCGGGGGAGGGTTGGGCAGGATCGGGTAGGCTGTGGTGGGCTTCTTCGCCGGCCAGGGGGAAATCAGCGCGACGAAATCCGGCCGGCTCGACATCCGGGCCACCGGATCGGCTGACGTCGGATCGCCTTCATCGAAGCTCCCGAGAAGGTTCACGCAGACATTGCCGCCGGCGGAAAAGCCCAGGACTCCCACCTGCTTGGGATCGATGCCCCATTCGTCGGCCCGGGCGCGCACGAGGCGGACGGCGCGTTGCGCGTCGGCTTTGGCTTCGGCGAAGTAGTTGTTCCCGCCGCGCGCGATCCGGTATTTCAAGCCGAAGGCGACGACATCGAGTTCGTTGAACATGGCCACGGTGTTGCGAAAGACCTTTCCCATCCCCAGCGAGCCATATCCTCCGCCCGGGAGAATAATGATCGCTGCGCGGTTTTTCCCCGGCGTCTTTGGCGGGCTCACCCAGAGTTCCGGATGCGAAACCGCCTTGAACTTGAAATCCGCCTCCACCGACTCTTCCTTGAGCAGCGGCTTCTCCAGTCCCGGGATGTCGACGGGCCACAGCGGAATGATCTGGTCCACGCCCGCTTCAGCCGGTGTTTTCGGCGAGGTCGAGTTGCTTTGCGCCATCACGACTCCGCCGGACCAGAGCAACCCGAGCAGAACGGCGCCGGGCAGGATGGGGATCCGGGTTTTCATCAAGCTTGGTCGGCGGGGCGCGTTGCTAGTTTTTCTTCTCACCATCAGCCCCTGCCTTCCCGGCACCTGCCGCGGCCTCGGGCTTGTTGCTGTAAGGCATGCTGATGGTGTAATCGCCCGAGGCGAGAAGGTATTCCGGAGCCGCCGCCTCGTCGGACTTCACCGTGACGCCGGGGGCTTCCTTCACCGGTTTGCCGTTGATGGAAATCTCCCCGCTGGCGCGTTCTTTCGGGAGGGCCACCGTGGCGGAGCTGTTGGCCGGGATGTTGACCTGCAGGACGAGGCGCCCGTTCTCCTTTTTCCAAGCCGAGGTGACCGGGCCGTAAGGCGAGAGGAATTCGGTGCTGACCCAATCGAGATCGCGGGGGATCTGCGGGCGGACAAAGAAGTGCTTGAAGCCCGGGTTGGCGGGATCGGTTTCCAAGCCGCTGAGGTTGGTGTGAACCCACTCCATGATGCCTTGGAATTCGCTCTGGCAGGCTGAGGCGGTGGTGATCTCGCCGTATTGGATGCCGAAGCCTTCAGGAAAGGTGTTCATGTCCAACTGCTCGGTGATGTAGCCGAGTTGGGGGAACTTCGGTCCGGTCATTTCATCGAGAACCCAATCCACGTGTCCCGCGTCCGAGAGAGACTGGGCGATCTTGTGCCAGCCCTCGTGGCCGCCATAGAAGTTGCCGCGGTAGTTTTCCTTGAGGTCCTGCGCCAAACGGGCGGCCACTTCGGAGCGGTTTTCCTCCGGAACCATGCCCGAGTAGAGCGCAATGGCGTTGCCGCTCGGGGTGGCGAGATCGCGGACAATCTTCTTATCGACAAAGCGCACGCCGCCGTAGGTTTTGGTCTCGGGGTTGTAGAGCCATCCTTCGTGCAGGGCCTCGATCAGCTCCTTCTGCATCGCCCGGTAGGAAGCCGCGTCTTCGGGTTTATCCAGGGCCACCGCCATCTGCTCCGCCTGCTGGAGGGACGTGAGAAAGTGGCCCATGGTGACGAACATGCGGTGGGTTTCGGCGTTGAAACCGTAACGCAGTGTCTGGGCGATGTAGTTCTCCGTGTGATCGCCCCACTGGTTGAAGGGAAGCTCGGGCGTCGGCATGACGAGCTTCGGGTCGGTGTAGAAGCTGTCGTCATAGGGCTTGCGCATGAATTCCACCCAGCGTGCGCGTTGGGCGTCATTAAGGTAAAACTCGAGGAAACCCTGCGCGGCCTTGTAATGGCGTTCGAGTTCCCGCCGATCGCCGTAATACAGGTAGTATTGCCACATTAGATCCACCGTCGCCGCTTCAGGGATCGGGTTCTTGACCCGCTCAAGGTAGTGCTTGGCCCGCTTCGTCCACGGGCTGACCACCGACTTGCCCTCCTTTGTCACGACCGTCCGCAGGTCCAGAAGCATCTTCTGAAAGGTCCGTGCGAAATCGTGATTGTAGATCATGAGCTGCGCGGGCCAGGCGAAGAGGAAGGGCGACTGGGCGCGCTCGGTGGTGTTGTCCCATGACATCGCGTGGTTGTTCTGCAGGGTGGAGTTGAGGGCGGCCTGGTGCACGCGGTTGAGCACGGGATCGGAACTCGCGAACGTGCCGGTCTTCGGCGTGTCGGTGTGGACCATGATGCCCCGGATGAGGTCAAGATCCGGCTTGGACTCGAGGCCCAGCACTTCGACGTAGCGGAAGGCTTGGATGGCAAACTTCGGCTTCCATGTCTCGGCGGTCCCGTTGCCCGCAGGAACATAGGTCTGGGTGAAGGTTGCAAACGGGGTGTGTCTGTCATTGGGAACGTAAGCCATGACCGACGACGAGCGGGCCTTGCCAAGAATCATCCCCGTCCCGAGGGCCTGTTTGTCGTCGAGGTTCTCATAAAAAAGGTCCGGTGTCCGGCGGGTGAGTGGAATGGCTGGCGAGCGCAGCCATTCCGACACCCGGACTTTGACCGGTTCCTTCTGTTTGCCATCCAGCCGCAGTTCGACGTAGCCGGTGATCAACTCACCGAGATCGAAAACCCAGACCCCGGGCTGCGGTTCCTTCACGGAGACCGGCTTGACCACGCTGATCTCGCGTTCGGGTTCGACGGTCTGGGCCTTGAGTTTGGGCGTGAGGGGCTCGGAGAGCTTCGCCGGGGTCCAAGCGGAATCATCGAAGCCCGCTTGCGACCATCCTTGCGGTTCCTGCGTGGCATCAAAACTCTCGCCGAGGAAATGATGGCTGCGCAGCAGTCCTCCCCCGCCGGTTTTCCAACTCTCGTCCGTGGCGATGCGCGAGACCTTTCCATCCTTCGTGCGGACTTCCAGTTGGGCGATCAAACCGGGTTGGCCGAAGATGCCGCGTCCCATCGCCCAGACGATCGGCTCATCATACCAGCCGCCACCGAGGATGACGCCGATGGCATTGCGTCCGGACTTCACCAGGTCGGTGACATCATGAACGACATAGCTGCCGTAGTAGTCGTAAGGCGTGATGCCGGGATCCAGGATGCGGTCGCTGACGCGCTTTCCGTTCAGCCACGCCTCGCTGTAGCCGAGTCCGCTAATGTAGAGCCTCGCCTGCTCGACCTCGCCTTCAACCTCGAATTCGTTGCGGAGGTAGGGCGGGCGTTCCAGCTTGGCCAGTTGTTCCTCCATCCACCCGGCGGCGTCGCTGTTCGCGATCTGGGGGAGCGTGAGATATTTTTCCCACAACTTGATGCCGTCGGCTTTGGCCGGATCCTTCAACTCTCCGCCCCGGATCCATTTCGCGCTCCAATCTTCCGGCTTCAGCAAACCCATTTCCCAGAGCGCGGGCTCGCTGAAGGCTGAAGGACTGTCGTTCTCGTCCCAGGCGCGCACTTTCCAGTAGACCCGCTGGCGGGAGGCAAGCGCCGGCCCCGCATACTCCACCAAATGCGACCGGTCCGACGCGACCTTCCCGCTGTCCCAGAGGATTTTTTGGAACCCCGGATCTTCGGCCGTGACCACTTGGTAAGCGGTCTGCCGTGCCCCGGTGCGGGGCCAGGGGAGTTGCCATGAAACCTGCGGCCGGGCTTCCTCGATTCCAAGCGGGTTGGTCTGCATCTCGCAGCGCAAGGCCACAGGGGCCTGTCCGAAGCCGAGATTCCCGGCAAGGAGGGACGCAAGCGCAGTGAGTATTCGGAGGGCTTTGGTCATGCTGGGGGGGATTTGGTTTTGCTCAGAGGAAGCGGCGTCAGATCAGTCGCGCGAGAGCCTAGACTGTAATCAGGCTCATGGCGTTCAAGGATTTTCGATAAAATCTTACTGCTGGACCGCAAAGTCATGGCGCGGGGGCGAAAGGTTGACGACCAAATCGTCGCACAGTAGCACCTGTTGCATGGGTTTGTTTGAGAGTTGTGGTCTGTGCCGCAAAGGTGCGGGGGTTTTTGGCCGATTGCGGCACCGCCATGTTGATGGAGTGAGGGCTTGATGCGTGCTTCCCGGCCCAAACCAGTGCCACCACGTGGGCGGGTGACGCTGGCCGACATTGCGGAGCGCTGTGGAGTGAGTCGGGCCACTGTTTCGCGGGTCCTGGGGGACAAGTTGAACGAGTTTCCCGTCACCCAAACCATGGTTGATCGCGTGCGGACCGCCGCGGCAGACCTCGGTTATCGCCCCAACCGTCTGGCCCGCGCGGTGCGGAGTCAGCGGACAAACCTGATCGGTCTGTCGTTGATCACCAGAAAATACCCCCACTGGCAGTTTGCCACCGATAGCGACGTGATGGGGCGACTGACCAACGCGGTGCTCTCCCACCCGAGGTTTGAGGAATACGATCTGGTCATTCACGCGCGGGACGAGAGCGTAGGGCGGCCGTTCCGCGCGATGGACTTCAAGACCGATCTTCTGGACGGCATGCTTTACCTCATGCCATCGGACGACCACTTGGAGTTTCTCGAGATGGCCTCGGCCGATTTTCCGATCGTCCTCCTCGGTTCGGGGCCACCTGCGGAACAGCGGATGCCTTGTGTTGACATGGACAACCGTGCGGCCTCGCGACAGGCGGTAGAGCATCTGA
This sequence comes from uncultured Chthoniobacter sp., assembly GCA_964609925.1. Lineage (GTDB taxonomy): Bacteria > Verrucomicrobiota > Verrucomicrobiia > Chthoniobacterales > JACTMZ01 > JACTMZ01. Next base: position 19,475 of record CAZSUJ010000014.1, on the reverse strand, counting down.
TCTCGACGGGGCGGCACCGGATCATGGTGCTCTATCCCGAGGAAATGGCGCACCTGTTCTGCATGAAGGAACGCCTGCTGGGCTATCGTGAGGCATTGATGCAAGCCGGGCTCGGCGAGGGCGCATGGATTGAATCAGCCGTCCCCTCCGCTCGTGGAGCGCTCGACCACCTGCTGCCGCGCTGCGGTGGCGAAGCTGGGGTGGACGCGCTGTTCTGCCTCCGCGACGAACTGGCCATTCAGGCTATGAAGAGTTTGCAGGCGCATGGCCTTTCCGTTCCCGGCGATGTGGCGGTCATGGGTTTTGATGACTCGCCGATGTCCGTCCATGTCACTCCGGGGCTCTCCTCCATCAGCCAACCGATCGAGGAGATTGCCGCGACCGCGACCGATTTACTCATCCGCATTCTGGATGGAGAGGAGCAGTATCGTCCCGGGTTTCACCCGGTTGCGGCTGACTTGATCGTGCGTGGATCGACGGTGGGGGAGCGCTTGGCCTAGGCCGCGTGTGGCTTCCCTTAGAGCATTTTCGGAAAAGTCATAGCCACGGATGGCAGAAGATGGAGGATGATGATTTTGCGCCGGCACACCGGCGCAAAAAGTTTCCTGACGGCGACCCAAGCGCCATATCACAAGAATAGCTCATCTGATCGTGCGTTGATGGCTACCTCAGAAGACTCGAACTTGTGCCGGTGTCAGCCGGCACAACCTTCCTCTGCTTATCCTCTCCAATCTTCCCCAATCCGTGGCTACATGTTTTTTGAAACCGCAATAGCTGACGTTGTGCATTTTGTGTGGAGTGCCCGGCAAACGGGCCGATCACCTTGACCGGTCGACTTTCATGTGTAATCAATGGCTTTCCCCTCATGACTACCGCAAACCGAAAAGGATTCGCCAAGTCCCCACACCGCAACCCCCAGTTTTGCAGGCCCGGTTTGGCGCGTGGCTTTGTAGCTCTGACTATCGCCGGTGGATTGGCCGCTGCGCAGGCCCAGGAGATCGTCAACCCGGGCTTCGAGGAGCCCTCTCTGGAGGGAAAGGGCCAGCCCATCGCGGTGGGTGCAGCCACGCGCACCCCGGATGAGGGGTGGAACTTCGGCCGTGACGCGGGAATTTGCAGGGCAGGCGGCGAGTATGCGGAAGGGCTTGATGCGGCAGAGGGGGCCCAGGTCGCTTTTCTCAAGGGCGGTCCTTCCGGCGAGCAGACGGCACCAACCGGTTTGGCGCCGGCGGGCGTGTTCGGCGCCAAGCTGAAGGGTCTGGAGCCGGGGACCGAATACGAGATCGAATGGGTCCAAACCGGAAGCACACTCGATGAGGGCTTGGGTGCGGTCACAACCATCATCACCGACCCCGCCAAGCCCGGAACTCGCATTGCCAAGATGAACCGCGTCGAAACAAGAGGAGAGTGGCAGAAATGCTCGATGAAATTCCGGGCGAGTTCACCAGTGATGCAGTTCTTTGTCTCCCACTCCATCCCCGGCGTTGCCAAGGGCGTGGCTGATGGAGACGAGGTGACGCTCCTCGATGATTTTCGCATCCGCAAGGCGGAGTAAAGTCGCGCTGAAGTCATCCCCGGGCGGGCGACTGGTCCCTTGCTTCCAGCTTCTCTTCATTAGGGAGGTCCGTCGCCTCGTCCTTCGGAGGTGTAGTCATCCAGAGGAGATCGAGTGTTGCCGTCGCCGCGGGAAAACCGGACTCCGCTCCGCAGCCCGGAGGAGTGGCGGCGGACTTGGCCGAGCCCGCGTCTTTGGGGTGAGTTTCCCGTGCTGCCGGGCCTAGGTGCCACCAGCCCCGCGAGCTTCGTTGTCCTGTTGTTGCCCTGTTTTCGGAGCGCATCCGGCGCGGGTGGATCGGAGGCCTCCAAAGATGCGGAGTAGAGACTGCGCCCGGCGGGGGTCGAACCCACAACCTTCGGCTTCGGAGGCCGACACTCTATCCAGTTGAGCTACGGGCGCGTGCGAACCCATCACTTAAGCGCAGGCGGCGGGCGGCCTCAAGCGGCGATTGCCGCGGGGGCGGCGGACCGCTACAAAGAGCGCACATGGGCGGAGATGTTGTTTATTTCGATCTGGAGACGCAGCGCACGGCGAATGACGCGGGCGGGTGGGACAAGAAGGCGGCCATGGGGATGACGGTCGGGGCCACCTACAGCACGGCGTCCGGGCGTTACGAGGTTTACGGGGAGGACCGGGTGCATGCGCTGGTCGAGCAACTGCAGCGCGCGGATCTCGTGGTGGGCTTCAATTTGATCAACTTCGACTACGAGGTGCTGATGGGCTACACGGTCATCGACCTCGCGCACAGCGTGCCGACGCTGGATCTGATGGTATCGCTCGAGCAGAAGCTGGGACATCGCATCGGGTTGGACGCGGTGTCGCAAGCCACGCTGGGCTGCGGGAAGACGGCGGACGGTCTCGATGCGATCAAGTGGTGGCGCGAGGGGCGCAAGCGGGATGTGGCGCGGTATTGCTGCTTCGACGTGAAGGTGACGCGGATGGTGCACGAGCACGGGATGGCGCACGGCGAGGTGTTCTACCACGACCGCCTCGGCCGCAAGCAGCGGGTGGCGGTGGACTGGGCGCCTCCGGTGCGGGAGCGCGCGGCGGCATGATCCAGCCGTTGCGAAGCGCGCCGTCCGTCTGGTCTCTGTGCTGGGTGGACCTGCCCGAGCCGCTGCCGGTGGAGGACGATTTTTTCCTGCCCACGGTGATGCTGCTGACCGGGCCCGGTTTCGAGCCCCTGGTGTCGCCGGAGATCGTGGCGGAGCTGGATCAGTTGCACGCGGAGGACTGGGTGGCGCGGCATTTCGACGACCTCGGCGTGCCCGACCAGCTCGTGGTGTGGAAGGCGCCCGAGTGGGTGGCGGAGGATTGGAAGTTTTTCGGGCGCGACTGGAAGACGAAGGTCAAGCTGGTGCCGGCTCCGCCGCACGAGGCGCGGGTGCAGCACCAGGTGGCGTCGAGCGGGGCGACGAAAGCCGGCGGAGTTTCCGGCATCTCGCGTCAGGCCGTGGCGGACGGCCTCGTCCGGAACGTGAGTCGCCTGCGGTCGCCGCGCAAACGACGGGCCACGCTGGAGAAGGCGGCGGAGACGGATCCGGGCAACACGGCCTCGCGCATCGAGTTGGCCGAGATCGAGTTCCACGCCGGGCATTACGAGCGCAGCCTCGCCATCGCGATGGAGGTCGAGACGATCGACGAGCCGGTGGTGCGGCGCCGCGGGGTGCAGTGGTGGACGGACCGCTCGACGCGGCCTTACCTGCGGGCGCTTTTCGGGCAGATGCTGAGCCATTGGCATCTGGGTCGCGCGCCCGAGGCGGCTGAGCTGGGTTGGCGGTTGCTCGATCTCGATCCCAAGGACCACCTCGGGGCGCGGTTCTACACGCCGCTGTTCCTGCTCCTTGCCGGGGAGCACGAGGAGGCATCGCTCTTTTTCCGGGACTACGAGACGCGTTATCCCGCGGACATGCCCAACGCGTGGCTCGGCTTCGCGTGGGGGCTTTCACTTTCCCTCGAGGGGGACGACCAGGCGGCGCGGCAGAAATACCGCGAGGGCATGCTGGCCAACATCCACATCGCGCCGCGACTGCTTGGTGAACGGCCGCCGCCGGAGGACATCTACCACCCGTCCGAGCGTGACGAGCCGCACGCGGCGGCGGAATTCGACGGGTCCTTCGGAGGTCTGTGGGACCGCGAGGCGGCGGCGCTGCGCATCCTGCGCGACGCGCACGAGGAGTTGCGTCCCGTGCTGGCCGAGTTGATCAAACGCCGCCGGGCCATGGCCGAGATCATGGACCAGCGTTACGATCCGGATTACCGCATCACTTGGCAGCGCCTCGTGGAAGAGGACGAGGCATTCGTGCGCTCCGTGCTCGGCGGCGCCTGAGGCGTTGCGGTCAGGACGCGGCCGGGGAAGGTGCGGGCTCCGGCGTGGGGGACGGTGCTGGCGCGGGCGAGTCCACCGGTTCGGGCAGCAGATCGGGAAGCGGCTCGATGGGGACGTCCTCGGGCATGATGTCGAGGCTCGGGTCGGCCACGACGGGGATGTCGGAGTAGTTGTCGTCCTCGTAGGTGCGTCCGCCGCCGCCCTGGCCGGGCTTGCGTTGGCTGGGCTTGCGGCGGGGTTCGGGCGGGGCCGGCTGGATGTCCTCGTTGGCCATGTAGCCGACCTGTTCATCCTCAAGCTGGACGCGGCTGTAGCCGAATTCCTTGCGCAGGAGCATCACGCGCTCGCCTGTGCGCAGGCTGCGGTCCGCCCCGCCGGCCTGCTGCGGGCCGAGGCGGAAGAACGAGGCGTATTCCGTCACCACGACCATGTCGCCGATGAAGTTGTCCGAGGCCTCCATCGGCACGGTCTCGCATCCCGCGGGCAGGAGAAGAACGAGGCACGCGAGCAAGCGGTGAAGGGATTGGCGGGCTGTCATCCGATGAAACCTCTATCACAGGGCGCGCCCGGCCGCGAAGGGCATTTGCGGGACCGTGGACAAAGGCCCGCTTCCGTCGTATGAACGGGGCCATGTGGCGGATGGTTGTGCTGGTCCTTTCGGCCCTCGCCCTCTTCGCAGCCGCGGCGGGGGCTGACGACGCGCTGATGGCTGAGGCGCGGGCCTTGGCGTCGCAGGGAATCCGCTACGGCGCGGCGGTCTCGGTGGAGGGAGACGGGCAGAAGTGGGTCATGGATTGCTCCAACGCCGCGCGCTACCTGATCAGCCGCACGCGGGGCGTGGAGCTGCCGCGGACGGCTTCCGGCCAATACCAATACCTGCGCGAGCACGGCAAGCTGCGGAGGGTGGGGGGGCTTTTCGGCGGGATTCCCGACGAGCGCTGGTGGGCGAAGCGGATGAAGCCGGGCGACCTGATTTTTTGGGAGCACACCTACAAGCCGCAGCGCAAGCCACCGGTAACGCATGTGATGGTGTATCTCGGCCGCGGTCCGGACGGCGACCTGCTCATGGCCGGGTCGCAGAATTCGCGCGGGGTGGACATTTACGAGTTCCAGCCGCGTGTTCCCTACGGCGGGCACGGCGGATTCCTGGGGCTCTTCAAGAAGAAGGGCCGCGTGGTCGGCTTCGGACGGCTGCCCGAGCCGCGGGACTGAGCCTCACCGGGAGGACCCGACGTTCAGAACGTGTGGACGAAGAGTCCCGAGCGGAGCTTGGGCTCGAACCACGTGCTCTTGGGCGGCATGATTTGCCCGGCGTCGGCGATGTCCATGAGTTGCCGCATGGTGACCGGGTGCATCGAGAACGCGACGGCGGCGCGCCGGGCGTCCACCTCGCGCCGCAGGTGATCCGGGCCCTTGATGCCTCCGGCGAAATGGATGCGCTTGCTCGTGCGGGGGTCGTCGATGCCGAGGATGGGTGCGAGGACGGAATCCTGCAGCAGGCTGACGTCGAGTCGCGAGACCGGGTCGGCGTCGGCGGGGGCCGTGAGCGTGAGGCCGAGCCATTCGCCGCCGCCGAGATACATCGAGACCTGGCCGGGGTGTGCGGGCGCGGGCGGGGCGCCGGGCTCGACGCGGCAGACGTGGCTGACACGGACGAGGAATTCCTCCGGGTGCAGGCCGTTGAGGTCGGTGATGAGGCGGTTGTAGGGCAGGATCTGCAGTTGGTCCTGAGGGAAGAGAACGGCGGGGAACCAGTTGTAATCCTCCTCGCCGGTGTGGCCGGGATTGGCTTGGCGGCGTGCGAGTCCGACGCGCGCAGCGCCGGCCGAACGGTGGTGTCCGTCTGCGATGTAGCTGTGCGGCACATCGGCGAAGGCGCGGCTGACCGCGTCGGGATCCGGCATGCGCCAGAACGTGTGGCGGACGCCGTCGGGCGCTGTGAAATCGAAGAGCGGTGCGTCCTGCGCCGCCTTCTCCATGAGTGCGGCGATGTCCGGGGTCGCTTCGAATGCGAGGAAGACCGGCTCGATGTGCGCGGAGAGCGTGGTGTTCAGGCGCACGCGGTCGTCCTCTTTGTCCGGCCGCGTCTTCTCGTGCTTCTTGATCAGGCCCGAAGCGTAGTCGTCCGCGTGGCAGACGGCGGTGATGCCGGTCTGCGTGTGGCCGCCCATGGTCTGGCGGTAAAGATAGATGCGCGGGGCGTCCTCGCGGACCAGTTCGCCGTCCGTCTGGACTTGGACGAAATTCCGTCGCGCCTGCTCGTAAACCTCCGGGCTGTAGGGATCGGTAGATTCGGGCAGGGTGGCTTCGGCGCGCACGACGCGGAGGAAGCTGTGGGGCTGGCGCGCGAGGATCGCGCGGGCCTCGTCCGTGTCCAGCACGTCGTAGGGTGGGGAGGCGAGTTCGGCCGCGAGATCGGGTCGCGGAATCAATCCTTGGAAAGCACGCAGGCGCATGATGAGCCCGCCACGGCATCAAATCGCCGCCCTGCTGGCAAACGCATAATTTGCGTGCCGGTGCCGGACTGTGGCACCATCCCGGACATGCTGGTGCCGATTTTGCGGGGCTTGGGGCTGGTGATCTGCGGGTCGCTCTGGTGGTGGCTTTCCTCGCGCGGACAGCAGGAAGGCGTGCCCGGCGGCATGCTCATGCTGCTCGCGGCGCACGGGGTGCTCATCGTGTTCGCCATCCTGCTGGCGCGCCCCTTCGTCGGGATGGTGGGCGACCTGATGTCCAACCTCTTCATGCCGGGCGAGCGGGCCGACGGCCCGGTGCCCATGTATAGCATCCCCGAGGGGCGGATGGCGGCGGAGGATTACGCCGGAGCGATCGAGGCCTATGCGGAGCTGGCGGCGGCGCACCCGACGGAGATCGCGCCGCACCTGCGCATGATGGAGATCTACCTGCGCGTTTACCGTGATCCGGATTCGGCCCGGCAGGTCCGCGCGGCGGCTTTGCAGACGATCAAGGGGCGGGGGAACCGCGAGAAGTTCTCGCACGCGGCCGGAGTGATCCTGGCCGAGGCCGGATTGGAGGCCTGAGGCGGCGGGACCCATTTGGGTTGGCCGCGCCGCGGGGTGGTGGTTTACTTGTCTGCGTATGCAAATCCACCTCAGCCCCCGGCACCTGACCCTCACCGGCGCCATCCACACCTATGTGGCCAACAAGCTTTCGCACTTCGACCATCAAACCGACCGCGTGATCGGCGCCCACGTGGTGCTCATGCACGACGAGTCCAAGACGAAGAACAATTACGTGGTCAAGGTGCACCTCGCGCTGCCCGGCAAGGATATCCACGCGGAGGATCGCGAGAGCGACCTTTACGCAGCCATCGACCTCGTGATGAACAAGGTCTCGCAGCAGCTGCGCAAGCGGAAGACGAAGCTCGTCATCGCGAAGAAGCACAAGGCGCAGCGCGCCCGCGAGCGCAGCCGCCGCGGAATCTAGGGCCGTCCGGCATGGACGCGCCTTACCAGGTCAAGCTCGAGGTTTTCGAGGGGCCGCTCGACTTGCTGCTCTACCTCGTCCGACGCGACGAGGTGGACATCTACGACATCGAGATCGGCCGCATCACCCGGCAATACCTAGATTATCTGGGCGCGATGGAGTCGATCGACGTCGAGATCGGCGGGGAGTTCATCGTGATGGCGGCGAACCTGCTCTACATCAAGAGCCGCACGCTGCTGCCGGCCGACCTGCAGGGGCCCGCGGAGGAGGAGGGCGAGGAGGAGGACCCGAGGTGGGAGCTGATCCGCCAGCTCATCGAATACAAGAAGTTCAAGGAGGCCGCGGGTGAGCTGCGCAACCGCGAGGAACTGGCCGTGCGGTTGTTTGGCCGCGCGCCCTCGGCACCGGCGCCGGACGGCGGAGCGACGCTCCTGGCCGGCGAGGTAGGGGCGCTCGACCTGATCGCGGCTTTCCAGCGCGTGCTCGGGCGGATCGAGAAGCGCAAGGGCTCCGAGCGGGAGATCGAGGCCGACCGTTTCACGGTTTCGGAGAAGATCGAGTTCGTGCTGAAGGTCCTGCCGGAGAGCGAGCCCCTGCGATTCGAGGAGCTTTTTGCCGGCCAGCAGACGCGCGGCGAGGTGGTGGCCACCTTCCTCGCATTGCTCGAGTTGGTGCGTCTGCGCCATGTGGTGGTCGAGCAGGAAGCGGCCTTCGGCGACATCCTGCTGCGCCGCCGCCCGGAGACGGCCGCGGCCTGAGGTGGCATTTCGCGGTTGATGCGCCGCGGCAAATGGCAAATCCTCGCCGTTCGCCAATTTCAATTCCGATCCCGATGACCGTCCTGCACCGCGTTCTTGAAGCCCTGCTTTTCGCCTCCGACAAGCCGTTGTCGGCGGCCGAGTGTGTCCGCCACCTGCGCGGAGCCGCCGAGGCCGCGCCCGAGGACGAGGCGGTGGCGGCGCTGGCGGGGACCAAGGCGGACGAGATCGCCCCGGCGATGAAGGAACTGCAGGATGAATACGAGGCGCAGGAGCGCGGGTTCCGGCTCGTCGAAAGCGCCGCGGGTTGGCGCGCGGTGACGGCGCCCGGCGCCGCTCCGTGGGTGCGCCAGCTCTTTCCCGAGAACCGCCCGGCGCGGCTCAGCCCGTCGGCTCTAGAGACCCTCGCCATCGTGGCCTACCGCCAGCCGATCACGCGGGCCGACATCGAGGCGGTGCGCGGGGTCAACGTGGACGGCGTCATGCAGACGTTGCTCGAGCGCGGGGTGATCCGCATCACGGGACGCGCGGATTTGCCGGGACGTCCCTTGCTCTACGGGACGACGGAGTTTTTCCTCGAGCATTTCGGGCTGCGTTCGCTGGAGGAGTTGCCCAACTGCGAGGAGTTGCGCCGGGTCGAGTTGCCCAAGGCCGCGGTCGAGGACACCGGGCAGCAGCCGGACTTGCCCCTTGAAGAGGGGGCGGCTCCCGCTGAGAACGCAGAGCCCGCAGCCGAGGCCGAAGTGCCCGCCACGGAGGAGACGGCGCCATGAGTCTGAGGGAATTGCGGGTGCGGATTGATTCCGTGGACGACCGCGTGCTCGCGCTGCTGAAGGAGCGGGCGGACCTTGTGCACGAGGTTGGCCTGATCAAGCGCCAGACGGGCGAGCCGTATTACGCACCGGAGCGCGAGGAGGCGATGCTGCGCCGTCTGCTCGCGGCCAACGAGAGCCGGCTTCCGGACACCTCGGTGCGCGCGATCTACCGCGAGATTCTGTCCGCCATGCGCGCGCTCGAGCAGGACATCGTGGTCGCTTACCTCGGTCCGCCGGCGACGTTCAGCCACGCGGCGGCGATGGTGCATTTCGGATCGGGCGTGAAGTTCAACCCCGAGCGCACGGTGGCCGAGGTCTTCGAGGCGGTCGAGCGGGGCCGAGCGCACTACGGAGTCGTGCCGATCGAGAATTCGCTGGAGGGCGCGGTCAGCGCCACCCTCGACCGGTTCACGGACACCACGGCGCGGATCTGCGCGCAGGTGTTCCTGCCCATCGAGTTGAACCTGCTCGGTCAGGGCGACATCGCCGCTGTCAAGAAGGTCTATTCCCATCCCCAGCCCTTCGGCCAATGCCGTCAGTGGTTGGCGGAGAACCTGCCGTCCGCAGAATGCGTGGAGGTCTCCAGCACGGCGCGCGCGGCCGAGTTGGCAGCGGGCGAACCGGGTTCGGCAGCAATCGCGGGGCTGGCGGCGGGCGAGGTCTTCGGGCTCGGATTGCTCGCCCGGTCCATCCAGGACTCGGCCGGGAACGTGACGCGTTTCTTCGTCATCGGCGGCAAACCCGCCGGCCCGTCCGGATCCGACATGACGTCCGTCATGTTCGCCGTGAAGGACCAACCGGGGGCGCTGGCGCGGGCGTTGGAGCCCTTCGAGAAGGCGGGCATCAGCCTGACCCGCATCGAGAGCCGTCCGTCCAAGCGCCGGCCGTGGGAGTATCATTTTTTCGCCGACCTGAACGGCCATGCGGACGACCCGGCGGTGGCCGGCGCCCTCGAAAAGCTGCGCGAAGCGTGTTCGCTCACCGTGGTTCTGGGGAGTTATCCGCGTCCGGCCGCCTGACGCGGGTTGCCTGCCGCGCGGGCGGCTGCTAGAAAGACCCTCCGCAGTGAAGACCGAAAAAGACCTCCCCCCGGCGAAAAAAAACGCCTACCTCAAGTCCCTCAGCGCCCTCGAAATGGGCAACCACGCGCTGGTTGTCTCGTTGTTGCAGCCGGTCGTGCTCGAGGAACCCGAATTTTTCGCCGGACGCCGGTTGTTGCGCGAGGCGGAGGTCATGCGCGCGCGGGGCAAGTCGAACTTTCTCGGTCTCTCCGGCGGCGGCCTGAGCCTCGGCCGCAGCAAAGGCAAGAAACTGCTCGAGTCCGGCAACTGGCAGGAGGCGATGACCCTCGCCGAGAAGGCGCTCGAGACCGACCCGATGGGGGAGGCGCCCAACAAGGATCTTTTCGACGCGGCCGAGTGGGTGGCCGCCCGCGAACGCGAGACGGCCAAGGCGCTCGAGACCGAGTTGGCCTCCGTCGCCACCCAAGAGGCGCAAGTGGAGCTTTCGGCCAAGCTCACTGCAGCGCGCCAGCGCGAGCGCACTTTCGAGGCCATCGCCCGCTTCGCCCTCGAGACCATCGGCCTCAACCCGAAAGCCACCAAGGCGCAGCACGAGCTCGGCAGCTACCTCATGCGGATCGAGGAATACGACGAGGCCTCGAAGATTTTCACCGAGATCCTGCGCAAGACGCCGAACGACCTCGATGCCCGCGACCGGGCCAAGGAAGCCGCCGCCCGCCAGTCCATGCAGCGGGGCGGCCTCGAGACGGCTTCGTTCTCCGACCTGGTCAAGCAGCGCCAAGTCGCCGGAGCCGACGACAAGGTGGTGACGGGCTCGGAGTCGGAGGAAGACCTGGCCCGCGCGGTTTACGAGGCGCACGAGGCGGGCACGCCGGACCGCGAGTCGGCGCGCAAGCTGGCTGACCTCTATTTCAACAAGGAAGACTTCGACAACGCCCTCGAGTATTACCGCTACATCTCCGCGCTGGCCAACAACACGGACCCCGGCCTCCTGCGGAAGATCTCCGACATCGAGGTGCGCAAGGTCGCCCGCGCGATCTCGGACAAGCAGAAGCAACTCGAGGCCCTGCCGCCGGATGATCCGACGGCCGAGGCGCTGCGCGCGGAACTGACCGCGCTCCAGCAAAGCCGCGCCGAGCAGATGCTCGACGAGGCGCGCCGTCGGGTGGAACGCAACCCCACCGACCTGCAATACCGTTTCGAGTTGGGCGAGCAGATGGTGATCGCCGGGCACTACAAGGAGGCGATCCCCGAACTGCAGAAGGCGCGCTCGAACCCGAACACGCGCACCCGGGCGCTGAACCTCCTCGGGCGCTGCTACACCGAGCGGAACATGCTCGATCTCGCGGCGAAGACCTTCACCGACGCGGCTTCCGAGATTCCCGGCATGGACGGGACGAAGAAGGACATCCTTTACAACCTCGGCATCGTTTACGAGCGCATGGGCGAAAAGGAGAAGTCCCTCGACTGCATGAAGCAGATCTACGAAGTGGATTACGGCTACCTCGACGTGGCCGAGCGCGTCGAGTCGTCCTACTGAGCCCGCGCCGTCAGGTCGTAAACCTGCGACCCTGTCACGACGACGTCCGCGAACCCGCCCACAGGGAGCGGCGTCTCCAGCAGCACGCGGCAGTCCACATCCGGCGCGTCGTGTTCGGATCGCGCCACCTGAGGTTGCTCGACGAGGACGCGCAGGCGTCGGCCTTCCTGTGAGGCGGCGTGCTCGCGGGCGATGCGCTGCTGGAGTTTCATGGCCCGCGCGTGGCGGCGGTTCTTTGCGGTGGCCGGAATCTGGCCGTCCATCTTCGCCGCGCGCGACCCCTCTTCCTGCGAATACTTGAACACCCCCAGACGCTCGAAGCGCACGCGCTCGATGAACTCCAGCAGAGATTCGAAGTGCGCGTCCGTCTCGCCGGGAAATCCGGTGATGAACGTGGTGCGTATGGCCAACCCCGGGATGCCCTCGCGCATCCTCGTGATCAGGTCCTCGATGTGCTGCCGCGACGTCTCGCGTCGCATGAGTTGCAGCATCTCCTCGTGGATGTGCTGCAATGGCATGTCAACGTAGCGGGCCACGTGCCGGCTGCGGGCGATCGTGGCGATGAGTTCGTCGCTCCAATGCGCCGGGTGCGTGTAGAGGAGCCGGATCCAGAAGTCGCCCTCGATCTGGTCGAGTTCCTCGAGCAGTCGGCAGAGCGTGGGGCCGCGGGAGGAGTCCACCGGCTGCCGCGGCCCGGCCTTCTGCTCCCAGAGGTCCATGCCGAAGTAAGTCGTGTCCTGGCTGATGAGGTTGAGTTCGCGCACGCCTTGGGAAACGAGTTCGCGCGCCTCGGACACGACCGACGCGATGGTGCGGCTGCGGTGGCGTCCGCGCATCTGCGGGATCACGCAGAAGCTGCACGGGTGGTTGCAACCCTCGGCGATCTTCACGTAGGCCGAGTGCCGCGGGGTGAGGCGGAAACGCGGCGTGTCGTAGTCGGGGATGTAGCGCGAGCGGCGCGAGACGAGGTCGAGCGGGCCGGATTGCGGCGCCGGTTGCGCGAGCAGGTCGCGCACGATGCGCGGGAAGTCGGCCACCTGGTCGAGCCCGATGAACGCGTCCACCTCGGGGATCTCGCGCTTCAACTCCTCGTGGTAGCGCTGGGCGAGGCATCCGCTGACGACGATCTTCTGGTCCGGCCGCGCGGCCAGCCGACGCCCGTGCATTTCCAGGATGGTGTCGATGGACTCCTCCTTGGCGGCGTCGATGAACCCGCAGGTGTTGATGACGAGGACATCGGCCGTGTCCGGGTCGCGCGTCAGCTCGAAATCTTCCTTGGCCGCGCCGCCGAGCATGATCTCGGCATCCACCAAATTCTTGGCGCAGCCGAGGCTGACCATGCCGATGCGAGGGCGCGCGGGTGCCGTGGGTGTCTGCATGGATCGCGGGGCGCGGAGCGGCGGCCCGTGGGGATCAGGGAAGCGGCGCGGCCGCTTCGCTGCCGGGCTCGCCCGGTGCGAGGTTCAAGACGACCGATTCGTCGATCTTCACGAGTTCGAGCGGAGGCAGTGTCGGGAGCGCGGTGACGGTCGGTTCGGGCGCAGGCGGCGTTTCAACCACTTCGAGGCGCGGGGTGACGGGACGGTCGTCGAGGTTGAGGCGCGAAATCTTGGCGTTGAGCGACCAGAGCCCGACGGCCAGAACGACGACGATCGCGGCGCTGGTGGTCTTGGCGATGGTGAGGAGGCGGCTCCGGCGGGCGGGGTCCACGCGGGCGGGTTTCGGGATGCGGCCCATGCGGCGCACGAAGGTCGAGACCGGCGAGATGCGGACACCGGTGGGTGTCTTCTTCGCGCGTCGGGTCAACTCGACGTCGAGGCCGAGATACCTTGCATACATGCGAAGCGAGAGCTTCTGGTAGATCTCCGGCAGGTCATCCACCGCGGCGCACTCCTCGAGCTCCTGCAGCAAGCCCGGCCGCATGCACGTATCGCGGGCGGCCTGCTCGAAGGTGATGCCCTTGGATTCGCGCAGGCGTCTCAGTTCAGTTCCGGCGTGCCCGCTCATGGTTGGTTCACTATGCATCACTCAGACATGTTGTCCAAGTCCACCAAAATCTCGCGGTCCTTGGCGCCATCCTTCGGGCCCAGGACGCCCCGCTGTTCCAGGATGTCCACCACGCGGGCGGCGCGGGTGTAGCCGAGGCGCAGGCGCCGCTGGAGCATGGAGGTGGAGGCCTTTTTCTCCTGACGGATGATCTCGAGGCATTTGGTCACGAGTTCCTCGTCCTCCTCGGTCACATCCTCCTCCCCGCCGGCGGCCGCGGACATGGCCTCGTGGAATCCGGGGTCGAAGCTGGGCTGGGCTTGGGCGCCGACGAAGTCCACCACGCGGTGGATCTCCTCATCCGTGACCAGAACGCCCTGGGCGCGCACGAGCGTGGAGGTGCCCGGCGGGAGGTAGAGCATGTCGCCCTGGCCGAGGAGTTTGTCGGCACCATTGGCGTCGAGGATGACGCGGCTGTCGATCTTCGAGGCGACCTGGAAGGCGATGCGGCTGGGGATGTTGGCCTTGATGACGCCCGTGACGACGTCGGCGCGCGGGGTCTGGGTGGCCACGATCATGTGGATGCCGGCCGCGCGGGCCATCTGCGTGATGCGGGCGATGGCGCTTTCCACGTCGGCCGGGGCGGTCTGCATCAGGTCCGCCAGCTCGTCGATGATGACGACGATGAAGGGCATGCGGTCGGGGATCTTGAGTTCGTCGTCTTTCTTCGCCGAGGGGGCGGTGCCCAGCACCTCGTCCTCGATGCCTTCGGCCGACTCCGGTGCCTCTGCCTCGCCGGCTTCGGCGTCGGGTTGCTCATCCTTCGGCGGCTCCGGCTTTTTCTCGATCGGGCGGGCGTTGAACCCGTGGATGTTCCGGAGTCCGCACTTGGCGAAGATGCGGTAGCGGCGCTCCATCTCGTCGATCACATAGCGCAGGGCGAGGAGGACCTTCTTCGGCTCGGTGACAACGTTGGCGGCGAGGTGGGGCAGCTTCCCGTAGTGCTGCATCTCGACGACCTTCGGGTCGATCATGATGAAGCGCAGTTCCTCCGGGGAGAACTTGTAGAGCATGCTGGCGATGATGGCGTTCACGCACACGCTCTTGCCGCTGCCGGTGGTGCCGGCGATGAGGAGGTGGGGCATCTGGGCGAGGTCGGCGATGATGGTGCGGCCGTAGACGTCCTTGCCGAGGGCAAGTGGGATCTTGGCCTTCGATTCAACCCATTCCTGGCTCTCGAGCAGCTCGCGGAAGACGACTTTGATCTTCTTGCTGTTGGCGAGCTCGATGCCGACGGTGTCCTTGCCCGGGATGGGTGCGAGGATGTTGATCTTCTCGGCCCGGGTCGCGCGGGCGATGTCGCGTTCGAGGCTGATGATGCGGTCCACGCGCACGCCTTTGGCCGGGTAGACCTCGAAGCGGGTCACGGTGGGGCCGCGCGTGATGTCGCCCGCGCTGGCCTCGAGTCCGAACTGCCGCAGGGTGTCGAGGATCGTGGCCTGGGTGGCGAGCAGTTCGTTCGGGTCGGCGGTCTGGCGGTCCCCCGCGTCGGCCGAGTCGAAGAGGTCGAGCGACGGAAGCTGGTAATTCTCGATGTGGATGTCGGGCGGTGCTCCCAGGGTCTCCTTGGCCTTGGGTTTCGGCGCGGGCGGCCGCGGCGGCGGGAGGGCGCCGGTATCGATGATTTTCGGCTCGGGCAGCGGGGGATCCGGCTCCGCGGGTTCCGGCTCGGGCTCCTCGACCGGGTCCTTTTCCGCGACGGGTTCCTCGCGCTTGGTCCGGTTCGCGCGCCGGCTGCGGGGCGTGGTGGCGAGGACATCCTCCACCCGCGCTTCCTGCTCGGCACGCTTGCGTTCGATCTCGGCCTCGCGGCGCCGGCGGAGCCACGCGGGAACGGCCGCGATCAAGTCCTTGCTGAACCGCACCGGATTGCTTCCGGTCATGAGGACGATGCTGGCCAGATAGATGACGCCAAGGAGGATGGTGGCGCCTACGATCCCGAGCAGACCGGCGAAGACCGTTTGCCCCAGCGTGACACCGATCCAGCCGCCCGGGCCATCGATGTTGAAGTGGGATTTCCACGACTGGAGAAACCAGGGCTGGATGCCGAGGAGGCATGCTCCGGAGACGACAAAGGTCGCGACCCAGGCGGCCCGCTGCTTGAGCAGGGGTGTCCCCGTCATGAACTTCGCCCCGCCGAAACCGATGAGGGCGACGGCGAGCAGGTAGGAGGCGGCACCGAGCATGAAGTAGCAGAACCCGGCGACGACGGCGCCGACCGGACCGATGAAGTTCTCCGTCACCGCGCCCGCAGCCCCTTGTTTACTGAAGAAGAGCCACGGCGGCACGTCGGCCGGCGAGTAGGAGACAAGGGCGAGGAACAGGAGCGTGCCGAGGCCCAAAAGGACCAGCCCGAGGACCTCGCTCCATGCTTTGTTGCTGCCTTCTGACATTCCGCGGGACAAGCCGGACAGATTAGCAGACGCCGGCGACCGCCGACAAGGAAGGCGTTTGCCGGGGGGGCGGCAGCCTGCTAGGACATTGCGGCTGCCCCGGTGTGCCGTCCGGCGCGGAGCTTGCGCGACAGATCTTCAGAATGAACAACACTTCCGAGACCCCGGTCCCGCCGGACCATCATCTTCACCTGCAAGGCGAGCAACTCAAAGGGGAATCCCTGGGCGAGAAACTCAAGGCCATCACGGACAGCCTTCCGTCCGGCGGCGTGACGCTGGCTGAGATCCTCGACCTTGTGGGGCAGGACGGCCTGCTGATCCTGACCGCCTTCCTCACCATCATTTTCATGGTGCCGGTTTCCATTCCCGGGGTGAGCACGGTTTTCGGCGCTGCGATCCTCCTCATCGGCCTCAGCCGACTCTTCGGGCGCAAGCTGTGGCTGCCGAAGCGCATCGCGGAGCGTGTCTTGCCTTCCGAGAAACTTCTCGGCGGTCTCAACAAGGGCCGCGTTTGGGTGCACCGTCTCGAGCGCGTGAGCCGCGCGCACCGCATGCCGTGGCTCGCGGCGCCGGGTCTGATGGACACGGTCAACAACCTCGCGGTGGTCGCCGCCGCAGTGCTGCTCATGGCGCCCTTCGGCTTGATCCCGTTCAGCAACACGCTCCCCGCGCTCGCGCTCTTGTTCTTCGCCATCGGGCTTCTGCAGCGCGACGGACTTTTTATCATCCTCGGGCACCTCACCAACGTGCTCACGGTGATCTACTTCGCCGTGCTGATCGTCGGCGGAGGCGCGGCAATCCAGCAGCTGCTGCTGCGGTTCACCGGCGGCGCTTAGCAGCCCGGCCCCGGCGCCCTCGAAGGGGCGGATTAGAGAAAAAACGACCGTTTGAAATAAAGTTTGAACGCCCGGGCCGGGGCGCGGTCGAAGGTGGTATGAAAACGAAGGCTTTCAACCCCTACCGCAAGTTCAACCGGACGCGCCACTCGCTGGCCGACCTGGTCTCCGCCGTCGGTTCCGTGACCAATGACAGCCGCGAAGTCGTGGCCGCTTTGGTGGATCTCTTCCAGACCGGGCGGGTTCAGGTCAACGACCACGGGCATCTCAAACGCGTGCGGGTCAGCGCCTAGGGACAACAGTTTTTTCATGGCAAGCAAGGGCTGCGGCCGAGTGGTCGTGGCCCTTCTTGTTTTCTGGGTTGGTGGCCGCGGCCGCGGTCGGATAGCTTGCGCGGGTGATTGACCGATATTCGCGGCCGGAGATGCGCGCCCTCTGGTCCGACCAGCGCAAATACGAAATCTGGCTCGAGATCGAGACGCTCGCCTGCGAGGCGATGGCCCGTCTCGGCCAGATCCCCGCGGAGGACGCGCGCGCCATCCGCGAACGGGCGAAGTTTTCCATCCCCGAGATCCTCGAGATCGAGAAGCGCACCAACCACGACGTCATCGCCTTCCTCGAGAACGTGGCCGACTCGGTCGGCCCCGCGGCCCGCTGGATGCACCAGGGGCTGACCTCGTCCGATGTTTTGGACACCACGCTGGCCGTGCAGATGACGGCCGCCTGCGACCTGCTCCTGCGCGGGGTGGATTCGGTGCGCGAGGCGGCGGCCGAGCAGGCGCGCGCGCACAAGTTCACGCCGATGATGGGCCGCAGCCACGGCATCCACGCCGAGCCGGTCACGTTCGGGCTCAAGATGGCGCTGATGCACGACGAGTTCGGGCGCGTGCGCGAGCGCTTGGCCGAGGTGCGCAAGCGCGTGGCCGTGGGCAAACTCAGCGGCGCGGTGGGCACCCGCGCGCACCTCGACCCGCGCGTCGAGGAGGAGGTCTGCGGGAAACTCGGGCTCAAGCCAGCCGCGCTTTCCACGCAGGTTATCCAGCGCGACCGCCACGCCGAGTTCTCGGTCGTGCTCGCGCTCGCGGCCTGCTCGATCGACCGCTGGGCGACCGAGTTCCGGCACCTGCAGCGCACCGAGGTGCTGGAGGTCGAGGAGTTCTTCGCCAAGGGTCAGAAGGGAAGCTCGGCCATGCCGCACAAGCGCAACCCGATCACCGGCGAGCGCCTGAGCGGACTGGCGCGCGTCCTGCGCGGACACGCCGTCACGGCGATGGAGAACGTCGCCCTCTGGCACGAGCGCGACATCAGCCACAGCAGTGCCGAGCGGATCATCCTGCCGGACGGCTGCGTGCTGCTCGACTACATGTTCTTCCTCCTGGCCAAGCTCGTGCGTGGCCTGCAGGTCTATCCCGAGAACATGCGGGCCAACATGGAGAAATCCCGCGGCCTCTTCGCCAGTCAGTCCGTGCTGCTCAAACTCACGGAGAAAGGCCTCGGGCGCCAGCAGGCCTACGAGGCCGTGCAGCGTGCGGCTTTGAAGACTTGGGCCGGGGACGGCGAATTCCTGGCCAACCTCGCGGCCGACCCCGAGGTCGGCGCGGTCCTTTCTGCCGAGGAGTTGCAGGACGCATGCGGCCTCGACCGGCATTTCCGGCACGTGGACAAGGTCTTCCGCGATCTCGGGATCGAGGGCTGAGGGCGCGGGCCTTCGCCCGGCGCAGTCAGGCTGTGACGGCTTGGCGGGTGAAGACTTGGATGTCGAAGATGTTGGCCGAGTAACCGAGGCCGGACGGAACAAAACCGCCGGTGGCTGCCAACTCCCGCAATTCGGCTAGACCGCGGTAGCGGAATCGTTTGCCGAAGATCTCAAGGAGGCGCGATGCAGGCATCAAACGGTAGCTGTTGGCGACCATGGCCCCGCCATCTGCGGTGGCCGCGCCGACATTGCGCACGATATCGGCGGCCCGCGGCGGACCTTGCGGAGCGGGCTCGCCGCGGTTTTCCTCGGTCGTGGTCAGGGTGTGACCGGGGAAGTATTCGAGCAAGCCGACAACGGTCACCACGTCGAAGGGCGACTCGTGGGCGTCTTTGGTCGAGGGATGCAGCGCGTCCTCGATCCGCACGAAGAGGCCGTGTCCGGCGCCGGCGTGCAGGGCGAGGTGGCGGCCGGTCTCGGGGAGTTTTTGCGCGAGCCGCAGGGCGCGGTCGATGTTGGCCTGCTCGCGGTCGGTGATGAGGGCCGTGAGAAGGGACGGGTCGTGGCCCTCCTGCAGGAGGCGCTCTATGGCGAGGAGCATGCTGAGTCCGGTGCCGGCGGCCACCGCCTTGAGCCGAGCCGGGAGTCCGGCCTTGAGGCGCGAGACGGCGAGGTCGCGCGTGAGGCGTGTCTCCCAGTAAAGCCTCCACTGCACGTCGCGGCATTGGACGGAATCGAGGATAATCTTGTCCCAGAGCTTGGACTGCGCGGCGATCTCGGGCGACAGCATCATGTAGATGGCATTCATCGGGTCGCCGCCCTCGACGAATGTGGAGGTGTCGGCCCGCGTGGGCTCGAGCAGCGTGATGGCGTAGGGGTGTCCGGAGTTACGCAGGATGCGGTTCTCGTAGCGCGTGAGAGGTTCGCCATCCGGTCCCGGCGCGACGGCCGAGGTGGTGGTGCGTTGGAGCAGGCGGACAACGCCGCGGGCCAGTCCGCGGCGGATGATGTTCGACGGGCGCGGCGGCGGTCCCT
>CAZSUJ010000013.1:57378-60755 GCA_964609925.1 uncultured Chthoniobacter sp. | reverse complement strand
TGTGGTTGCCGGCGAATTCGTTGACCGGCATGAGGAGGATGGCGTTCACGCCGAGTTCCTTGAGGTGGTCTAGCTTCGCGATGGCGTCGCGCAGCGTTGCTTGGTCGTCGTCGTCCGGCTTCGGGTCGTGGAAGGTGCCCGGGTGGAGTTGGTAGATGACGAGGTGCGAAGGATCGCTGTCGGATTTCCAGCCGGCCGTCTTGCCCCAGTCGAAGGCGTCGCGGTCGTAGATGACGCTCTTGCCCGCGGGGGAGAGCATGCGTCCGCGGGGGTCTCGGCGTTCGATCTTGCCGTTGATCAGGAACATGTATTCGTCGCCGGCTCCGGCATTGCTCACGGCCGCCTCCCAGACGCCTGTGGCCTCGTCCTTGCGCATGCGGTCGGCGCCGGGGCGCCAGTTGTTGAAGCGTCCGATGACGTCCACCGATTCGGCGTTCGGCGCCCACACGCGGAAGGTGGTGCCCCCGGCGCGCCCGGCCTGGTCGCGCTTGAGCACTGCTCCCAACTCGGAGCCCGTCGGCCGCGTGGCAGGCGCCGGGGTGGTAACGATGGGCGTCGGCGTTGCCTGCGCCGTCGGCTCGGCCTCGGGCGTGGGCGCGGGTTGCTGCATCTCATCGGCTGCACGGGCGGCGATGTTTGTCTTGTCGTGCGGCAGGCGGAGTTCCCCGCCGCGGAACTCGACGGCGACGTCCTCGGGGGTGACCTCGACGAGGCCGACCACGGAACCCGCGGGCACTTTGACCTTGCCGACCACCTTGCCTTGGAAGACGGCGGGAAACTCCGTCTCGCTCGTGAGCAGCAGTTCCTTGGGCCAGCGCTCGGGATGTTCCGCGAGCCAAGCCACCGGCGAAGGGGCGGCAGGTTCGGGCTCGGGGGTGGGTTCCGGGGTTGGAGAGGGCGTCGGGGTGGGCGTTGGCTCCGGGGTGGGGGCGGGTGCGGGGGTCGGAGGGGGCGGGGAGCCGAGGACCCTTTCCACCTGCTCGATGAGGAGGTCGGCGAGGTCGCGCAGGGCGCGGTCAACCGGACGTTCGCCGCGCCAGGAGTTGAACCAGAACACGGCGATGCCGGCGATCGCGGCGAGCAGCAGGAGGTTGAACAGGCGCTTGATGGTGCGCTGGCGTTTCCACGCGCGCAGGTGGGGATTCGGGGCCGCGGGCGGTGCCGGATTCCGCGCGGGCTCCGGCGGCCGCTCCGGCGGCGCGGCTGGACCGGGAACCACAAGCGGCTGGGAGCACACGGGGCAGTCCACCTGCTGACCGGCCCACGCGGGATCGACCTCCAGGGGGTGCTGGCAGTGCGGGCAGTCGATCTTCATGCGGGGCAGGAATTGCGGGACCGGGCGGCCATGTTGAAAAAATGCTTTTACACGCCGCCCCGCGGAACGCAAAGGTTCCTGCCCTCCGGCGCTTCCCCGTGGCTACCCAAGAGCTCATCGACCGACGCATCTACGATCGCGCGAAGAATCTCGCCGACCTCTACCGGCTCGCCGCCGAGGTGTATGGTGACTGTCCCGCCGTGGCTTGGCGGACCAAGTCGGGTGATTACGAATCGTGGACGCACGGCGAATTGTTCGAACGCGGTTGCGACCTCGCGACTGCCTTCATCGAACTCGGCCTGCAGGCCCGCCAGCATGTGGCGCTCCTCTCGGACAACCGCCGCGAGTGGCTGCTCTGCGACTATGCGATCCTGCTCGCGGGCGCGGCGGACGTGCCCCGTGCGGCCGACGTCACCGTGCAGGACGTATCCCACATCGTGGCCCACAGCGATGCGGTGATCGTGGTGGCTGAGAACCCCTCGGTGCTCGGGCGCGTCTTGGAGGTTCGCGATGCGCTGCCCGCAGTGAGGCACTACGTGCTCATCGAGGGGGAGCCACCCGAGGGCTCCGGAGTGCTGCGGTTGGCCGACCTCCTCGCCCGTGGCCGCCACTTGCGGGCGTCGGGCGACCGCGTCGTCGAGGAGCGCACGGCCCAGATCAAGGGGGACGACCTGTTCACCCTCATCTACACCTCGGGCACCACGGGAACGCCGAAGGGCGTGATGCTGACGCACGACAACATGATGTCGCAGATCATCAACCTGCCTTTCGAGATCGGTCCGGGCGACCGCGTGCTTTCAATCCTGCCGGTCTGGCACAGCTACGAGCGGGTCTTCGAGATGGTCACCATCAGCCGCGGGGCCTGCACCTACTACACGGGCCTGCGGACCATCGGCGACGACCTGCGCAAGGTGCGTCCGACATGGATGGCTTCCGCACCACGTTTGTGGGAGGGCCTTTACACGCGCATCCTGCAGAATGTTGCCAAGGCGCCGCTCATACGGCGGGCTCTCTTCCGCGCCGCCTACCACTGCTCGCGCGAGTTCGAGACCGCGTGGTTCTTCCTGACGGGACGGCGGCTCGACCTCAAGGGCCGCACGCCCGCGCAATCCGCCGCGCTGGCGGTCCGCAGCATCTTGATGCTGGTCGTTTACGCCGTGCCCCGCGCGATCCTCGATGCGCTCGTCATGAAGAAGCTGCGCGGCGTGGTCGGTGGCGAGTTCAAGGGCACCGTCTCCGGCGGCGGGGCGCTGCCGCCACACGTGGACGAATTTTTCAACTACATCGGAATCCCGGTGCTCGAGGGCTATGGCATGACCGAAACCGCACCCGTGCTCGCGGTCCGGACGTGGCGCAAGCTCGTCATCGGCACGGTCGGTCCTTTCTGGCCGCGCACGGACATCCGCATCGTGGATCCGTCCGACGGGACGGTCCTCTATCCGAACCCGGCCTCGCCCGGCGGCGGACGCGGAATCAAGGGCCAGATCCACGCGCGCGGGCCGCAGGTGATGAAGGGCTATTACAAAGACCCCGCGGCGACCGCGAAAGTGCTGCGCGACGGATGGATGAACACCGGCGATCTCGGCATGGTCACCTTCAACGACTGCCTGAAGATCCTCGGCCGTTCCAAGGAAACCATCGTCCTGCTCAGCGGTGAGAACGTCGAACCGGTGCCGATCGAGGCGCGTCTGCTCGAGTCGCCATTGATCGACCAGTGCCTTGTGGTCGGTCAGGACGAGAAGCAACTCGGAGTGCTGGTCGTGCCGTCACTCGAAGGCCTGAAGGCCGCGGGCTGCACCCCGGGTTCGCTGGCCGAGGCGGTCGGGAGCGAGCAGGCGGCGGATCTCGTCGGTGCCGAGGTGAAGCGCCTCGTCTGCCGCGAGAGCGGCTTCAAGCCCTTCGAGTTCGTGGCCTCGTGGAGGCTCTTGCCCAAGGCGTTCGAGGTGGGCGACGAACTCACCGCGACCTTCAAGCCGATGCGCCACATCATCACCGACAAATACGCGTCCGTGATCGAGGAGATGTATCGCCACACGCGGACGCCGCGGAAGATTTAGCGATC
>CAZSUJ010000013.1:0-57278 GCA_964609925.1 uncultured Chthoniobacter sp. | reverse complement strand
CCGTGATCGAGGAGATGTATCGCCACACGCGGACGCCGCGGAAGATTTAGCGATCAACGGCGCGCGAGGCCGCGCTCCCTCCAAGAGGACGATGGCTGCCTCAGGCCTTCGGCAGGTGGTCGGTGCAGTATTCCGCGCCGTCGTCCTTCACGCGGAAGTCGAGTTCCGGATTGCTCGCCTCGGTGCGCCCGCAGACGGCGCAGCGGTGCATGGTTTCCGTTTCCTCGATCTTGAACTTCTGCTGGCGCACGGCCGCCTGCCGCCGCTGTCGTGCCTCGCGGATGAACGGGGGTCCGAAGAAAATGAGGTAATTCACCAACGAGGCCACGATGGCCATTTTCGCCGAGAGCGGAACGACCATGAACTGCAGGCCGAGGATGCCGGCCATGATCCACGCGAGGTATTTCATCTTCACCCGCAGGATGAAGAAGAGGAAAATCTCGTAGTCCGGCGCCACCGTGGCGAAGGCGAAGAAGAGCGAGAGGTTGAGGAAGGTGTTCGAGGCCTCCCCGCCGAAGAAGAACGCGGCCACCGTGCACCCGGCCATGCCGACGAGGTAGAAAACATTGAGGCGCAGCGGGCCCCACGTCTCCTCGAGGGCGGACGAGAGGAACCAGAGGAAGAGCAACGCGAAGATGATCCAGAACGTGCTCTGGGTCTCCGGAATGAAGATGTAGGTGACCAGACGCCAGACCTCGCCCTGCAGGATTTTCTCCGGGATCATGGCCAGGACCTCCGCGTAGCCGGGGTCCATGGCGAGGAGCACGAACGTGAGCGCGTTGAGCAGCACGACCGCCTTGAGCAGCCCGGGTGTGCCGAGCCAAGGCGCGCGGCGCTCGAGGAAGCGCCAGAAAGCCGAGTCTTCCATCACGTTCATCGTCCCACTCCCGGGCCGCGGCGTTGCCCGGCCTTGTGTCCTTCACTCTTCATGCCTGTCATGCGCCCGCAGCCTGAACAGGCCGAAGCACGGCGACAAGGCGCTTGATGCCCCGGTCGCTGCGGAAAGCCTCGCTCAGCGCGACTTCCCCTGCCAGGGCCAGCGCCCGTTGACTTCCATCTCGAGAGAGAAACTCAGGAATGTGCGGATCAGCACGATCGCCCCGAGGACCGCCATGTTCTGCAGCGTCGGAGAGACTGCGACCGTGCGGATGATGTCCCCCGCCACGAGCAGCTCAAGCCCGAGCAGGATGGCCCGGCCGATGTCCTGCCGCAGGGCCGAGTAGCGGTCGAGTCCCGCGGGCGGGGTCCGCGTGAGTGCCCGCAACGCCGCGATCAACAACCCCGCCACGATCACCGTGACCCCGGCCGCGTCCACCACCGTGCCGACCGATTCCATCGCTTGTTGGAAACTGTTCATGACGCCCAGACTGGGCAGCGGCCACGCTCGCGGCAAGGCATCAGAGCCGTCGTGAGCGCGGCTTGACAACGCCGCGAGCAAGGATGAGGAATTCCGGCCGTGAAAACTCCCGCGATCCTCGTCGTGGCGGCCTGTGGTGTGGTGCTTCCTCCCGCCGCGAAGCTTCAAGCCCAGAACGCCCTCTACAACACCTTCTATTCCGGGGCGGGAGGGGGCACGTTGAACTCGATCGGCACCGGCGCCTACTCGTGGATCGGTGGCGGGCTCTACAACCAGATTTACTCGAACAACTCGGGAACCATCAGCGGCGGCTACAGCAATGTCATTCTCGTCGGCAACTGGGCGACGATCGGGGGCGGGGCGCAGAATTTCGCCAGCGGCAGCTTCGCCACGGTGGGCGGGGGTCAGGTCAATCAGGCCACGAACGCCTTCGCGACGGTGGGAGGCGGCCTCTCGAATGCCGCCACCGGATCGATGGCCGCGATCGGCGGTGGGGGGCGGAACACGGCTGTCGGGTCCCATGCGGCGATCGCTGGCGGAGACATGAACGTGGCCAGCAGTGACTATACCGCCGTGGGCGGAGGCTCGGCCAACACGGCCAGCGGACCCAGCAGCACGGTCGGCGGCGGCTTTCTGAACGTGGCCAGCGGACCCCAAGCCACTATCGGGGGTGGCCAGGGCAACGAGGCCACCGCCCTTTACGCCACGGTGCCGGGGGGCTTCGACAACGAGGCCACGGCGGCGGACTCCTTCGCGGCGGGCGCGTCTGCACGGGCTACGAATGCGGGGTCTTTCGTTTGGGGCGGCGAGTTCGGCGTGCTGACGGTTTCCACCAACGCCAACTCTTTCACCGCCCGGGCTCCGGGCGGGGTCCGGTTCATCACCTCGACGAACTTGGTCGGCGCGGTCCTGGCTTCCGAAGCAACCGCATGGGCCGCACTCAGCGATAGCAATGCAAAGACGGACATCGAACCGGTGAATGCCCGCGAGGTGCTCAGGAAGCTCGCCGCATTGCCGGTGACCTCGTGGCACTACAAGCACGACCTCAAGCGCCGCTACATCGGCCCGATGGCGCAGGATTTTCATGCGGCGTTCGGGCTGGGGGTAGATGACAAGACGATCACCACGCTCGACACCGATGGCGTGACGCTGGCGGCGATCAAGGGGTTGGTGGAGGAACTGAAGGAGAGGGACAAGGAAATCGCAGAACTCAAAATGCAGAATGCAGAGTTCAAGGCGCAGAATGCAGCGATGGACCAGCGCCTGCAGGCCATCGACGAGCGTCTGAGCAAGCTTCCGCCCGCGCCTTGAGTTTTTCCTGACGGAGCGGCGACTTCAGTCGCCGCCGATACCCCGTGCGGCGAAGCCGCACGTATTCCAGCCCTTTGCCCGCCAGCCGGGGCGTCGGGCTGAGTCAGGGCTGCGAGCCTCGCCGTCCTTTCGTGGCTCTGTGAGCTTGCCACCTTTGGAAAAGCCTCCCTATTTTCCGTCCCGATGAATTGCCCACTCCGCTTCACCGTGGTGGCCCTGATGTTTACGGGGCTACCGATAACCAGCACTGAGGCGCAGAACGCGAAGTTCAATACCTTCTATTCGGATATCGGAGGCGGCACGTTGAACTCGATCGGCACCGGAGCGTATTCGTGGATCGGGGGCGGACTCTACAACCAGATCTACTCGAACAACTCGGGCACGATCAGCGGGGGTTACAGCAATGTGATTGTTGTGGGCAACTTCGGCAGCATCGGCGGCGGGGCGTTCAATTTGGTCAATGCTAGCTTCGCCGCCGTCGCCGGCGGGCAGGCCAACAGGGCCATCAATACCAATGCGTTCGTCGGGGGCGGCATCTTCAACACGGCGTCCGGAGCAGATTCCGTCGCGGCTGGCGGCCTGAACAACTCGGCCAACGGAGTCCAGTCTGCGGTGGGCGGCGGCCGGAATAACTTCGCATCAGGACCTGCCTCAACCATCGCCGGCGGGCAGAACAACGTGGCCAGCGGATTGAATTCCGGGGTGGTGGCCGGCGCCCAAAACCAAGCGACCGGGGGGAGTTCCTTCGTCGGCGGAGGATCGCAGAACGAGGCCACAGCTGATTTCAGCACCATCAGCGGAGGTTTTGAGAACACGAGTTCCGGGTATGGCGGGACGATCGGCGGCGGCTGGACCAACCAGGTTGCCGCTCCCTACGCCACCATCGGCGGGGGCTTCGGCAACCAAGCCACCGGGACCAACGCAACAATCAGCGGAGGGCTTTCCAACTCGGTCAGCGGCCGGAACGCCACGGTAGGCGGGGGCGAGGGGAACGTGGTCAACAACTCCTACGCCACGGTGGGCGGGGGTTTCCAGAACTTCGCCAACGCTTTCTCCGCCACAGTCGCCGGGGGTTACCAGAACTGGGCCAGAGGAGACTATAGCTTCGTTGCCGGAGGCTATTCGAACACGGCCGGATCACTCTCCTTCGCCGGCGGCAACCTGGCGAGCGCGACCAACACTTTCGCCTTTGTCTGGGGCGGGTCGGACGTCGCCACGACTTCCACCAACAATCAGTCCTTCACCGTGCGCGCCCCCGGTGGCGCGAGGTTCCTCACCGCGACCAACCCCGTCGGCGTAATCCTCGCCTCCAATGCCACCGCCTGGGCCGCGCTGAGCGACAGCAATGCGAAGACGGACATCGAGCCGGTCAATGCCCGCGAGGTGCTCAAGAAGGTCGCGGCCCTGCCGGTGACCTCCTGGCATTACAAGCACGACCTGAACCGCCGCTACATCGGACCCATGGCGCAGGATTTCCACGCGGCCTTCGGGCTGGGCGGCGATGACGACAAAACGATCACGACGCTAGACACAGATGGCGTGACGCTGGCGGCGATCAAGGGGTTGGTGGAAGAACTTGACGAAGTCCGGGCCGAGAACGCGGCCATGCGCGCCCGCCTGCAGGCCATCGACGAGCGTCTGAGCAGGCTCCCGCCTGCGCCTTGAGTTTTTCCTGACGGAGCGGCGACTTCAGTCGCCGTGGCGATGATCTGCGGCGGTCGCCGCGGCGACTGCCCTGCACGCACGGCAGGGGCGCGTCCTCTGGAGGGCTCGCGTCCCCGCGAGCCGCGGGCAGGGGCCAAGGCCCCGGCTTGGGTCGGCGGAAGTCGTCGCGGCGACCGCTCCGGCGGCGCGCCTCCCGCCCTTTACGCGGCCGTTGGTTCGCCTATAGTGACGCGCTGCGCCGGCGTGGCGGAATTGGCAGACGCGACGGACTCAAAATCCGTTACCCGCAAGGGTGTGTGGGTTCGACCCCCTCCGCCGGCACTCATCGCCCCATTGCATGAAACGCCTTCTTGTCACCGGTTCGTCCGGGCTCATCGGATCCGAGGTGTGCCTGCATTTTGCGGGGCTGGGTTGGGAGATTCACGGGGTGGACAACAATCAGCGGGCGGTTTTCTTCGGTCCGCAGGGCGACACGCGCTGGAACCAACAGCGGTTGGCTGGCCTGATCGCGGGGTTCCGGCACCATGAGTTGGATATCCGGGACCGGAGCGCGGTGATCGACTTGCTGGCGCAGGTGCGGCCGGATGCGATTGTCCACGCGGCGGCGCAGCCGAGCCACGACCGGGCGGCGGCGATTCCTTTCGACGACTTCGACACGAACGCGGTCGGCACGCTGAACCTGCTCGAGGCAGTTCGCCGGGCGTGTCCGGAGTCGCCCTTCGTCCACATGTCCACCAACAAGGTCTACGGGGACCGTCCGAATACCCTCGCGCTGCGCGAATTGGAGACGCGCTGGGATTATGCCGACCCGGTCTACGCCGGCGGAATCGCCGAGGATTTCCCGATCGACCAGTCGAAGCATTCGCTCTTCGGGGCGTCGAAGGTGGCGGCCGACGTGATGGTGCAGGAATACGGGCGCTATTTCGGGATGCCGACCTGCTGCCTGCGCGGCGGTTGCCTGACCGGGCCGAACCATTCGGGCGTCGAATTGCACGGGTTCCTCAGCTACCTCGTGAAGTGCAACCTCGAAGGCCGCGAATACCGTGTGTTCGGATACAAGGGCAAGCAGGTGCGCGACAACATCCACAGCCATGACGTGGCGCGCTTCGTCGAGGCCTTCCTGGCCGCGCCGCGGATGGCCGAGGTTTACAACATCGGGGGCGGACGGGAGAACTCCTGCTCGATCCTCGAAGCCTTCGCGCTGGCGGAGAAGTTTTCCGGTCGCAGTCAGGTCTGGACTTATGTGGACGAGAACCGCATCGGCGACCACATCTGCTACATCAGCGACCTCTCGAAGATGCGCGCCCACTACCCAGGTTGGGGCCTCACGGTTTCGCTCGAGGAGACGGTGCGCCAGATCGTCGAGGCCTGGAGGGACAGGGGGAGTTGAGAGTTGAGGGAGAGGCGTTGGACCAGTGACGAGTGACCAATGACCAATGACGAGTGACCAGTGACTAGTTGGCGAGGTGGGGGTAGAGGAGTTGGAGTCCCTGGTTGATCAGGTCCACCGCGATGGCGGCGACGAGGATGCCGGAGACGCGGGTGAAGACATTGATGCCGGTGTCTCCCAAGATGCGGCGCGCCGGGTCGGCCACGGCGAGGGCGGCGAACGTGGCGAGCGCCACGAGCAGGATAATCGCGGCCAGCACGAGATCGGCGCCCAATGAAGGTCCGCCACCGGCGATGCCCTTGCTGGCGAAGACGATCACGCTGCTGATCGGGCCGGGGCCGGCCAGAAGCGGAATGGCGAGGGGCACGATGGCGAAGCTGCCGTCGGCCGGCCCCTGGCTTTGATCGGCGCCGGCTTGCGGCCCCAGCACCATCTTGAGCGCGATGATGAAGATGATGACGCCGCCGGCGAGGGTGAAGGCGCCGACGCTGATGCTCAGGACTTGGAGGATGACATGCCCGATGGCGAGGCTGACCCAGAGGATGACGGCCACGGCGATCGATGTCGTGCGGGCGATGGCCAGGCGTTGCGCGGTCGAGAGACTCTGGGTGCGGGCGAGGTAAATGGGGATGCCCTCCAGCGGGTTCACCAGCACGTAGATCGCGATGAAGACGCGGAGGTAGTCGGCGAGGTGTTCCATGGGGCGGACGGGAGATTCGCCAGCGGGACACCGCCAAGGCAAGCGGGACTTGGAAGTGTCCGGAGAGGGGTGGCAGCGCCTACGGGATTCGAACCCGTGCACCAGCCTTGAGAGGGCTGTGTCCTAACCCCTAGACGAAGGCGCCGTGGAGACGGAGCAAACTAGCCGAGGTTCCCGGACCGCGCAATCCGCAAGTCGGCCCGCGGTGCTGCATTTGCGGCCTTGTCCGGGGCAGGGCGGGGGCGTATCAGGTTTGCCTCGCATGGTCGTTTACGTGAAATCCTGGTGTCCGTGGTGCGTCGAAGCTCTGGCTTATCTCAACCGTCGCGGCATCGCGCATGAGGTGCGCGATGTGCTGGAAGACCCCGAGGCTTTTGCGCGGATGCGGGAGATTTCCGGGCAGTCGCTGACGCCGACGCTCGAGGTGGACGGTCACGTGCTGGCCGACTTCGACACGGGGCAGCTGGAGACGTTCCTCGAGGAGCACGGAATCGAGCGGTAGGTTGGAGTTGAGGGTTGAGAGATGAGGGTTGAGGGTTGGGCTGGTGCGTGGGAGGCTCTTGAACGCGACATCCTGCCTCTGGTGTTTCCTCCAGGCTTCAGATCTCATCTCTC
Source organism: uncultured Chthoniobacter sp. (assembly GCA_964609925.1). Lineage (GTDB taxonomy): Bacteria > Verrucomicrobiota > Verrucomicrobiia > Chthoniobacterales > JACTMZ01 > JACTMZ01. The sequence continues at coordinate 50,240 of CAZSUJ010000013.1, read as the reverse complement.
AACCCGCCTCCTTCCATGAACGACCTGCTTCTTTTCCTCGGCATGGCGGCGCTGAGCGCGGCTTTCCTGAGCTACGGGCATCCCGTGTTGCGGCGTCTGGGTTTGCTGAGCGTGTTCGCCACGACATTCGTGGCGGGTTACGTGCTGACGGACAGCCTGTGGTTCGGTGCCGTGTGCGCTGCGGCGTGGCTTTTCCTGCCGTGGGTCGAGATTCTGCTGCGCGTGCGGAAGCTGCGGCTGCCCCTGCGCAAGACCCTGCGGCAGGTGGCGCCGCCCTCGCGTGATGCTTTCCCCGAACTGACGGCGCTCTCCTCGGCTGTCGAGGACGCGGGCTTCGAGCATGTGGCGGACCTCGGTTGGGAGATGGACGGTTACCGGCAATTTCTGCGGCTATTCGCCAACGCCGAACTGCGCGAGGAGGCGGTGATCACGCACGTCGAGCAGAACCAGCTCGGCTTCCACTTCGCCAGCGTGACCTCGCGTGGATCGGAGGGGGATGTGTTCACAACTTGGAACTGTCCCGTGTCGTCCAGTCTCAAGACACCGCCCACGGTTCACCTCAATCGCGCGCCGTCCGAGGAGGCCTTTCCCGGCCTGCTGTCCGCGCACCGCGCTTTCCTCGTGCGCAGCGGCCGCGCGCATGACTCGATGCAGTGCGTGGGAGTGGACGACCTGCGCTCGGTGGTCGAGCGGGACATGGAGGACCAGATGCGGCACAACATGAGCGAGGGGCTCCTGCGGCCGGCCGAGGACGGGCACGGGCGCTATTCCTGGCGGGGCATGCTGTTCTTGTGGTTTCAATTTCTGCGGGATATTTTGCGTTTTTCGTGAGTGCTTTGTTCCCCATGACGCGGCAGTCGCCGTCGTTCGGCCGAGTCGACCAGATCATGGTCGAGGAGCGGGCGGCCATGTTCACCAAGCGCAGCATCAAGTCCGAGTCGAAGCTGGCCGGGCTGCGGCTGGTCTTTTCGATGCTCGACCTGACCACGTTGGAGGGGCGCGACACACCCGGCAAGGTGATGACGCTCTGCCACAAGGCGATGCACCCGGCAGCCGAGCGCTACGGCGTCGGCCCGGTGGCGGCGGTCTGCGTTTACCCGAACCTCGTGCCTGCGGCGAAGGCCTTCCTGCGCGGTTCGCCGGTGAAGGTCGCCGCGGTCGCCACCTACTTCCCCAGCGGGCAGAGTTCACTCAAGACGAAGTTGGAAGACACGCGGGTGGCGCTCAGTGCGGGGGCGGACGAGATCGACATGGTGATCGACCGGGCGGCGTTCCTGCGCGGCGAATACGCCAAGGTCCACGACGAGATCGCGGCCGTGAAGGAACTCTGCGGTCCGGTCCACCTCAAGGTCATCCTCGAGACCGGCGAACTTCTCTCCTACGACAACGTGCGCGCCGCCAGCATGGTGTCCATGCAGGCCGGGGCGGACTTCATCAAGACGTCCACCGGCAAGGTGAGCCCGGCGGCCACGTTGCCCGTCACCCTCGTGATGCTCGATGCCATCCGGGAATACTTCTTCGCCACGGGCGTCCGCATCGGCATGAAGCCGGCCGGCGGGATCCGCACGGCCAAGCAGGCGTTGCAATACCTGGTGATGGTCAACGAGACCCTCGGGGACGACTGGCTCACGCCCGACATGTTCCGGCTCGGCGCGAGCACGCTGGCCAACGACATCCTGATGCAGATCGCCAAGGCCGTGGACGGCCGTTACCAGAGCGGCGACTACTTCTCCCTTCCATGAGCAAAAGAACGAGCAGCAAGACGGTGGCCCGCACGGCGACCCTTTCCGCCCCGGCCACGGCGTCCCATGCGGCGGTGGTCCCGCCGCGCGAGCGCACCCTGCGATTCAACGGCCGCTGGAACTACTCCCCGGCGCCGGAGGTTCACAGCGATGTGCAGGTTCGTCCGCGCTACGATCTTTTCATCGGCGGCAAATTCGTCGCCCCGGCCTCGGGCCGCTACTTCCCCTCGATCAACCCGGCCAACGAGAAGCAGCTCTCCGAGATCGCTCGCGGCGGGGCGGCCGACGTGGACCGCGCGGTCAAGGCGGCGCGCCGCGCCTACGAGAAAGTCTGGGGCCGCATGCCCGGGCGCGAGCGGGGCAAATACCTCTTCCGCATCGCCCGCCTCGTGCAGGAGAAGATCCGCGACCTCGCCGTGCTCGAGTCGCTGGACGGCGGCAAGACGATCCGCGAGAGCCGCAACATCGACGTCCCGTTGGTGGCCGCGCATTTCTTCTACCACGCGGGCTGGGCGGACAAGTTGGAGCACGCGTTTCCGGGACGGAAGCCGCGTCCGGTCGGCGTGGCGGGCCAGATCATCCCCTGGAATTTCCCGCTGCTCATGGCGGCGTGGAAAATCGCCCCGGCGCTGGCCTGCGGCAACACGGTCGTGCTCAAGCCGGCCGAGACGACCTCGATCACCGCCATGCACCTCGCGGAGATCTTCGCCGAAGCAGGTCTGCCTGATGGTGTGGTCAACATTGTGACGGGATTCGGCGACGCGGGTGCCGCCATCGTCAATCACCCGGACGTGGACAAGATCGCCTTCACCGGCTCGACCGAGGTGGGCAAGGTCATCGCGCGCTCGGTCGCCGGCACCCGCAAGAAGCTGACGCTCGAGTTGGGCGGCAAGGCGGCCAACATCATCTGCGAGGACGCCCCGATCGACCAGGCGATCGAGGGCATCATCCAGGGCATCTACTTCAACCAGGGCCACGTCTGCTGCGCCGGCTCGCGCCTCTTCGTTCAGGAGGGTGTGGTCGAACCGGTCATCCGGCGTCTGCGCAACCGCCTGAGTGTGCTACGCGTGGGCGACCCGCTCGACAAGAACACGGACATCGGCGCCATCAACAGCCGCGAGCAGCTCGAGAAGATCGAGGAGCTGGTCGAGAGCGGCCGCCGGGAAGGGGCCGAGCTTTACCAACCGTCCTGCAAGCTGCCGTCGCGCGGGTTCTACTACGCGCCGAGCTTCTTCACGGGCGTGACCGACTCGCACCGCATCGCGCAGGAGGAGATTTTCGGGCCAGTGCTGAGCGTGATGACGTTCCGCACACCCGAGGAGGCGCTCGAGCGGGCGAACAACACGCCCTATGGCCTGAGCGCGGGGATTTGGACCGACAAGGGCAGCAAGGTCTTCAAGCTCGCGACCAAGCTGCGGGCCGGCGTCATCTGGGCGGAGACTTACAACAAGTTCGACCCGGCCAGCCCGTTCGGCGGTTACAAGGAGAGCGGTTTCGGCCGCGAGGGCGGCAAGCAGGGGCTGCTGGGCTACCTGAAGTTCGAGTAGGCAGGCGCCGCGGTGGCGGGCGCGCTCACCCGATGCGGCGGCGGTCCTTGTTCGCGTCGTCCGACTGCTGGCGCAGGATCGACTTCAGCCAGGTGCTGACGGCCGGGCTGGTTGTCCCGGCGGAGGCGGGAACGTAGGCGCCGACGGCCCGGTCGCCGCCCTCCATCTTGGCGCTTTCGAGCGAGAATTCGGCCTTGCGCACGAGCGTGCCCGGGAGTTCGTCATCCGAGGGGATGGTCACGGAAATCCCGATCGAGACGGTGAAGGGGAAGGCCACGGGCCGCTCGTCGCGGAGCGCGCGGAACGCGTCGAGGATCTGGCTGGCCACGTGCCGCGCACCGACGGCATCGGTGGAGGGCAGCACGGCCATGAATTTCGAGCCGGCGATGTGGAGCACGGTGTCGCGCCGGCGGAAGCACTGCGAGCGCAGCGCGTTGGCCGCCTGCACGAGCGCCTCATCGGCTGTCGTGCGGTCCTGCGCCTTCTCGAAGGCGCCGAAGCGGTCCAGTTCGACCGCGAGCACAGCCATGGGGACGGCGTCGCGGCCGCAGCGGCTCCACTCATGGTCGAGGCAGCGCTGGAGCTTGCGCGAATTGCCGAGGCCGGTGAGCGGGTCGGTGACGCGCAGTTCGGCGAGTTCCTTGGCCGTTGCCGTGCCGCGCGCGTGGTTGTTCATGCTGCGCTTCAGGGCGCGTCGCATTTCCTCGGGGTTGAAAGGCGGGCCGAAGAAACCGAAGGCGAACGTGTCCATCTTCCGCTGCATGTCCTTGTCCACGGGATCGGTCGAGAAGAAGACGATCGGAATGCTGTGCAGGTCGCCGATGCGGCCGGCCAGATCGAAACCTTCGTCCTCGAACGAGAGGTTCGTGTCCACCAGCACCACATCCGGGAGTTCGGAGGCCAGCGTGTCGAGCGCCTCCTGCGCGCTTTCGGCGGCGATGGAGCGCGTGAAGCCGAGGTGGGAGAGGTCGGATACGAGATCGAGGGCCGTGGGACGCACTGTCTCCACGATCAGGGCGTTCAGCCCGTAGAACGAATCTGGATGCCGGCTTTGCAAGGCGGTGGGAGAATCGGGGGGATTGTGCCAGCCCCGCGGAGAAAGTCCATTCCGCCTACCGATTTTCCTCGCGGCGTCCCTTGGCGGCGCGGGCGCCCAAGACCGGCCTCCGCGGGAACGGCCCGGGCACCTCGATGAGGCCGGAGGCGACGGCATACCGCGTGAGGCCGGCGGTCTCGTGGAGCTGCAGCTTGTCCATCAGCTTCTGACGGTGCTTCTCGACCGTCTTGATGCTGATGCCGAGGCGGGTGGCGACTTCCTTGTTGGGATGGCCCTCGGCCACGAGTTGGAGAACCTCGATCTCGCGGGTCGAGAGCCGGGCAATGCTCTTCCGGCCCGGTGTCCGCACGCGCGGCGAACTTTTCTCCGCGATCCGCGCCGCCATCTTGGGGGAGAACGCGCGGCGCCCCGCGGCCACGTCGCGGATGGCCTGCGCGAGGCTGTCCACGGGCGAGCGCTTCGAGACGTAGCCGTCCACGCCGTTCTCGAGGGCGCGGTCGAGGAAGACGTCCTCCTCGTGCGCGGTGAGCATGAGGATGCGCGTGTCCGGCGCGACCGAGCGGATCCGGCGCGCGGCGTCGAGGCCGTTCAGCGAGGGCATGGCGACGTCGAGGGTGGCGACGTCCGGGCGGAGCCGCGCCGCGGCGGCCACGCCGGCCCGTCCATCGGGCGCCTGGGCGACGACATGGATGTCGTCCTCCGCGGCGAGGGCGCGGGCGATGGCCTCCCGGACCATCGCGTGGTCGTCAACCAGCAGGACCTTAATCTTTTTCATTCCGCTGGGCGCCACCCTTCGCGCCATTGGCGGCGGGCAGGGGGACCGCGGCGGTGATCGTGGTGCCCTTGCCGGGGCGGGCGTCGATCTGCATCGTGCCGCCGAGCATCTCGGCGCGTTCGCGCATGCTGAAAAGCCCGAGCCTCCCGTGCTTCTGCGCCTCGGTCACCTCGTTGGCGCCGAACGAGCGTCCGTCGTCCGCAATGACGAGGAGGAGCCGCCCTTCATCCTCGCGCAGGCTGATCGAGGCCGTCTTGGCGGCGGAGTGTTTCTCGATGTTCTGCAGGGCCTCCTGGACGATGCGGAACATGGCCGTGGCCTGTCCGTGGGTGAGGTGGTTGAGGGAGTTGGTGCGCAGTTCGACGCGCAGGGGGATGCCGCTGCGCTCGCGGAAGGCGTCGGCGTGGGTCTCGAGCACGGTGGCGAGGCCGATGTGGTCAACCGGCGCCGGCCGCACGTGGCGGGAGAGCGAGCGCAGATCGTCGAGGGTCTTCTCCAACTCCGAACGGATGAGCGCGAGTTCGCGGCCGACCTCGTCCGTCACGGCTTCCTTGCCCGCGAGCGTGAGCCGGGTGCAGGCGGCGGTGATGACCTGGACGATGTTGTCGTGGAGTTCGCGGCTGATGAAGCGCAGGGTCTCCTCGTGTGCTTGGAGGAGGTCGCGGGCGAGTTGGTGGAGTTCGTCGATGCGCGCCTGCGCGACGGCCGGAATCCCGAGGTTGGTCCGGCGCTCCAGCACGGCGGGCCATGCCTTGTTGGCTTTTCTGGTTCTGGTTGTCATGGAGTGATGCGGCAGGCGGCGCCGATTGATTCGTCCTCGGGCGCCTCGATGGTGATGATCTGGTTGCGCCCCTTCTGCTTGGCCTGATACATGGCGGCGTCGGCGCGGGCGACGAGGGCGTCCGTGCTCTCGTTCGGCCTTGCGAGGGTCACGCCGATGCTGACGGTGGCCTCGATCGGGACGCCCCTGACGTTGACCGGTTCGGCGGCGGACTTGCGAAGCTTTTCGGCCACGGTGACGGCATCCTCGAGGTCGCGCACGCCGCGGAGGACGATCATGAGTTCGTCGCCGCCGACGCGGGCGCCGAGGTCGTCGCTGCCCCGCAGGCACGCGCGCAGGCGGTCGGCCGTGGCACGCAGGACCGTGTCGCCGGCGGCGTGGCCGTGGGTGTCGTTGATCGCCTTGAAGCGGTCGAAATCGACGAACAGCACCGCGAGGCGCTGGCCGGTGCGCGCGGTCAGCCCGCGCAGACCCTCCAGTCGCTCGAGCACCTCGCGGCGGTTGAGGAGGCGCGTGAGTTCGTCCGTCCGGGCGCGGCGCTCCAGCTCACGCTCCGCTGCGACCTGCTTGTCGATGAGGTGGAACGAGACAACGATGCCGTCGCGCTGGCCGCGGGCGTCGATGTATGGGCGTGCGAAACTCTCCGCCCAGTGGAGCTTGCGGTTCTTCGAGCGCACGCGGAAGCGTTCGATGACGATGTCCTGTCCCGTCAGTCGCTTCATGGTGCCGGCCGCCTGCTTGGTCATGTCCGGCGCGAGGAAGTCGGCCACGGGGCGGCCGACGAGTTCCTCCGGTTCGTAGCCGAGGATGCTGCGGATGGAAGGCGAAACCCATGTCATGGTGCCGCCGTCGTCCACCCGCATGACGGTGTCGTAGGCGTTGAGCGAGAGGAGTCGGTAATGTTCTTCCGATTGCGCGAGCTGGCGCGCGGCACGGTAGCGCTCGGTCACATCGCGCCAGGTGAGGCTGATGGAGTCGCCGATCTTGACGGCGCGGAGGTCGAAGTGGCTTTCCCCGCGTCCCTCGTTGCCCGGGTAGAGGTGATCGTTGAGGACGAGGGGGTTTCCGTTGTCGAGGGTCTCGATGAATTTGGCGGGGAGGTTGCCTGAGGCCAGGCCCGGTAGAACCTCGAGGAGGCGGCGGCCGACCATGTGCTCGCGGCTGAGGCGCGTGCCCATGCAGGCGGCGTGGTTGGCATCGGCCACCATGAAGTCAACGACCTTGCCGTAGCTGCCGCGGATCGGGCGCAGGACGACGTGGGCGTCCAGCATCGAGTCGATCGTGGCCTTGAGCCGGCGCCGTTCGGCGTCGATCGCCTCGCGAGCGGTGACTTCCTGCTGGATGTCACGGATGCCGGCGACGCGGCCGACGATGCGGCCCTGCCGGTCGCTGATCGGCGAGACGCGCATGGAGACCCAGTGGTAGCCGCCGTTCTTCGTCTTGAGGCGCACGTCGGCCTGACCGGGGATGCCTTGGCGCACCTCATCCTGCAACGGGGCGACCACGGCGAGGTCCTCGGCGTGGACGAACTCGCGGAAGTTGTGCCGTGCGACTTCCTGCGGGGTCCAGCCGAGCAGACCGGTGACGGACGGAGTGATCCACTCGACGAGGCCCTCGTTCGAGGTGTGGGCGACAACGTCGGTGGAGTTTTCAAGGAGGAGGCGGTAGTGGTCGTTGGCCGCCTCGAGTTGGCGCTCGCGGTCCCGCAGTTTCTCCTCGGCCGCCTTGCGGTCGGTGATGTCGTGCGAGGCGACGATGAGGGACTGGCCAACCACGATGGCGCTCATGACCACCGTCTTGAACTCGCCGTCCTTGGTGCGCACGGGGATCTCCTCCGACATGACCGGGCGGGAATCCTGCTGCGATTGGGACACGGCGCTGGCCAGCCAACCGGCGAGCCCGGCGCGGAGCGAGGGGTCCGGGCAGGCGACGCTGATCCACTGTTCGAGCGTGGGAACGTCGCCGGCCTCGTAGCCATAGACCTGGGTGAACTGGCGGTTGAGGAACGTGACGCGGGGGCGGCCCTTGATGGTGCTGATGGTGACCGGGAAGGGCATGTTGCCGAGGATGAGGCGCATGATGGCCTCGCTTTCGCGCAGGTGGCTCTCGACAAGCCGGCTCTGCGTGACGTCCTGCATGGCCACGATCATGAGGTCGCCGATCGCGGCGGTGCCGGTCGTCACGGCGACCTTGGTGCCGTCCTTGGCCACGGCTTGGAGTTCGCGTGCCGGGAGGTGCCGCCGCTTGTTGCCGTTGCCGCCGCCGGCGCTTTCACGCCACTTCAAGATCGTGGCGCGGTATTCGGGATCCGGGTAAATCTTCTCTGTGAGTTCACCGAGGGTGTCCACATCCTCAGCACTCCAGCCGAAGAGTTCGCGATAGCTGCGGTTGAGCAAAAGGATGTGTGAGTCGGCGCCACCCCATCCATCCGGCCGCGCGGCCTTGAACACGGCGACGGGGAAGGGGACGTCTTCGAGGATTTGGCGTAGGGTTTCCTCGTCGGACGGACTCGTCCATTGCGCGGCTCGCTGGTCGTCCTGCCCCGCACGAGCGAGGGACTTGGGCGCAGACTTCCGGCGTGCGGTCGTGGTGGAGGGTTTCATGGGCCGGGCGACCTGAATCCTTCACAGTGCGGCAGAACGGGCCCGAGTGCAATAGCAAGGCATGGGGTGAACACCCACCGGGGAGGGGCGCTTGACGCGGGGCGGTCCGAGCGTAGTTTGCATTTGTCCCTTGAGGCAGACGAGCGAAGCCACCCCTTCGGAGTCTTCGTCCACCGATGCTTCAGGGGACACTTTGGTTTCTATGGCTGGACGGCACCGGCCGGTCCTTGGCCGCCTCCCAAGCCGGGCGGGTTCGGAAGGTCGGGTGCACTCGGCGGTGCAGCCGGTCCGAGGGCACGGATGCGCAGGAAGCCTTTGTCGGCAGGCATCTCGAGCGGCGGCAGTTCCACGGGTGTTCCGTGGTTGGTGAAGGCTTGGTTCGAGAGGTCGGGTGTCGTTTGCATCTGCACGCTGACCACGACTTCCGAGCCGTTCTTCTCCAGCATCACGCCGCCCAGATTGAGATCCATGATCGAGTTCGTGGTGTAGAGGCCGTAAGCCCCGGGGTCGCTGACGACTGCGTTGGTCCCGGCGGCGAGACCATCGTTGTAGGCGGCGATGCGTTCGGTCTCGACCTCCGAGCTGTCGAAGAGCGGGACGAAAGAGCGGTTGCCCAAGAGGCTCTCGACGAGGTCGGGTTGGGCGATGTTGAAGTCGAACCCGAGTCCGCTCATGCCGTATTCGGCCGCGTCGTTGAGCCCGTCGCCGTCCTTGTCGAAGTCCTCGGTGATGCCGTAGCCGGCGAGGTTGACGACGAACGGACTGTTTGCGAGGTCGGCGCTGGCGATGCTGATGGCGGCGACGCGGTCACTTCCGGTGGTGGGGGTGAACGACACGCTGATTTCCGCGGATTCGCCCGGGGCGAGCGGGCCGTCGGCGGGCAGAACGACCGTGAAGTCCGCCGCAGCCGGGCCTGTCACGGCAAAGGTCACCGGGTCGAGCGTTTCGGTGCCGGTGTTCCGGACCGTGTAGATGCGGGTGTCGCTTGCAATGCCGGGACGCAGTCCCCCGAAGGATGAGGCGGGGGCGTTGTTGCGCAAGTTGGCGTCAGCAGTGGCCACGGAGAGACGACGGGCAAAGAGGTTGTCGGTCACCTTGGCCACACGGAACCCGATGATGTCGTTTTCGTAGTATGGTGAGGTGATTTCGCGGTTGGTGGAGACGAGGGCTTCTGGTGCGGAGAACCAATGCCCTCCGCGCAGGGCGCGCGCTTCGGTCGGCGTGTTGTTGGTCCCGTCCCACGCGCTTTCCGTCCACTCGGCCATGTTCCCGCCTTGGCCTCGTGTGCCGTAGGCGGAGAGGCCGCCGGATTCAGCGGCTGCGGATGGTTGGCTTTGAGCGGAGAAGACTGCGGTTGCGGCATTCGTGCCAGAGATCACGGGGGTTGGGGCGGTGTCCTGCGCGACCGGGTAGGCCCAATAGCCTGCGTTGGTGCCACCGCTCTTGTAATGGGCGGCCTTATGCCATTCGTCTTCCGTGGGCAGAAAATACCGCGCATCGCGGTGGCGGAACCGGTTCTCCCCGTAGGTGCCCCAAGACTCCGCGCTGGACCATGGCTCCATGCGCCAAGTCTGGGTGCCCGCGTCCCATGCCACGTTGTAGGCCGCTTGGTAGCCCGCGGATTCGTTGAGGAAATTCACGAACGCGGCAGCTTCGAACCAATGGACGAAGCCGGCTGGTTGCTCAGGGGACCATGCTCCGGCGCGGACGTTTTGCAGTCCGTTCTCGATGGCCTTTTGGAATTGGTCTTCCGTGATTTCCGTCGCACCGATGAGGTAATCGTAGGGAACCGCCCCCCGTGCGTTGGTGTCCGCGGCGTTCCCGGCATCCCCGACCTCGGTGAACTCGATGGAGAACTCGCCGCCTCCGGTGCCGAAGGTGTCCGTGACGGCGTGGGCGCCGGGGACGACGAGCAGAGAGGCGCAGCAGAGCGCGAAGAGGCGTGCTGAGGTATTCATCGCAGGTCTCCGTGGATGGGCACGAACTCGAACCCGAGGCCCTGAATTCCTTGAATCATGTCCTTGAGGTAGGCCGGGTTCAGATACCAGTGGAAGTAGCAGCCTGCCCAGGAGTTGCGGACCACCTTGAGCGCACGGGCGCGTTCGATGACGTCCGACGGGTAGGTCGGAGGCTGGAGGACCACTCCCTCGGGGGCGAAGCCGAAAGGATCGATGTAGCCCACGGTTTCCGGGACCCGCTTCACGCCGAACGTGTCGCGATAAATGAAGGGTGAGTTGAGTTCGACGTTGCGCAATGTGCCGTCGGCATCCGTCGTGAAGAAAATCGCGCGGTCGAGCGCGAAGGGGTAAAGCCTTCCGAACTGCTGGTAAGCGACATCCGATCCAAGATAGTGCGGGGTGAGCCAGCCCACGGGTGTGAATCCGGCCCGCTTGATCCGCTCGTGGCCGTCGAGGACACGGCGCCGAACCTCGGTGGCATCCTGCCCCGGGATCGGGCCTTCGTAGATGAGGGTTCCGTCCGGAACGGCATCCAAGGGGTCCCGGTTCACGCTCATCTTGTAGAATTCGTAGTCCGACGCGGAGACGCCGTCGTAGGGATTGAGCAGTCCGTCGATCTGGTGGGTGGTGCCGTGCTGGACAACTTGGCCTCCGATGTCCACCAAAGCCTGAATCGCTTCGGCGAAGGGCGTTCCGGGCTCGAGCGTGAGGAACTTCGGAGTGCCGCCGTTGTAGATTCCCCTCCAGTCGCGGTATTCGGGAACGAGGCTGATGGTGAACGGGATACCGAGATCACGCAGGGTGTCGCGCAGGGCGTAGAGGGCTTCAGTGGGGACGTTCGGGGTGACGTCCTCGATGCGGAGCACGGCGCGGTGCCGTTCTGCGGCGAGTTCCACGCCCAGCATGTCGTAGAGCAGGTCGGCGAAGACCAGCGCGCGGTTGCGGAAGGTGGTGTTGACCAGCGGCATGTCCGGCACGACCCAGAAGTTGCCGCTCCGCATGATGTAGGGCCAGTTGTTGCCAGAACTGTCCTGCACCTGTCCGAAGACGGTCACCTTGGCGGGGTCCGTGATGGCGATGCGATTCAGCGCTTGGTCGAACGGGTCCTTCTTGAGGAACTGACCCTTGTAGCTGACGGTGGGATGGTTGTCGTAAGAGAGTTCGAGGAACTGGAGACCGTATTTGTTTTCGAAAGCCGGACGCGGCGCCCAAGAGCCCATGTTCAGGGCGTAGCGCCACAGATTCTGGCCGATCCAGACGAAGGTTTTATTCGTCGCATCCAATTCCTGCCGGAATGCCGCCGGAAGCGCCGTGTCCTTGTAGACCGCCCCCACGTAGAAGGTGGCATCGTGGGCCTCGATATCCCCGGCCTGGTAATCGGCGAAAGGCTTGCGTGTCACCGGGATCTCGAAGTGGCCCAGGAGGTTCTCCAAGTGCAGAGAGTAGATTTCACCCATCCACCCGAAAGCGCCCTCGTTGTCATACAGCACCAAGGCATTCTTGGCGGGCGTCTGCGCTTGGGCCCCCACCGCCAGCAACACGACCGCCACGAGGGGGCTGGCCGCCCGGAGGAGGCGGTTGAGCAAGTCGCTCGCGGCCAAACGAGCGTTTGGCCTGAATGAGAACCTAGGAATCATCGCTGGAAATTGGACTCTTCTAGTGGGCAAGCGTTCAATCCGCAAGCCCCTCCGAGCGGTTTTCGGGGGCCTAGACCTGAGCCGGGGTGCCGGTCAGAAGGGAGAGCCGGTTTCTGAGGTCGGACACGTTGAAGGGCGCAGGGAGGAAATCCGCCTGTTTGAGCTTGGCCGCCTCGATGAGCCCCTTGGTGTCGAATTGGTCTGAAAGGAAGATAACCGGGGTCTTCACGCCTTGGGCGCGCAGGCGGGCGAACAACTCCGTGCCCGTCTCATCGGGCAGCACGTAGCTGCAGAGCACGAGGCCGAAGCGTCCCGAGCCGAGTTCGATCTCGGCGTCCTCCGGGGATGGGACGATGGTGACCGGGCCGGTGCCGGCGAGGTCGGAAACGCGCTGCCAGACTTCGGCGGGGCGGTTGACGCGGTCAATGACCAAGACGGGAGTGTTCTTGTCCACGCCCGGACTTTAGCAGGGCCGCGGGCGGCTGTCCTTCCAATTCAAAGCGGTTTGGCACGGCGCTGCTTTGATGGCAAAGTCCCGCCCATGCGGATGCTCGCGGTGCTGGCCATTTTACTTTCTGCGGGCCGGGCCGCCGCCCAGACCCCGGACCCGATGCAGACGCCCCCGCCCGCCCCCGGCCTTTCGGAGGTGAAAGCGGCGCGCGACGCGATCTGGAAGTTCCTCGAGGAGCGCATGATGGATCCGGCGACGGGCGCGATCTATGTCAACGCGGTTAACGACCGCCCGATCGTGGCCGGCGAGGCTCGCAACCACGAGGTGCTGAGCGAGGCGGTGGGACAGATGATGGAACTGGCGCTGCTCCGCGGCGACCGCGCGCTTTTCGAGCGCCAAGTGAAGCTGATCAACGAGCGCTTCCTCGACCCGGCCTCCGGCTTCCTCGCATGGAAGATCCGTCTTGATCCGCCCGCCCAGGCCGACACCAGTGCGACGCTCGACGACTGGCGCGTGGTCTGGGCCGGCCTCCTCGCGTCGAAGCGCTGGGGGATGAAGGATGCAGCCAAGCTCGGCACCGACATCGCGGAGAAACTCACCGCGGGATCCGAAGGCATGGTGATTCCGCCGCCGGCCTTCAATCTCGGCGGAGGCAGTCCGGGGAGCGGTTCTGTGTTGCTGTGCTATCTGCACTTGCCGGCGATGGACCTCGCTGCGGGGGTGGTGCCCGGGGCCCGGCGGGTCTACGACGAGAGCTCGGCCGTGCTGCGCGGCATTGATTCAGCGCCGGGCATGGTTCCGGCGCGCTGGGATCCGGAGACGCGCAAGTATGGCACCGGTCCGGCGGATGAAGTCCTGGCGCTGATCACGCTGCTCTACATCCAAGAGCGCAATCCGACCGATGCGCGGCTGGCCGAAGCGATCCGCGTGCGCTCCGAGTTTTTCCGCGAGCACGGGCGTCTGCCGCAGACATTCGATCCCGTGTCCGGCCGGGCGGTGGGTGATCCGGCGGGGGCCAGCGTTTATGCGCTCTGGATTCGCCTGCTGCTGGCTACGGGCCGTCCTCTCGCCGAGGCCGGGCCTGCGATGGCGCGGATGCTCGAGTTCCAGAACGAGGCGGACAATCAATTCCCCGGCGCGATCGGCGGCTATCCGGTCTATTCGTTCGACCAACTCGAAGTGCTGCTCGCGCTGGAGGCGTATCTCCAGGCAGCGGCGAAGTGAGCGGGGCTCGCTGGACGGAGCGGCGGCTTCAGCCGCCGGTGGCGGTCGACGGCGGCTGAAGCCGCCGCTCCGACGTTCACTTGGCGGCGAGGGCCTTCTCGAGGATGCTGACGATGCGGGCGGACGACTTGCCGTCGCCGAAGACCTTCGAGCCGCGCGCCATGGCTGACCAAGCCTCCTGCGAGCTGAGCAGCTTGTGGCCGTTGCGGTAGATGCGTTCCTCGTCCGTCCCGACCATCTTCACGACTCCGGCGTGGATTCCCTCGGGCCGCTCCGTCTCGCGGCGGAGGAGGAGGACAGGTTTGCCGAGCGAGGTTCCCTCTTCCTGGATGCCGCCGGAATCCGAGAGCACGAGATGGCAGCGCACGAGACGGGCGAGGAAGTCCTCGTAGTCCATCGGCGAAGTCAGTTCGACATTCGGGATGTCCTTCAGGATCGGCATGACGACCTCGCGCACGGCGGGGTTCGGGTGGACGGGGAAAAGGAAGTGGCAGTCCGTGTGGCGCAGGGCGAGGCGGCGGATGGCCCGCGAGACGGCGGCCATGGGTTCGCCGAGGTTCTCGCGCCGGTGGCAGGTGATGAGAACGAGGCGCGGGTCGCCGGGGCGGTGCGGCGCCAGTTTGCGGCGGAATTGCGGGCGGCGGGTGATCCAATGGACCGCGTCCACCACGGTGTTGCCCACCATGTGGATCTTCGAGGGCTCCACGGCTTCGCGCAGCAGCAGCTTGCGCGAGTGCTCGGTGGGGGCGAAATGCCAGGTCGAGAGACGGCCGAGCATGCTGCGGTTGAGTTCCTCCGGGAAGGGGGAATACATGTCGCCCGAGCGCAGGCCGGACTCCACGTGGCCGACAGGGATCTTGTGGTAGAAGGCGCAGAGGCCGCCGACAAAGGCGCTCGTCGTGTCGCCCTGCACGAGCACCGCGTCCACCGGGTTCTCGGTGAAGAAGTCACCCAGCGTTTGCGAGACGCGCGCGGTCAATCCCCACAGCGTCTGGCGCGGACGCATGACGTTGAGTTCGACGTCCGAACGGATGCCGAAGTCGGTGAAGATCTGCCGGACCATCTCGTGGTGCTGGCAGGTGTTGATGGTCAGGGGCCTGATCTTCTTCGAGAGGCCGAGGGCGCGGATGACCGGAGCCAGTTTCACGGCCTCCGGGCGCGTGCCGACGACAACGGCGACGGTTTTCTTCTTGGGGCGGGCGGTTTTCTTCACTTGTTGGGCGGGATGAGGACGAAACGGGTCGCGCAGCGCATGAGGCGTGTGCAGACGTGGGAGAAGTCTTGCTGGGCCAGCAGGGCGCCGAGCCCGATGGTCACGCGGCCCTCCTCGGCCTCGAGGATGCGCGCGCCGGTGTCCTCCTCGAACCCGGGCCGCAGCACGCCGGCGGGGGCGGCGGTCTGGGCCGTGGTGCCGTTCGCGTCCGGCAGTCGGGCGATGTCGGCGAAGGCCGCGTGGAGTTCCTCCCGATCCGTCATGCGGAAGTCGGTGATGAGCTTGTGCACGGGGTCACGGACGAGGGTCTTGAGCGTGCGGAGGTTGGCGGCTTGGGCCTCGGAAATGGTGGCGCGTTCGACGAGGCGGTTGAGCAGGAGATCCTCGGGGCGCAGGCTGCCGAAGACATTGCGCAGGAAGTTGCGCACAGGGAGCGCACGGTCGGTCACGTGGCGGGGGCGCCATCCGAGGCGCTGCTCGATCACGGGAAGGATGTCGGGGTGGGCCGCCTCCTGGAAGACGATCTTCTCGCCGGCGAGGGGGGCGCACCGGTGGAGGAAACAGAAGAGCGGGCCGAGGGCCTCGAAGGCCTCCGGGTCGAGGCGTTCCTCGGTCATGTGGCAGGGCTCGGCGTCCATGATCTTGCACCACATGGCGCGGCAGGCGTCGGCGTCGGCGTAGCCCTTGTCGAGGAGCAGGTCGGAGAAGCGGTTGCCCGTGCGGAACTGGATGGTGCGGACCTCCCGGTGGCGGGCCGGGTCGAGGCCCTCGAAGGCGCGGTTGTAGGCCGGGCGGAAGCGCGGCATGGCCCTTTCCGAGTAGAGCCGCTCGCGCAGGATGCGCATGTTCGTGGGCGTGATGAGACAGGCCGTGATGGGTTTCTGCAACTGCGCTCCGACGGCCTCCAGGACCGTCTGCGAAGGCGGTTCGAGGAACGCCACCTCGATGTTGCCCTCGTCGTCCGCCGCCACCGGCATGAGACGCAGGCGGTGGGCCTCGTCTTCGGGAATGAGCGAGACGAGGTCGCGGTCCACGTCCTCCTCGAGGACCGTTCGCTCCGGCAGGCCGGAGAAGCGCGACCAGAGCGCCGTGAACTGTTCCTCGTCGAGCAGGCGGAGGGCGAGGAGGTTGCCGGGGACGGCGAGGTCGCTCGAGCCGCTGCGCAGGAGTTCCTCGACCTTCTCGCGCGGGATGCGCGAGTCCTGCAGGAGAAGGTCCTCGATGGACGCGGCGAACTCGGTGAGGTCGGCCGTGGTGGGGAAGACGTGCGTGGTCTTGAGCCAGACGAGCTGTTTGCCGAAGAAGCGGCTGCGGATATACATCCACAGGGCGCGGATGGTGGCGCAGAAGTTGAGGATGTTGGCGAGGGGATACCGCAGGATGGAGAAGAAGCCCTGCTTCCAGCTGTAGATCTCCTTGACGAAGTAGGTCTTGATGGCGAGCCGGTAAAGCAGCAGCGCGGTGTCGACAAGGATGAGCGACCAAAGGATCGAGTCGGCCGTGTAGAGCGGGCGCCAGTAGTCGGTCTGCACCCACGGCATCCTGCGGAAGATCTGTTCGCCGACCCACGCGAGGATGACGATGTAGCCGATGGCGTTGATGAAGTGGACGAAGGGCGCGCGGCGGTCGCGCACCAGCGTGTAGCGTTCGGGCAGGGTGCCGCCCCATCCCGCGAGTTCCCAGCACTGCATCGAGATGCCGAGGATCCAGCGCGACTTCTGCCGCACGGCGCTCCAGAAATCGCTGGGGAAGTGTTCGCGCACCGCGACGATCTCCGTCACGACCTTGCGTGCGGTGACGTGGCCCTCGACGTCGCGCTTCACCACGACGCGGTCCACCGGGTAGTTGATGAAGCCGGCGCGGTAGCCGGCGCGCTTGAGCTGGATGCCGATGTAGTAGTCCTCGGTGAGGTTGCCGATGATGAAGGGGTCGCCGTTGTTGTGGTCGGCAAGGTAGTCAATCGCGGCGCGGTTGAATGCGGTGCCGACGCCGGCCGAGGGGACCACGCCGCCCATCTCCTGACGGGCGAACATGTCCTTGAGGTGCATCTCGGCGAACTCGTCCATGTAGCTGTTGCCGACCCAGTTCGTGAGGGCGGGGAGTTCGAGGGGGAAAACAGGGATCTGTCCCATGTCGAAGTCCGCGGGCACGTAGTAGTTGTAAATCTTGAGGGTCAGCGGATGCATGATGTCCTCGGAATCATGCAGGGCGAGGATGCTGTATTCGCGCTCGCCGGGGATTTCGCGGAGGCGCATCGTGCGGTAGATCGCGTTGAGGCAGTCGGCCTTCGAGGTCGGCCCGGGGTCCGGGCACACGGCCTTGTGGATGCGCGGGAACTTCTTGGTCAGTGCGTCCACGCAGGCGTTGGTCTCGGGGTCGTTGGGGTAGACGCCGATGAAGATGTCGTAGTGCTCGTATTCCAGGATCTTGAGGGCGTAGTCAGCCATGCGGTTGACGATGCCGCCCTCGGCCCAGGCCGGGATGAAGATGGCGATGAACTGCTCGGGCTTGGCCCGGAGTTCCTCGAGGGTGATGTGCCGGCGGTTTTTGTTCCGGCTCAGGTGCCGGATGAAGTGCAGGTCGAAGATCAGGTCATCGATGCCGAAAATGAAAAAGCCGATGGCCGCGATGTAGGCCAGGACGATGATGATCTCTGAGAGCAGCTGCATCCGTCCCCCTTACCACTCCCACCAAAGTGAGACGGCGGCGCGGACATCTTCGTAGCTCGCCGGGAGTGTGCCGCGGCTGTTGTCGTTGTCGCGGCCGGAGTAGATGCCGCCGAGGTATTCGACGCGGCTGACCAGGGTGGTGCGCCGTCCGAGCCGCGCCGTGGCGCGCAGGCCCCCGCCGAACTCGGCGAAGTTGTTGTAATAGAGGCCCTCGGAATCGAGCGTGCCCTGCTGGAGGGCGTAGAGGTCGAAGCCGAGCCAGCCGCCGGCCTCGAGGAAGCGGAAGCCTTGGCGTAGCGAGCCGTAGGCGATGAAGTTCTCGTAGAGCGACCAGTAGGCGGCATCGAAGCCGCCCTCGGCGAACGGCGCGAGGCGCGGGGTCCACTGCCAGCGGTTGACCGGGGGCTTGGTGAGCCAGTTGTTCGACAGGAAGTAGAGACCCGGGCCGAAGCCCTTGTAACCGCGGATGCCGGCGCGCCAGTCGAAGAACCAGTCGCCCTTGTAGCGCGTGGTGGCGCGAAGATCCTTCTGCACGCCGACGAGGCCGTAGGCCCAGAGGCTTTCGTTCGGGATCAGGCGGGCTCGGACGCCAGCGTGGCCGCCGGCGAGGTTGTTGGCATAGACTTGGGGGATGCCGTCAATGGCCTCACCCGACGCGGTGTCCATGGTGAAATCGAGCTGCACGAACGGCTGGAGCCAGCGGGCGCCGGGAACGAAGAAGCCCTGACGCAGTTCGCCGTAGAAAATCGCGTCGTCGAACCGCTCCGTGTAGAGCATGTCGAGCTGAAGTTCGCCCCAGAAGAAGCGGTCGAGGTTGGCCTGCAGGGGGAGGTCCGCGATGGTCTCCTGGATGACGGGTTCCAACGGCGTGCCTTTGGCCGCCTCGGCTGCCGCGGTCATGGCTTCCCAAGCCGCCTGTTCACGGCCGAGCGCGCGTTCGTTGGCCGAGCGGGCGAGGAGCCAGTTCGGCGAGGTGTAAGCCTCGGGCGGCATCGATTGCAGGGCCTGGTTGGCGTCGGTGAACCGGCGCATGCGCTGAAGCGCGAAGACCTTGGCGAACTGCAACTCGGTCGGCACCGGCTTGGTCTCGGCATAGGCGTCGAGCCTGTTGATGGCCTCGCGGTCGCGTCCGGCACCGAAGAGGTCGAAGATTTCCTGCCGCTGGCGCAGGTCTTCCTCCTTGGCCCGGAAGGCGGCCTCGCGGGCGGCTTGGAGGCGGCGCTCCTGGACGCTCTGGACTTGGACGACGGCGGTGGCCATCGCCTCCTCGTTGCGCTGGCGCTCGTCGTCGAGGGCGCGCAGGGAGTTCTTGGCCAGAGTGGCCATGGCCGGGTTCTGCGACTCGGCGAGTTTCTCGTAGATCGCCTGCGCCTCGTCGTAGCGGCGGCGGGCGATTTTCTGCGTGGCGAGGCGGAACTGGAGCGACTCGACCTCGGGGCGTGCTTTGACGGCTTGTTCGAGGGCCTCCTCGGCCTTGGCGAGCTGGCCCTTGGCGCTGAGTTCATCGGCCTTGGCCACGAGCGCGGAGACTTGCTCCGGTTCGGCCTGCTTGCCGCCTGAGCGTGTCATGGTTGCGGCGATGGCGGCCGCCGCGACGGCGCCCACAATGAGGATGGTCCTTACGGTTTCCATGGTGTGAGGCTGAAGAATTGTGCGTCGGGCGGGGATTCAACAACGGCTGCGCTGTCGGCGGAGATTTCTTTCTCCGAGAGTTGCTGGGCGCGGGCATCGTAGGTGCGCAGGATCGCGCGGCCGGAGAAGTCGGGCTTGGTGGCTCCGGCCCGGGCGTTCCAAAGCGCGCCAACGGGCGTGGAGATCGCGATGGCGGCGTCGCCCGGGTCGAGGAATCCGGCGCCGAGGGCCATGACGCGGTCAAGTTCGGGCATCATCTGGTCGAACGGTTGCCAGGCGGGAATGGACACGCTGACCACTGCGCCCGGGACGAGGAGGAGATTGCGCTCGTAGTCTTCGCGGCTGGCCGATGTCCCGCCGGCGGGAGTGCCGGGCGGAGCGAGGAGGAGTCGGGCGGCGACGCGGGTGACGGTGGCGGGAATGAAGGTGGCGGTGCAGGTGGCCTCGGAGGGCAGGACGGCACCGATGCCGAAGTCGAACATGCGGGCCATGCGGGCGGCAGCCTCGATGCCAACGCCGGAGTCGGGCAGGCGGATGCCGAGCGGGAGAACGCCGTTCTCGATGCAGCGGCCGACGTCGGCTGCGGCGCCCTGGCCGGCCGCCTCGATGGCCTCGGCGGTGGGCGGGCGGTCGAATTCCTGGTTCCAGAACCCGTCGCCCGGCGCGGGCAAGACGAAGATGCGGCCCTTGCGGGCTTGGGCGTAGCGGACGGCACTGACGAATTCGTGGACGCGGGCGACATCCTCGTCGGCCCCGGGCACGCGGATGCTCACGGCGAACGGGATGTCTTTCTGGGCCAGGTAATCGGCGGCGCGCTTGAGGCTGGCGGGGTCGCAGCCGAGGTGGAAATCGTCCAGCGTGACGAGCAAGCCGCTGTCCGAAGGCGTGAAGCCGTAGAAATACGGAAGGATGCCGGAAAGCGCGACACCGACGCCCTGCTCGAGCGGAAGGGCGGGGAACCAGAAGACGTTGCCGCTTTGCCACGCAAGGGTCTGGGTGCCCGAGGGGGTGGAGATCTCCGCGAAGGTGCGTGCGTCCTCGCCCTCGGCCTTGGCGGCGATGGCGTAAGAGACCGGGGTGGGGATGACGGCGCGGCCGAGGGTGATTCGCGCGGAGGCGAACGACTCCGGCTTCGGCGGGAACTTGCGCAGGCCGTTGACGCCGGCCCAGGCCCCGGCTTCGAGCGGCGGCATGCCGCAGATCAGGACAGGCTTGTCCACCGCGGTCCAGCCGAGGCGGACAGGCGACGGCGTGCGGCCGGTGCCGAGCCAGACGAGGTAGGAGGCGGAGCGGACGTCGTCGGGACGCACTTCCTCGACGCTCTTCGTGACCACGCGCGTGTTGGCCCGGGTGAGGAGGCGTGCGAGCACGGCGCGCACATCCATGAGGGAGAACGGTTGCGCCACGCCGTCGTAAACGAGCAGTGTGACGGCACCCGGCCCCGCGGCCGGGTTGTCCGTGACGAGCGGGTTGGCCACCGCGCGCGGACTTGCCGTGACGGCCAGGACCACGGCAAGGGCGGGGGCCAAGCAGGAGGTCCTCCGCCGCCTTGTGTGGCGCGCTGGACCGGGATTGGCACCCCGGTCCGCCGCCGCGTTCCGCGCGTCAAGCATTTCAGGATTTCTGGTTGTCGTCCTTGCGGCGCATGGCGGCCTGCCGTGAGCGGAGGCGGACTTGCGCGCGGATCATGAGGATCACGATCAGCAGGACGATGCCGAAGATGACGAAGTTGCGCGTGGTCATGTAGCCGCGCCATTTCTCCTCGCTCTTGAGTTTGGCCTCGGTCTGCTCGGCCGAGAGGTCCTTGGGCATCGAGCCCATGATGCGCTCGGCCAGCGATTGCGGTTCGCCGGCGCGGACATCGTAGCTGAATACGCGGCCTTTGTCGTCGAAGCCCGAGATGGTGCCGCCGACCTTGGAGAGGACGTTCGGATTCGTGATGAGGGCGGCGGCGTTGGGGCCGCCCACGCCGGCGGCGCCGCCGATGGTGACGACGCAGTTGTCGGCGCTCCACGGGGAGTTGAGGAACTGGGCCATGACGAGGCCCTTGGCCAGGCTGCTATTGGGCACTTCGGAATTGAGCAGGCGGAGATTGTCCGCCGACGCCGCATCAATGCTCAGGCGGGTGTCGGCCGGCAGGGCCTGCTTCCATTGTCCGGCGCCGCCGAAGAGGATGACCGAAGTCGTCTTCACGGCGTCCTCGGGCACGGGTTGGTCGGTTCCGTAGAGGGCGGCTTGGGGCCACAGGATCGGCATGGTGGAGAGGATGCCGCCCACGTTCAGGGCCACATCGCGGACAACTTCAAGGTCCTCGGTCGTCGCCCCGGCGGGGAGCAGGATGCAGGCGCGGCGCATGAAAGCGTCGCGGAGCAGCACGAGGTTGAGGCGGTCGAGTCCGTCGATGCGGAGCGGGCGGGTCTCGATCTTCATGTAGGAGTCGGCGGAAAACTCGACCCATGCGCGCTCCTCGTTGCGGTGCGAGCAATCTACGGTCCCGATGTCGAGGTAGGAGGTCACGATCATGCGGTTCGGGGCGCGGCCGGGAATGCCGTCCGGCACCTGCAAGCGCAGTGCCATCTGCTGCACGCCGGCCCGCTGCAGCGAGATGCTGGGCAGGAGGCGCTCGTTGACTTCGAACATGACGGCCGAGGCGCGCTCGAGGCCCTCGGAGTGGGCCATCTCGAGGAGCAACTCGCTGCCGGGAGCCGTTTCGTAACCCGGGGGCAGGGCCCAGTTGAGGATGGCTTGGTTACGGAAGACGCCGCGCAGGACAAGGCGTCCACCGTTGAGCTTCTCGAAGGTCTGCACACCGTGGTGCGGTTGCGCGAGTTTTTCGGTCAGGGGCGAGATCTTGGGCGCGTCGCGCACGATGGCCGGGTTGGCGGCCGTGGTGCCGAGGGCGTCGCTGCTGCCTAGGGTGAGGAGGGCCTTGGTCAGGCCGGCGTCGTCGGCTCCGGCCACAACGATCCAGCGGCGCTGGCTGCCGGCGGCCTCGCCGGTGATGAACTCGGCCACGAGGCCGTCGCCGGCTTCGAGGACGGATACGGCCGAGCGGGTGTCCACCGGAAGGTCCATGGATTCGAGGTCGGACTTGAGGCCGATGAGGATGCCGTTGACTTGGCCGCTGAGGCCCTGCCAGTCCTGCAGTTTGCCGACGCGCAAGGCCTTGGCCGGGAGGTAGCCGGGCTGGCCGAGGCGGGCCGAGGCGACAACGAATGCCCGGAACGACGTGCTGTTGAGCGCCTCAGGCACGAGCACGGAGACGGCCGGGGTGATTTTCTCGGACGGGAAGCCGTCGACGAGTTCGTCCTGCCGGAGGAGTTGCTCTTCGGTGATGCTGGCGGGGAATCGCGCGGGTTCGGGGAAGAGTTTGAGGCGGCGGAAAGAGAGTTTGATGCCCGAGCCTTGCTCAAGGACGAACCAGCAAGCGGGGTTGTCGATGTCGCGGCAGTGAACATCGGTGGTCTGCATGAGACACTTGACCGATACCTTGTTCCACCCGGTCTTGAGGGTCTTGTCCGACAGCGCGATGGTGACCATTTGCAGGCCGCCGTCGGATTCCGGTTTGCCAGGAAGGCGGATACTGGTGGCGGGGTTGCCGTTGACCTCGAAGGTTGCGGTGGAGATGTCCGGAATGAGAAGGGGCGAGGCGCGATACTTCAGCACGAGCTGTGAGCCGGGGGCCAGTTCGATGTGCTCGGGAAGCTGGAAGAAGAACTCCGCTGCGGGGAGTGGTCCCTGAAACTTGTATTCCGGCGTCTTGAAGAGGGGAACGAATGCGGTTGCCGCTGCAGCCTGATTCGGGCTGGCGGGTTGCGCGACTGCCGCTGTGGCGGAGAGGACAATCAGGGCGAGCAGTCGGGGGCCTGCGCTCCGGAGTTGGCGGAATGTTTTCGCTATCATTTAGGTCTGGCTTGGTTTCGGCCCGGACTGGTCACGGGCCGTGGTTTGGTTGTCGCACGCATGGTGCCTTGACGGGAATGACGGCCAAGGATTTTTTTCGGGCCGCAGGTCTCATGGTCAACCGCAGAAAAGGTCGCGGGTTACACTCCGGACGATGCGACCCGTTGTGAACAGATAATCATGGCTGACCTCGCCAGAAGTGGCAATGGGGTAATCACCCTACGCATAGCGGCTTGTTGGTCCCTCGGCTGTCCCGGGCGCGTGCATTGTGCGCTTTAAGTTCCTGACGCATCCGGTTTAGATGTCTGGCGTTGAGCATGATCACGCGCCGGCTAACCGTATGGATCGGCATCCTGCTGGCCCTCGGCACCAGCCTGTTTCTCGGCGGATGTGGGGAGACGGAGGAACCCCTGCGTGTGGGCATGAATCTCTGGCCGGCATTCGGCCTGATCCACCTCGCCGAGGCCAAGGGGTTCTTCAAGCAGGAGGGGGTGGAAGTGCGGATCTTCGTCACAGGGTCGCTTTCCGAGACGCGCCGCGCCTACGAGACGGGCAAGCTTGACGGCATGGCGGCGACGGTGGTGGACGTGCTCGTAGCGCGCGACGACAGCCACCGCGATCCCCGTGTCGTGCGGGTGGTGGATTTCTCGGACGGCGCGGATGTCATCCTTGCACCCAAGAGGATACGGTCCGTGGCGGACTTGAAGGACAAGACGGTCGGCGTCGAATTCGCCTCGCTGGGTGTGTTCCTTCTGAGCCGTGCCCTCTGGACGGCAGATCTGGACCTCGAGGATCTGGAGTTGGTCTCCAAAGCCCCCGACGTGATGGTGGAGGAACTGCGCAACGGACGCTTGGACGCCGTGGTGGCCTACCCGCCTGCGAGCCTCCCGGTTTCGGATGACGGGCGGTTCCACACGATCTTCTCCTCGGCCGACATCCCGGGCGAGGTGGTTGATGTGATCGCGCTCGATGAGTCGGTCCTGCGCGAACGGCCCCGGCAGGCAGCGGCATTCCTGCGCGCGCTGGACCGCGCGCATCAGTTCCTGGAGGAGGAGCCGCTCGAGGCCTGTCGGATCATGGGGCTTGAGTTCTCGATGGGGGCTGAGGAGTTCCGCGAGGTTCTTTCGGACGGGATCAAACTGGTATCCCCGGCGGACCAGGCGCAATACCTCGGGCGCGACGGCAAACTTGGCGGGATCGTCCTCGGGGTGGGGCGCGCGTTGCATCAGGCCCGCATCATTTCCTCGCCGCCGGAGCAGTTCGAACTGCTGCCGAACCCGTGACCACTCCGCGGTCCCGCTCCCTCCGCCGCAAGGTTCTCCTGCCGATTCTCGTGGCCGGAGCGCTCACCCTCGCACTCGGCGAGTGGGCGACCTTCGGAGTCATGGAGACGCAGGTCGAGAAGCAGCTTTACGAGCGTGCCAAGGTCATGGCCACCGCCGTTGCCACGGTCATCGAAAGCGTAGATTCCCTTGCCGAACTGCAGAGGGTGATCTCCGCCATGAGCGTCGAGCACGATGTCCGGCACATCGTCATCGTCGGGGGAGTGCCGCCCAAGGTCATCGCCAGCGATGATCGGGCCTGGAGCGGCCTCGCGCTCAGCGATGTGCCGGACGCGGGCATCATCTCCGTCTTGGAGGAAGTCCTGGGCGCGCGGGCGGAGATTCCCGGAAGGTATCGGGGGCCGGACGTTTTCGAATACGCCCACTTCGTCCGCCTGACCCACCACGAGCTGGCACGCCGTGCCCCGGTGGACGGGGCCGTGCTCATCCAGATCGAGACGACAGGCATCCGCGCGGAGGTGCGCCGTGCCGCCGTGGACATCGCCCTGCTCGTGGCGGCGGCGTTCATCGTGGTCATCTTCCTCTCCTATCATCTCTTCGCGCGGCACGTGCTCAACCCGTTGGACCGCATCGAAAGCCGACTGCTGGCCGGCGGGGCCGAGGCGGGCGAGATTCCGGTCGGCTCGTCCAAGGGCGACCAGATCGGCACGTTGACCGATGCGCTGAACCGCTCCTTCCGCGAGCTCAAGGAAAGCCAGCGGCAACTCGCGACGCTCATGGGCAACCTTCCCGGCATGGCCTACCGGTGCGCGCACGATGCCGACTGGACCATGGAGTTCGTCAGTTTGGGGGCCCGCGAACTCACCGGCTACGAGCCGGCGGATCTGATCGGATCGAAGACCGTGACCTACGCCAGCCTGATCCAGCCCGAGGACCGCGAGCTTGTTTCGCGGGCTGTCGGCGAGGCTGTCAAGGCGCGTGCGGCCTTCGAGGTCACCTACCGTCTGCGGACCCGCGACGGCGGGCTCAAGTGGGTTTGGGAGGAGGGGATCGGGGTGTTCGATGACGACGGGCGGTTGCTCGCCCTCGAGGGATTCATCACGGACGTCACGCCGCTGCGTCACGCCCAGCAGGTCATGGCCCGGGCCCGCCAGCAGGAACAACTCCAATACCTCATGGATAATGCGCCCGTGGGCGTCGGCATCTCCGTGGACGGCGTCATCCGCTTCGTGAACCCCGCCATGACCCGCATGGCCGACATCCGTGTGGGCCAGGCGGCGGCCGAGGCTTACCTCGACCCGGCTGACCGAGGGCGTGTCGTGGAGTCCCTGGCCAGCGAGGGCATCGCGCGGGACATGCCGCTGCGGATGCTTGCGCCGGACGGCCGGCCGCGGGACTTCCTCGCGACGTTCCTGCGCACGGAATACGAGGGCAGGCCGGGCACGCTCGGCTGGCTCATCGACGTCACGCGGTTCCGCGAAGCCGAGGAGGCGATGCGGCGGGCCAAGAACCTCGCCGAGGAGGCGGCCAAGGCGAAGGGCGACTTCCTCGCCAACGTGAGCCACGAGATCCGCACGCCGATGAACGCCATCATCGGCATGAGCCACCTCGCCCTCAGGACGAGCCTCGACCAGCGGCAGCGCAACTACCTCGAGAAGATCGCCCGCGCGGCCGACGGCCTGCTCGGTGTCATCCGCGATATCCTCGACTTCTCCAAGATCGAGGCCGGCAAACTCGGCATCGAGTCCATCGCGTTCCGTTTGGACGAGGTCTTCGACGACGTGGGGAATGTCATCGCGCTCCGCGCCGAGGAGAAGGGGCTCGAGCTGGTTTACGACATGGCGCCGGACCTGCCGCGATCGCTGGTGGGTGATCCCATGCGCCTGCGGCAGATCCTGCTCAACCTCGGAAGCAACGCGGTCAAGTTCACCTCGCGGGGCGAGGTCGTGCTCGGCGCCCGGCCCGGGGCAAGGGACGCGACCGGGCTGACGGTCCACTTCAGCGTCCGCGACACCGGGATCGGCATGAGGGCCGAGGAGACGGCCAAGCTTTTCGAGCCGTTCGAGCAGGCGGACAGCTCCACCACGCGCAGGTTCGGGGGAACCGGGCTCGGGCTCGCCATCAGCAAGGAGCTGGTCGGCATGATGGGCGGGACCATCGGCGTGGAAAGCAGCCAGGGCGCCGGCTCGACATTCCACTTCACCGCCCGCTTCGGCTACGACGACAAAGAGCACGCGCGCCACGTGCCGCACATCGGGGAACTTGAAGGCGTGCGCATCCTGCTGGTGGATGACAACGAGACGTCGTGCGCCAGCCTCGTCGCCGTGGCGCGCAACTTCGGCCTCGACGTCCTCGCGGCCAACCGCGGCCTCGACGCGCTGGAGTTGGCGGCCCGCGCGGCGGATGAGAAACTGCCGCCCCGCCTCCTGCTCCTGGACTGGCGCATGCCTTCGATGGACGGCCTGGAGTGCGCGAAGCAGGTGCGGCCGCACGTTCCGGCGGGCACCCCGGTGGTCGTCATGGCCGGCATCTTCGGCCGCGAGGAGGCCGAGCATGCGGCATCGCACCGCGGAGTCCACGTTGACGCCTTCCTGACCAAGCCGGTGTCCGCTTCCACCCTGCTCGAAACCCTCGTCTCGGTGCTCGGCCTCGACCATGACAGCCCGGGACAGGTGCCCGTCCCGAAAGAGCACATGGCCGACTGGACGAGGGCCTTGGCCGGTGCGCGCATCCTGCTGGTGGAGGACAACGAACTCAACCAGGAGCACATCGTGGAGCTCCTGCGAGACGCGCGCATCGACGTCATGGTTGCCTCGCATGGGCAGGAGGCTTTGGACATCCTCGCCGAGAGCACCGCCTTCGACGGCATTCTGATGGACTTGCAAATGCCCGTGATGGGTGGATGCGAGGCCGCCCGGGCCATCCGCCGGATGCCCGGGTTGCAATCGCTTCCGATCATCGCCCTCACCGCGGGCGTGCTCGAGCCGGACATCGTCGAGGCGATCGAGTCGGGCATGAACGACCACATCGCCAAGCCTCTGGAGGTCGGCGAGATGTTCCGCACCATCATGCGCTGGATCCGTCCGTCCGCCGTCACCGCCGCCGTGGGTGTGGAACCCGCAAAGGCCTCGGCCCCGGCCGGGGCGCCTCTTCCCGGCATTGACGCGCAGGACGGCCTTGCGCACATGGCCGGCAAGGCGCCGCTTTACCGCCGCCAACTCCGGCGCTTCCGTGACAGCCAGCAGAACTTCGTCACCGAGTTCCGTGAGGCTGCCGGCCGGGGTGACGCCGAGACGATGGTGCGGCTCGCCCACACGCTCAAGGGTTTGGCCGGGACCATCGGCGCCAAGGCCGTGCAGTCCGCGGCGGCGGAACTCGAGGAGGCCTGCCGCCGCAAGGACGGCCTCGCGGCGGTCGAAGCGGCGCTCGGCCGCACATCGGCCGCACTGGAGGTTGTGCTGGCCGGCCTCGCCTCGGTTTCTCGCAGGTCACCAAGGCGCAAGTCGGGCGGCTCCCAGGCCGACGCGGCCGCGGTGCGCACGCTGCTGAGGCAGTTGGTCGGCTACCTCCGGCAGGGCGACGCGCGGGCCGAGGAACTGGCCGACCAGATCGAGGCAATGACGCACGGTTCGCCCATGGCCGTGGAGTTCTCGACGGTCTCGGCCGCTGTCGAATCCTACGACTTCGACCTCGCGGCCGAGCGCGCGCAGGCGCTCGCCCAGCGGCTCGATCAGGAGACGTCCGGGGCCAGCGGCGTTTGAGCGTGGCGGATTGCCGCCTTGCCAATCCGCCGCACTTCCGCGAGAAGCGCGCCATGACCTTCCGGCCCCTTGTGCATTCACTCGCGCTTGCCCTCATTGCCATCGTGCCGTCCCCGGCGAAAAGCGCGGTTGAATGGGATGCCCAAGTCTATCCGCACGAGCAGCTTTTCCCTTCGATCATCATCGGCACGGCCACGGTCAAGCCGAAGGACGAGGTCTTCCCCGTCTGGAAAGGCAATCACATCGGAGACCCGCAGGGCATCATCGGGGCGCAGGTCGAGGGGGTGCCGCCCGGGCGGAAGGTCGCGCTCGTCATCCGCGAGAACGCCGTCATGAGCACCAGCCGCGTCGAGGGCACGTCCGGCGAGGGCGACCTCACGATCTATCCGAAAGTCCTCTGGCGCTATGACCGCCTCGGCCGGGTGCGGCAGACCGAACCGCTGGACGTCACGATGGAGCTCCTCGTGGACGGCCAAAGTCTGGGCGAGAAGACGGTCACGGCCACCCTGCGCACGGTCAACGACTGCCTCTTTGGCGTGGAGGAGGGGGATGGTGACTTTTCCGATTACGCGTGGCTCTTCGCGGCCTACGTCAACGAGAACCACCCTTGGGTGGACCGCACGCTGAAGGATGCGCTGGCCACCGGCATCGTGCGTTCCTTCGACGGCTACCAGAGCGGCGATCCTGATCAGGTCCTGCAGCAGATCTTCGCCATCTGGCATGTCATGCAACGGGCGGGCATGCGCTACAGCGACATCACCACGACCGGAGCGGAGGAGGAGGGCGTCTTCAGCCAGCACGTGCGGCTTTTCGAGGAATCGGTCACCGCCGCGCAGGCGAACTGCGTGGACGGCACGGTCCTGCTCGCCGCCGTGCTGCGGAAGATCGGCCTGCGTCCATCGCTCGTCGTGCTGCCTCGCCACATGTTCCTCGCGGTGGACCTCGACGACGAGACGACCATCGGGATCGAGACCACGATGATGGGTGCCGAGCTCGAGCCGGAGGCGAAAAAGCCGCGCTCGAACCTCGGGTTCGGCTCCGACTCGGGGGAGGGCGACGAATCCCGCGAGAACTTCGAGGCGGCGGTGGCCGCCGGCACTGAGACGCTTGAGGAGGCATGGGAGAAGATCAAGTCGGACGACCCCGATCATCAGCTCATCGATCTGGCGCAGGCGCGCTCCCTCGGCATCCTGCCCATCCGCAGCGCGGCTGCGGAGGCGCCGGACGGGCCGTGATGGCGCGGCGGCGGCCACGCATTACGACTTGCCAGCGCTGGGCCTGGAGTCTATCCGACTCGGCACAATGCACTCCTTAGTCCGTTCCTCAGCCGTCCTGCTTGCGCTCTGCCTCCCGGTTTTCGCCGGCCAGAAATTCAGCTACCCGCAGGACACCCCGATCTTCTCCATCACCTATCCTGAGTCGTGGAAGGTCGAGGCCGAGGAGCAGACGATTTCCGCCGGCCGGAGCGACGGCACCGCCTCCTCGGTCCTCATGGCCTTGGACGCCCAGGATCTGGAGGCGGCCATCGACGCCTCGGTGCAGGCGCTCGGGGAGAGTTTCGGCGGTTTCACGGCGGACGGCGACCCGCAGCAGGCCGAGGTCAACGGACTCGGTGTGGTTCTCATGAACGGCACCGGGGAGGTCGAGGGCAGCGGCAAGGTCAAGGTGAACGTCGCCATCTTCACTCCCGACGCGGAGAAGTTCTTCATGCTACTCCTCTTCGCGCCGGAGGGTGTGACCGGCGAGAACACCGCCGAGATCAACAGCCTCCTGCAGTCCATCACCAAGGAGTAGCCCCGCGGTGACGGGCTTCGCTACGGTCGTCTGCCCGACCTGCCACGAGTCGTTCGACGTGCCGGCTCCGCCGGCCGACGAGACGCCCTGCGAGATCGATTACGACTGCGAAGTCTGCTGTGCGCCCATGATGATCCTCTTCACCGCCGAAGGCGGGGAAGTGTTCGGCGAGGCGCGCGGATTGGGGGCCTAGGTTCTCCCGGCGTTCAGGCCGCCATGTAGGGCAGCCGTGACGCGGTCGAGCGGACGTCGTCGAGTCCCTCGAGGAGATCGGCGATGGCGTCCCAGCGGCCGTTGACCAGCGCCTCGCGGGCGTGATCGGGCAGGGTGGCCGGGAAACTCACGTCGGCCATGTGGACCTTGCCGCCGGCGATGTCGATGTTGATCTCGGCGGATGGTGCCTCGTCGATCAGGGCGGCCAGCGAGCGGATGTCGCGTCCGTCCATGACCAGGCACGGCATGCCCAGCGTGATCGAGTTGCCGAAGAAGATCTCGGCGAAGCTCTCGGCCAGCACGGCGCGGATGCCGTGGCGGTAAAGCGCCTGCGGTGCGTGCTCGCGCGAACTGCCGCAGCCGAAGTTGCGTCCGGCCAGCAGGATCGTCGCGCCTTGGTGCTTCGGGTCGTTGAGCGGATGCGGCTTCGGGTTGCCCTCGGCGTCGAACCGCTCGTCGCGGAAAAGAAACTCGCCGAGACCGTCGAACGTCACGCACTTCATGTAGCGCGCCGGGATGATGCGGTCGGTGTCCACGTCGTCGCCGGGCACATAGATGCCGGCGCCGGCGATTTGGGAGATCGGAGGTAAGGCCATGAGAAAGTTGAGGGTTGAGGGATGAGAGATGGGGGACGATCAACTGAGGCCGAAGACCTCGCGGGCGTCGCTGATTTCGCCGGTCACGGCGGCGGCGGCCACCATGAGCGGGCTCATGAGCACGGTGCGGCCGGTTGGGCTGCCTTGGCGGCCCTTGAAGTTGCGGTTGCTGGAACTGGCGCAGAGTTGGTCGCCGACGAGCTTGTCCGGGTTCATGCCCAGGCACATGGAGCAGCCCGCGCCGCGCCACTCGAAGCCGGCGTCGCGGAAGATCTCGGCCAGGCCCATGGACTCGGCCACTGAGGCCACGCCCTGCGAGCCGGGGACGACGATGCCCTTGACCCCGTTCTTGACCTTGCGGCCCTTGAGATACTGAGCCACTTCCTGCAGGTCGCTGATGCGGGCGTTCGTGCACGAGCCGAGGAAGGCCACGTCCACTTTGGTGCCCTTGATCGGCTGGCCTGGGCGCAGCTTCATGTGCGCATACGCCTCCTCGGCCGTGGCGCGGTCCTTCTCCGGCAACTGGCTGGGCGCGGGGATCATCTCGTCGATGAAGATGGCCTGGCCGGGGTTGATGCCCCAGGTGACCGTCGGCCCGATGTCCGCCGCGCGGTAATTCACCACATGGTCGTAGGCGGCGTCGGCATCACTGGCGAACGACTTCCAACGCGCAACCGCCGCATCGTAGTCCGCCTGCGCCGGAGCGTAGGGACGGCCGCGGAGGTAGTCGAAAGTTGTCTGGTCCGGATTCACGTAGCCGACGCGCGCGCCGCCCTCGATGGACATGTTGCACACGGTCATGCGCTCCTCCTGCGTGAAGCCGTCGAATGTCGATCCGCCGTATTCGTAGGCGTAGCCGAGCCCGCCGTTGACCCCCAGCATGCGGATGATGTGCAGGATCACGTCCTTGGCATAGACGCCGGGGGCGAGCTTGCCGTCCACGTTGATGCGGCGGACCTTCGGCTTCTGCAGCGCCATGGTCTGCGTGGCCAGCACGTCGCGCACTTGGCTGGTGCCGATGCCGAACGCGATGGCCCCGAACGCCCCGTGGGTCGAGGTGTGCGAGTCGCCGCAGGCGATGGTTGTGCCCGGTTGGGTGATGCCCTGTTCGGGCCCGACGATGTGGACGATGCCCTGTTTGCCGCTGGCGATGTCGAAGAACTTGATGCCCGACTCGGCGCAGTTCTTGCGCAACTCCTTGATCATGGCATCAGCCAGCGGGTCGGAGAACGGCTCCTCGCGTTCGTCCGTCGGCACGATGTGGTCCACCGTGGCGAACGTGCGGTGCGGGTAGAGGACCTTGAGCCCGAGGTCGCGCAGCATGCCGAAGGCTTGCGGGCTCGTCACCTCGTGGATCAGGTGCGTCCCGATCAGCAATTGTGTCATGCCATTGGGAAGATCGCGCACCGTGTGCGCCTCCCAGACTTTGTCGAACAGCGTCTTGCCCATAAAAAAGGACCGGCAATCTAGCTGCGCATCCAGCGCGTGGCAAGGAGAGGGCGGGGGGTATCAGTGACGAGGGACAATTGAATAGTGACGCGTGCTTGGCTGGTCCGGGTCGAGCGAGCGCGGGTGGGCGGGCCAAAATTCGTCCGGCCCCGTCCGGGTTAGGCAGAGCCGGGCCGGAAGGGATTCACCACGCGCACGCCGCCGTAATCCTGGCCGTGGTTGAAATCCTCCGAGCAAAGCTCCCGTGCGCCGCAATGGCGGGCGGCTGCCAGGACCATCGCGTCCCAAAGCGAAAGCTGCCACCGGGTCCGTTGCTCGAGGCCGCTGCGCAGCAAGGCCAAATTGTTGTCAACCACGCGGAAAGCTGCGAAATCATCGATCAGGGCGGCAGCTTCATGGGGCGGGTGGCCGGCTCTGACGAAGTTGACGTGAAACTCTTGGAGGACTTGGACGCTGACGGCGGTTTCCGCCGGATTTTTGAAAGCGGTCACGAGCAAGGCCGCGGCGACCTCCCGCTTCCGACCGGCGTCTCGGTCGTAGGCGTAAAGCAGGATGTTGGTGTCGAGGAATCTCTTAACGCCCATGGGCTTGATCTCGGCTCAGGGGTCTGCCGCCCAGGTGATAGCCATCTCGGAGCCGGTCCAGCGCGCCGGCAGCCTTGGCTGGCGCGGCATCCGCGGCAAGGACTGTCCGCAGCCCCTCCACGACGAGCGCCTTTACAGACGTGCGACGCTTGATGGCAGCAATCTTGGTTTGCTCCAAGAGATCGTCAGGCAGGTCCATCGTGGTTCTCATTCATGCATAGATGCATAAAGATGCATTCTCGTCAATTGCGCGAGGGCGTGTTTCCAGCGGGCGTGCGGAGGTGGGGAAGAGACCTCTCCTGCCTCTTTGTTTGGCAATCGTGCCCCGGTCGGCCGGATCGCTGATCTTTGCTGCCCGGCTCGGCCAGTGCCGGTGCCAAGGAGGGTCACTCCGCTTGTTGCTTCAAGACGATCGCGCCGAGTCGGCCGTCGGTGCGCCAGATGTCGCCCCCGCCGTTGCGGCCCTCGAGGTTTTTGTGGAAGCCGTTCACGAGATATTCGTCCTCGGTGCAACCGGCCTTCTGCAAGCCGGACATGATCAGGTCGCGCTCGGCATCCACGTCCGGGCCAATGTGATGGGTCACCTGCGCGTTGGCATGGCTCAAGCCCACCCGTTCGTCGAACGTCGCGGAGCCGAACCAGACCGGGCGCCCGTCCCTGGTCTCGTCCCAGCGCCAGAATCGCACATGGTGCCGTTGACGGGGGCTGTCGCCCACGGGCAACTCGTAGGCCAGGTCCTGCTTGCGGCCGAAAAGGAACAAATTGCTCACCGGTGCCTCGTCATCGGGCTTCCGGATGACCGAATCCACCGCGATGCGCACACTGGTGTCGAACGTGATCGGGTCGGCCGGATACCAACCTGCCGCCTGCATGGCCCGGACCAACTCCTCCTCGCTGCCCTCCACGGCGATGTTGATCGGGTCGCCCGGATGCCCGTCCGAGGTGTGCGTGATCCGCGGGCCTCCGTCGAAATGATCGCGGAAATAGAGCTTCGTTCCCCACGGGACCAACAGATAGGCCGCGGCCGCCCAGACCAGAAGGATGGCGATGACACAGATGACTTTTGTCCGCATTCGGTGTGCTGGGGCGATGCTACGGGTGGGCCGCACCTCCGCACCAGTCCTGACTGGCCAAGGCGGCGATTCCCGGTCCGGGGAGGGGGCGCGGGTTCGGAAGCAAAGTGAACGTTTGAACTGTCGGGCAAATTGTGACAATTTTGTAACAAATCCTCCCAAGCGGCAGCCCCATCTCGCCGTAATCCCCTGTTGTTGAAGCCGCTATCCCCTCTTTTGTCGGTGTTCCGTCTGATTGTGACGGTGCTCCTGTTGGCCCTGTCAGGCAGCCCGGGCTGGGCCCGGCTTGGGGTCGAGTTTCAGGCCGCTTTGGGGAATCCGGATGGCGCGGTCACCGACGCGGCCAGCCGCACGCGGTATCTGATCCAGCGGGGCCAATACGTCATCTCCTACAACGACGACACGCATCAGGCGAACTGGGTGAGCTGGAGCTATTCCCTGAGCGACGACGGACCGGCCTCGCGCACTGATGCTTGGGCGGTGGAGGAGTTGCTGCCGTCCGGGTTTCTCAGGATCGGGACGGCGACTTTCGGCACGGGATGGGACCGTGGGCACATGACGCCCTCGGCTGACCGCCTCAAGACGACGGCGGACAACGAGTTCACCTTCCGGATGAGCAACATCCTCCCGCAGGCTTCGCAGAACAATCAGGGGCTGTGGAACAACTTCGAGATGTATTGCCGGTCCATGGCCGCCGACGGGGATGAGGTGCTGGTCATCTCGGGGCCGGCGCAGTTCACGGGTTCGCGGCTGGGCAACCAGATGTCCGTGCCGGGCTCGGTGTGGAAGATCGCGGTGGAAATCCCCAACGCGACCAGCGCCACGCCGGCCAACCAACGGGTTACGACCGGGGCGCGCGTCATTGCCCTGCTCACCCCGAACGTGAACACGGGCCTGGGCACCTGGCAGAGCTACATCACGTCGGTGGAGGCGATCGAGGCGGTGACCGGCTTGAACTTCTTCACCGCCATGGACCCTTCGGTGGCGATCTATTTGAAGAACTTGGTGGACACCGGCAATGGCCCGAACAGCCCGACCGTCCTGACGACATTCAATCCGACGCTCGGTCCCCCGGGCACATCGGTGGTGGTGTCCGGGTTCAATTTCGGTGCATCGCCCGTGGTGGCCTTCAACGGCTCCCCCGCCGCCGTGACCTCGGTCGGGAGCAACAGCGTGACTGTGACCGTGCCGGCCGGAGCCACCTCCGGTGCCATCACCGTGACCGGGCCCGGCGGCACGGACACGAGCTACGAGGACTTCACCGTGACGAGCGGGAGCACGCCGACGATCACGCTTTCCAGCGGTGCTTTGAGCGGCCTGACCGCGGTGGAGGGCCAAGCGGGTGTGCCGGCGGTTTACGCGGTCACGGGTAGTCTTTTGACCGCGCCAGTTTCGCTGACGGCCAGCGGGGAGTTCGAGATCAGCGGGGACAATGTCGCATTCGGCCCGTCATTGGCGCTGACTCCCGGCATCGAAGGCACCATCTCCGCCCAAGTCTACGTGCGCATCAAGGCAGGGGCGCCCTTGGGAGCGGTTGCCGGGGCGGTGGTCCACGCGAGCACCGGGGCGACGTCGCGGACGTTGAACCTCGGGGGAAGCGTCTCGTCGAGTTCGCCGTTTCTCAGCCTCTCCGTCGGCAGCCTCGGTGGATTTTCCGCCGTTCAAGGTGCCGCTGGCGGCAGCAAGACTTACGCCGTCTCGGGCGGGAACCTCACGGGTGCGGTCACGGTCACGGCGCCGTCGAATTTTCAAGTCAGCACCGACAACCTTACCTTTGGCCTGACTCGCACGTTGGTGCCGGTGGGAGGAGGCTTAGCGGCAGTGCCCATCTACTTGCGGGTGGCCTCGGGCGCGCCCGTCGGGGCGGTTGCGGGGGACGTTGCGCACTCCGGCGGCGGTGCGGCTCCCGTGAACCTCGCGGTGAGTGGGAATGTGTTGGCGCCGGGTTCCACCCAGACGGCCACGTTCGTGTGGGATTTTTCGCAGGCCGCGCCGACGTCGGGCACGCTGGCCACGGCCACCATGAGTGCGGTGTCGCAGGGCAACAACAATGGGACGACGGCTTTGTTGACCAACACCTCGGCGTCCTCCGGTTACACCGGGGCGAGTGGCGGCAGCAATGCCGCGGCGGCGGCGCGCACGGGGGCCTTGAGCACGGCGACCAATGGCAGTGCGTTCTTCGAGTTCACCGTCACGCCCTCGCCGGGCGTGACCTTCACCGTTTCCGACGTCACGTTCGGCACGCGCAGCACGAGCACCGGCCCGCAGGCCTTCGCCGTCCGCAGTTCCGCGGACAATTACGCGGCCAACCTCGCCGCGGGGACGATCTCGAACAACAGCACGTGGACGCTCCGCAGCAACACGCTGGCGGCCAGCGGGACGGCTGCCACGTCGTTCCGCATCTACGGGTTCAACGGCTCCGGTTCAGCCACCGCGAGCACGGCCAACTGGCGCATCGACGATCTGCGGGTCACCGTGACCGCGGGAGTGACGCCGCCGCCCGCACCCGTCATCACGAGCGGCACCGCCGCATCCGCCTCGGCCAACCAGCCCTTCACCTACCAGATCACGGCGTCCGGTTCCCCGACGGGCTATTCCGCCTCGGGCCTGCCGTCGTGGCTTGCGCTCAACGCGGTGACCGGCGTGATCTCGGGCACGCCCCCGGGGCCCGGAACGTTCTCGTTCATCGTCGGTGCTTCGAATGCCGGCGGGGAGGGATCCGCGAACGTGACGTTGGTCGTGGCGCCCGACCCGAACGCCCCCGTGATCACGAGTGCGCTGGCGGCGACCGCCTACGTTGGTGCCCCGTTCCTTTTCCAAGTGACGGCGAGCAATGCGCCGACCACGTTCCTCGCCCCCGCGTTGCCGGCGGGTCTGGTCATTGATCCCACCACCGGCCTCATCAGCGGCACCCCGGTGTCCGCCGGTGTGGTCAATGTCACCGTCACGGCCTCCAACGCGTCCGGTGCCGACAGCGAGGTGCTTGTCCTCACGGTGCGCAATCCGACCGTTTCCGTGGCTGCGTCTGTCGCGCCATTCTCCTCCAACCTCGGCTTTGCCGGCTCTTCGCAGAGCTACAACCTCACGGGAGCTGACCTCTCCGGGCCGGTCAGCGTGGCGGCGCCGGCGGGCTACGAACTCAGCCTCGACGGCGTTTCCTACGCGGGGGAGGTGACCATCACGCCGGACAGCGGAGGGAGTGTTTCCTCGGTGATCAGGGTGCGGCTCTCGGCTCTGGCCGGACTGGGGGAGAATGCGGGAACCATCGTCCACGCCAGCACCGGGGCGACGCCCAAGTATCTCGAGGTCACCGGCACCGTGGTGGCGGCCGCGCCAACCATCACGCTTTCTGTCCCGAGTCTGGGCGGGTTCTCGACCAAGACGGGCACCGCCTCGTTCCTGCAGAACTACACGCTCAACGGGGCCGGCTTGGGCGGCCCGGTCACGGTCTCGGCCCCGGTGGGATTCGAACTCACCCTCGATGGCGAGAACTTCGCGCCGTCCCTCGTCCTCACGCCGGTCAACGGGCGTCTCGCCGCGGTAGATGTTGGCGTCCGCCTCGCCGCGGCGGCGCCCGCCGGCAATTACAGCGGATTCATCACGCACACCGGGGGCGGCGCGGCGCCGCAATCGCTCGCCCTGACCGGAACGGTGCAGACGCTGAGCGGTCCGCCGATCACGTCGCTCTCGAGCGGATCTGTCTATGTCGGGGGGACCTTCAGCCACACCATCACCGCGGGCGGCGACCTTCCCGTCACCGGCTACGGGGCGAGCGGACTGCCTGCGGGGCTCACGGTCAACACAACCACCGGCGTGGTCAGCGGCAGCGTGGTGACCGCAGGCAGCTACACCTTCCAAATCTCGGCATCGAATGCCGACGGCACCACCAGCGCGCCATACACGCTCCGCGTGGTCTCGACCGCCGAGCAGGCCGCGCAGCCGTTCAGCGTGGCGGTGAACAAGTTCCAGAACGCCACAACCGACCGCGTGGAGTTGCTGGTTGTGGGCGACTCCACGGATGCAGCGGCCGGTCCGCCGGTGGACTTGCGCGGGATGATCCTCAAAGACTTCTCCTCCAACACCGGCGCGGATCTCGGCGGGAAGTTCGTGTTTGGCGACACCGCGCTTTGGGCGTCCGTGCGGGCCGGAACCCTCATCGTCCTCTCGTCAGGCACCGCCGCGGCAGAGGACCTGGATGCCTCGGACTTCGTTGTGCGCGCGAACCTCGGCAATGCCGCCCTCTTCTCGTCCCCCGGCGGGAATTTCGACCTTTTGAACAACGATATGATCATGGTGAAACCGCCGGCCGCCGGACTCGCGGGCATCGCCGGGGGCATCCACGCGCTCGCGGTGGGCAATTCGGGCAGCCAATACACCGGCTTCAGCGGCAGACGGCTGCGCTCGTCCAATTCCCTCGGCAACAACCGGTCCTACGTCTACGCGGCGAACAACAACGCCACGGCGTCCGACTTCTCCGTCTCGACCGGCGGGGTGGCCGCCAACGCGACCGCGCTCACCTTCGGCAGCGGCAACACATCCGGCAACACTGCGTTCATTGCGACCTTGCGCGGGCTCGACCAGACGCCGCCCGCGGTGACGCTCGCCGGCGCCGCCGAGATCAATCTGACCGTCGGTTCGACCTACACGGAGGCGGGTGCCACCGCGCTCGATGCGGTCGATGGCGTGCGGTCCGTGACGTTGTCCGGTGTGGTGAATACCGCGGCGGCCGGAGTTTACACGATCACCTACACCGCCGTGGATGCGGCCGGCAACCGCGGCACGGCGACGCGCACTGTTACTGTCTCGGTTCCGGCTGCGCCGGTCTTGACGGCTTCGGGAACGCCGGCTGCGCTCGAGACGGTTTACGGCACGGCCTCGACGGTGACGACCTTCGACCTCGCGGCCACGAACCTCGTTTCGCCGGTCACCGTCACGGCGCCGGCCGGCTTCGAGGTCTCGCTCCAGCCCGCAGGTTCCTACGCCCCGAGCATCCAGGCCGGCGCATCGGGAACCCTGCCGCTGACCACCATCTACGTTCGTCTCTCCGCCTCAGCCCCCGCCGGACTCTACGCCGGTTCCGTCAGCCTCGCGGCCACCGGCGCCACCGAGGCGAGTGTGCCGCTTGCCTCATCGCTCGTCGCGCTCAAGCCTGTGTCAGTCTCCGGTCTTGCCGGTCAGGACAAGCCCTACGACGGATCGGCCGTGGCCAGCGTGACCGGCACGCCGGTCATCACCGGGTTGCTGCCCGCCGACGAGGCCTCGGTCTCGTTGGGCGGTGCCCCTGCATTCCTTTTCTCGGATGCCGCCACCGGAGCGGCCAAGCCGATCACGGCTGCCGGGTTCACGCTGATCGGTCCGGCGGCCTCGAACTACGTGCTCACCCAACCCGAGGGGCTCACCGCCAGCATCCTCACCGGCACGCTCGGCAGCTTCGCCGTGACCTTCACGCCGCAGCCCGGGGGAGGGTTCGCTGCCGAGGCAGCGGGCGTGGCCGGGTTCACTTACAGCTACTCGGGGCGCGGGCCGACATCCTACGAGTCCGCTCCGGTGCCGCCGACCACGCCCGGCCTTTACACGGTCACCGCGACGTCGACCGACCCGAATGTCTCGGGCAGCGCGAGTCACGACTTCTTCATCAGCGGCTTGCTGCTCGGTGCGGACGAGATCGTGCGGACCTCGGGCGGCCAAGCCGTGCAATTGACCGCCGAGGAACTCCTCGCCAATGACCGCTGGGTGGACGGCGATGGCAACTTCCGGTCCGACGGCCTCGCCCTCGATGCGGTGACCGGCGACGGGGCCGTGTTCGAGTCCGGTCTGGTGACCTACGCCCCCGTCTCCGCCACCGGGGGAGCCTTCGACTATGTGGCCGTGGCCGGCGGATCGAGTGCCGAGGCGCCGGTGAGCGTGGTCATTCGACCTCTGCCCGCCATCGAATTCGAGGCCCCCGGCGTCCCGGTCTTCGACGCGCTGGCGGATGTCACCACGATCACACACCGGCTCTCCGCCCCGACGGACACCGCGTTCGAGGTCGAATACGCCACGAGCGTCGCGGGTCCGTGGACCAGCGCGGGTTCGTTCACCAACGACTCCACGGCGGAGATCGAAGTGACCGTGACCGTGGCGGGCGACCGCGTCGCGGAGCTGCGCCGGGGCATGTTCTTCCGCGCGAAATTCGCGGTGCCGTAGGCTTGCCTCGCCGCGCAGGGGCGCGGATTCTGCAGTCCATGAGCGGGAAGGGAGCGGTGGTGAAGCCGGAGGCGGCGGGGGCGGATTACGCGCAGTTCGCCGAGCGCAACCTCGACAAGATGTCGTGGCTCTATCCGCTGGTGAACAACAAGCTCGGCGCCCTGCTCAACCTGCAACTGCGCCACGAGCACCTGTTCTTCATGAAGGACGGGACCGTCGTGGACGAGATCGGCTACGGGGAGGACGGACTCCGTTTCCACGAGCGGGACAAGGGCAAGGTGATGCGCACGCCGGAGGACATCACGGCGCAGGGGTATTGGTTCGTCGCGCCGCGCTACAACGCACGGGCCGCCTACGAGGCGCTGGGTGAGGTGCAGGACGGCGCGTATTACTCGGTCTTCAGCAACCAGTGCCAGGATTGGGCCAAACGTGTCCGCGTGCGCACGGAGGGGATCGAAAAGGAACGCAACCTTGCGCCGCCGCCCGGACAGGAGCATTACGCGCCGCTCTACCGCGAGGTGGCGCCGACCGTGCCGGGCGCGTGGTATCTCGGGCTGCTCGCGGTGGCGGTGGGCGTGCTCGGGTTGGGTGCGCCCATGGCCACCGGCTACCACTACCTGCGCTTCGTCGCGCTCCTGCTCTGCGCGATCGGGGCGTCGGACGTCATTTACGCCTTCTCGTCCAAGGCCTGGCGGACCTTCCTTTCCACCATGTTCTTCGGCCTGCTCTCGCTCGCCGGCGGCCTCGTCCTGTGGGCGAACGACCACTTCCTCCTCATGCAAAGCAACGGCCTCCTCGCCCTCGTGCTCGGCGTGGTCGGGTTGGCGCGCATCGGCGTGGCCGTGCGGAGCCGCCCGTTCCTCGCGTGGATCGGCACGTTTTTCACCGGGTTGCTCCTGCTCGTGACGGCGCTGATCGCGTGGAAGCACCGCGACGGCTCGGCCGCCGGATGGATGCTCGGCGTCGGCCTCTCCGTCTCGTTCATCTCCGCCGGAGCCTCGACCATCTGGCTCAACTGGCGGCTGCGCGAGGGCGAGAAGAAATCCTGATCGCGCTCGGCGGGGCGGCGCGGCGGCGACTGCCGCTGGGGGCTCCTCCGGATCGAGGCGCGCATGCCTGTGTGCTCCGGAGTCATGAATGGGGCGAATCGGTTGAGCCACCTTCCATTTTTCCGCTTTGGGAAACAGAAACGCTTACGCCCAAGCGAGAAAGGTGCTACATCATGCTCAAATGAAGACGGCGCTTCAGGAACCGGAAATTGTCACCCGTAAAGGCAAGCCAGTGTCTGTCATCCTGCCGATCAAGGCCTATGAGGAGCTGCTCGAACGCGTCGAAGACGCCGAGGACCTGGCCATGCTCAAACGTGCACGCAAGGCCCCGCTCCAATACCGGCCTCTTGAAGAATACTTGAAAGAGCGCGCCGGCAAGTGACCCGCCATGTATCGCGTCCTGCTCGAACGCGCGGCGGAGAAAGACCTCTCCCGGCTTTCCTCTGAGGTTCACGACCGGGTCATCGCCGCCATCAAAGGCTTGGCTTCTGACCCCGACCGACAGGCTGCCGCAAACTTGCCGGCAGCAAGAACGACTGGAGGATACGGGTTGGTGACTACCGCGTGATTTACGAAATCGCCACCGCAATCCGAGCAGATGCGGGCAGGCTGCCCGCGCTCCCGTTACTGAAAGCTAGTTGCCCACGGCGGCTGCTGGCTGGTTGGAGTGCGATAAACCATGGGCGACCCCTTTTGCTTCCCTTGCCCATCCGCCAACCCACCGCCGAATCTTCGTGCGCCCCATCCAAAAATCGCTTGAGGGACGTGGCCTGCTGTAGCAAACTGTTGGATATCCCCCCCGAGCCTTCGGGCGAGGGGCGCGGGGCCGCGGGAGAAATCCTGCGGCCCCTGCTATTTTCATGAGCCTGAAAACCAACATTTATGTGGACGGGTTCAACCTGTTTTACGGGTGTCTGCGCAAGACGCCTTATCGCTGGCTCGACCTTCTCGCCCTCTTTCAGAAGCTCCTGCCGCGGAATGAGATTCACCGCATTCGCTACTTCACTGCATTGGTGACACCCCGCGCAGATGATCCCCAGCAGCGCAACCGGCAGGAGATCTATCTCCGCGCCCTTCGCACGATCCCCTGCTTGAGCATTCACTACGGGCGCTACCTTTCGAGCAAGACGCGGATGCGGCGCGCGGACGGCCTCGGCACGGTTGAAGTCTTGAAATCCGAAGAGAAGGGCTCGGACGTCAACCTTGCCAGCTTTTTGCTCATCGATGCCTACCGCAGCGATTGCGACATCGCGGTGATCGTTTCTAACGACTCTGATTTGGCCTTCCCCATCGAGCACATCCGCCGTCATTTGGGGAAAACCGTCGGTCTCCTCAATCCTCACCAGCGGGCCAGCCGCGAGTTGCAGCCGCTCGCCACCTTCTACAAACCCATCCGCAGCGGCTCCTTGGCGGGCAGCCAGTTTCCGCAAAAGCTCAACGACGCCCTCGGCGAATTTCACCGGCCACTGAATTGGTAAGGCTGGCGACTCTGCGGCCTCCGCGAACACAAAACTGTCAGGGCTTGCTGGCGCACCCGAACGATAACCAGCGGATAGAATGTCAGGGGGCTACTCGGCGCCGGTGGAAGCGTGATACGCCATAGCGGAGGCTTCTCCCGGCTTTTTTTGTCCACCCCCAAGAAACGCATATAGGTAGAGATTTGAGCGCCCTTGCGGCCTTTTGCACGGCGCGTTTACCCCACGCAGAAAACGCATAGAGAGTAGGAGGAGCCTCCGCTCGCGAAGACGCTTCTCGGTCCAGTCTCCTTTTTCCTACCTACCAGTTTTGCGTAGTAGGTGAGAACTTTGGCCCTCCTACAACTCGCCGCTTGAGCACATTGCCCATGTGCTCGAACACCCAGTTCTGAACCGGGACGTTCTGCATCGCCACTTGGTCATGCCACTTTCCCCGCCGCGCTTCAGGTTCGACGGGGCCAACCACAACAACAACAACACATGAAAGGAAAAACGATGAGCAAACTATGGAACCCCGAAGATGCTGTCCGCCTGCTGGCGAAAGCCACCGACTTGGCAGCGGATGCAATTCTTTCCCTCCGCATCTGGAGGGAGATTGCTGGTGCCCGCACCTATCGGTCCGTTGATGCGCCCGCGGGAGCCGCCGTGAAGATGCGTCGCGTTCGCCGAGCCGGGTAAGCGGAACTACACTCCAAGCTATGAAGAAAAGCGAAAAACTGCTCGTCCACATGCTTGTCCAACGTGCGCTGGACTCATTCTCGATCTACGGCCAAACCGACCAGACCGAGTGCCATATCACCATGTCGAAACCTCCCGAGGCGTCCCAAGAGGTCATGGATGCCGTTGTGGCGAAGCTCCAAGAACACGGCTTCACTGTAACGATTGAAGACGGCTTCGAGCCTGAGGCCGACGACTCACGCGCCTGCGGCCCCGGCTGGGATGAGGTGCCCCGCTGGCTCTACGGCGACCCCGGCGGCGATTGGGATG
This sequence comes from uncultured Chthoniobacter sp., assembly GCA_964609925.1. Taxonomy (GTDB): domain Bacteria; phylum Verrucomicrobiota; class Verrucomicrobiia; order Chthoniobacterales; family JACTMZ01; genus JACTMZ01. The sequence goes on along the minus strand of CAZSUJ010000013.1, from coordinate 6,598 downwards.
CCGACCTGCATGGCTACATCATTCATACCCGCTTCCCTCGCTTCCTCGCCATCGTGGACGAAGCAACCAACGACGTGCGCACCCTCTGGATCGACCAACCGACGCCCGAGGTGAACGTCGAAAACCTCGTGAACGAGGCGCGCGAGTTCTTCGAAGACTTCACCGACAAGCCCCGCGATCCAGACGATGACGAAGCGCTGTAGGATCGACCCACAGGGCGTTTCACAAGAAAAGAACGTGGGTATCATTCTGCCCTTTGGGTTGAAAATATGGGCCGGACTTCCTGCCGAAGCGAAGATCATGGGGGTAGTCATGCAGACTGGGGAAGCGCATTAAGCGACAATCGAGCCTCGGTCTCTCTCCATTAATGACCCGTAGACTCCTCTAATTCCTGTCTCTTTTGTCTCTTCAGCTCATGCATGACAGAAACGTCTAAGTTGGCTTTGTCTCTCTTCCACGAATACAGCCCATATCGCAGGTAGAGAATCAGTGAATCGCCGTCGTGTTCAGTAATTGCATCTCCATACGAAACCGTTGTATCGCCAAACTTCTTGTTAAACTTGTTGAGGCACACTCCGATTAGGTTGGAGGCTTCAGCGAGATCGCGCTGGGTCAGTGGTGGGAGCCGGATATCCGAGGTGAGACGCTCATGGCAGTTGTGAGCTAGTTTCCTATTTCGCCAAGCTTTGAGAGAAGCGACAATAGGGTCGAGTTTGCTGACCGTGAGTCTGATTTCCTCCTTCAACTCTGCGTCCTCAACTTCCTCAGATAGGGCAAGCAACGAAAGGTTCCGCTTTCCGCGTGAGTAGGGAGGATCAGTCAGCCTGGAGATGGACAAAATGATATCATAAATCATGGCCATCTGAATGTAGTAAAAGACTTGTGAAGCAGCTTCCTGGATCGCTGCTATGGAAGTCTTGGAGCCAAAGAGTTGATCGAAGTAAATCCGCTTGAAGAACAACTCGATGACCTCCGTTTCTAGAGCTTGAAAGGTTGCCCGAAATTGTTTCGGAATGTGCGCGCACTCGTGGGGCATGGCTTGGTCAATAAGCAGACTTCAAGAATCGTCCTCGTCTTTTCTTCAACTTAGAAGAACTGAGTGCACTAGTCGGCGCCCAATCGAAGGCCCATTCTGTGGATCAGACCTCGAAACTTTTGAGCCTCGGGCGTCTCACCAGCGCCATGTTTCTGGATTGTTGCCGCCGCTTCATCGAATCGATGCATGTTCCAAAGCGCAGCAACAAGAAGGGCATTGAACTCGGGATCGGCGATTGACCCTGCAGCTACGCGTGCCCAACGCAGCGCTTGTGCATGGTCATTGTTGCGCTGGGCAACCATTGCAGCAGCGTAGTATGCGTAGGCACGTCCGTCAGGCGAAATGCCAACAAGCGCGGTTGCGGATTCGGTCTGCTCCTCGGACTGCTCGATCATCGTGATGCACTCTTTAGCCGCCGCGTAAGCTTCTTCGTAACTGCCCGCATCAAACAAGGTAGCAAGCTCTGAGAAGCGTTTCTGAAGGATTGCGGGGACGCCGGTTACCGTATCGCCGACCTTTACCCGTCCATCTGGAAGATTGGTGATCGAGGTTGTTTGCTCCTCAAAGCGCTTCAGCTTCTCTCCGATCAACTGACTGGCTGCCTGCAGTTCGGCAAGTTGCGTTGAGAGCTTGGCCAGAGCTTCATGCTCGGTCCCTCCGAATCGCTGAATTGCCACCGCTTTGAAAGGGCCAAGCTCAGATCGAAGTCGGGTGATTTCAAGATCACGCCGCGCGATCTCTGCTTCAAGTGTCGTCTTGGGTCCAAACTGCACTATGGCCACACCTACCAACGCGACCAAGCCGGTGACGAAGGCAAACACCCCAGTGACGAGGGCGCTTTGCACTGAGACTTTCCGAAACCATTGGTTACCCATCGTAGTCCTTACGCCGTGGATAAGGGCAGCCGGCTCAGCGGGCGAGTAGGCACGCCAAGATGTCATCCGTCGCCCTGCTCCCGGACATCCCATACGCCGCCGCCACCGCCTGATCGAGTTTGGCGTGGGCGGCGGTGAGCCAGGTGGGGCGGGTGTTGTAGAGTTTGGTTAGGGTGCGGGCGGCCAACTGTTTGGCGGACTGCTCGTCGCGGGGGATTAGGCGGGGGTAGCGGGCGGTGTTTGTCCCCGGTTGGATGAAGCGGGTCCATGGGCCGCCCTCGGTGGCGGGGAATTCGAGGATCTCTTCGCAGGTCCACTCGGGCGGGTTGAGCCAGCGGGTGCGGAGTTCGTCGAGTTCGTGGGCGGCCGCGGAGATGGCGGCGTGGTGGGCGCGTTGCTCGTCGGTCAAGGCCTCCACCGGCAAACGGTGGTCCCACGGGAAGGGGAAGGTCTCGAAACAGGTGGTCGGGGTGTAGCGGAAACCGGACTCTTTCTCGCGCAACTGCGTTCCCTGCGCCAAGGACCAGACTTCGTGGATCCGTGAATGCAGCACGCCAAAGAAGAAGTCGTCGCTGCGGGCGAAGACCGTTAGAGCGCTATCCGGAAGTGCTTCCGGCGTCAGCCACACGAAGAGACGGTGCTTGGATACACGCGGCGTGGCAATGAATCGCTCGCAGCCGCCAAGCGCTGCACGCATGTCCGGGCATGGTCTTGCGAATCGCCACCAATACTTGGCCTGGACAGCCTCGCGATGGTCCTTCCGCGACGGAGCAATATTGGCGGCGACCCACTCGAAAGGCTTTTCGAATAGCTGAGCGTCAGACTTTCCCATCATTCCGAAATCCACGTTCCAGCGGAACGACGGGCGTCGCGTCAGATCCATCGCATTGAGGACGATGCGGAGGACGTCGCTATTCGGGCGGCCGTGAACATTTGGCTCCGCGAGCCAATCAATCGCAGCACTGCCCGGATTGAAATCGGCCTTCTGGGCCACGCCGATGAAGCCGATACCTGCGTTGGCTGCCTGCGCCTGTGACGCGCCGGTATCTGAGCCTGTGGTCAGGTTGGCGTTGATGCTTTCCACTTCGCTTCCATCCAAGACGGACGCGCGGGGCCGCGCGTCCCTACCGCTGAAGCCGACCATCGAGATGTGGACGTTGGCGCCGTCGAGGATCCAGTCGCGGTCGCTGATGGCGAAGAAGATGTCGCCGGATTCCTTGATGCGCTTGAGCACCTCGCGGTTGGCACCGCCGCGGATGCCTTGGGTGGCGAGGAGGCCGGCACGGGAGACTTTGCCGTCGGCGATGAGGGCGCGGGCTTTCTCAAACCAATAGCAGCAGAGGTCGGACTGGCCGGGCAGGCGCCCGGCGAAGACGGAGCGCAAGGCATCCACGTATGCGTCGCCGAGTTCGCGGCGCATGATTTTGTCCCCGAGGAACGGCGGGTTGCCGACGATGACGAGTTCCTGATCGGCGCGGACGGTGGGCCAAGCGGCTTCCTTCGGCTCGTCGGGGTCGCTGCGGTCGAGCAGGGCGTCCATGAGCCGGAAGTTGTGGAGGGTCTTGAGGATGGGTTTGTCGGTGAGCGGGTAGCCGTTGCCGCGGTGCCATTGGAGGTAGCCGATCCAGAGGGTGAGCTGGGCGAGCTCGAAGGCGTAGGGGTTGATTTCCAAGCCGTGGAATTGCCACGGACCGATGACGGGGAAGAAGTCCGTGCGGATGCCGTCCGTCGCGCCGTGGAGGATGACTTCCTTTTCGAGGTCTTTGAGCTTTTGGAGGGAGACGTAGAGGAAGTTGCCGGAGCCGCAGGCGGGGTCGAGGACGTGGAGGCGGGAGAGGCGCTGGAGGAAGCCGTCCTTGAGGCGGGCGGCTTCGGCGAGGGCCTTTTTCAGCTCGGGGCCGGTGGCAGGTGGGGCGTCGGGCTTGGGGCGCTTTTTGCCGGTATGGGCGAGGTGGTCAAGGGTGGTGCGGAGTTCGTCCCATTCGTGGCGCAGCGGGGCGAGGAGCACGGGCTCGATGAGATCCTCGATGTCGCGGCGGCCGGTGTATTCCGCGCCGAGGGCGGCACGGGTGGAAGGGTCGAGTCCGCGCTGGAAGAGCGTGCCGAAGATGGAAGGGTCCACCGCGCCCCAGTCGAGCTGTGAGGCGGCGTGGATGGCGGCAATCTCGTCGGCCGTGAGTTCGAGGACAACGGGGTCGGCGAAGAGCCCGCCGTTGAAGTGGCCGATGGTCTTGTATTGGAACTCGCCGCCGGCGGCCATGGCGCGGAAGAGCTCGGCGGTGTAGCGGGCGAAGCGCGCGGGGTCGTCCTTCGTGTGCGCAACCAGCTCGCTGAAGACGCCGTCCGGCAGGAGTCCGACATCCTCGGCGAAGAGGCAGAAGACAACGCGATCCAGGAAGCGGGCGGCGGCTTCTGGGTTGTGGTGGCGGGCGCGGAGGCGTCCGGCCAGCGCGGCGAGAGCGGCGGCGGCTTCCTGCGTGATGGATTCTGAGGTGCGGCCGGGGCGGAGTTTGTCCGGTGCGTGGAAGAGGGCGCGGAGGATTTCGAGGTTGCGCGGCTGCCCGATGTCGGCGGTGGAAAACTTGTGAACAACTTCGGCCGTGCCGGTGAAGTTGGTGTGGATTTCGATGGTGTCCGTGTCGCAGACGACGAGGAGCGGCGGATTCTCCAACGAGGCGCGGTAGCGCAGGAGTTGGTCGTAGGCCTTGGCGAGATTTGCGTGGCGGCCCTTGTATTCAAAGGCATGGAAGCCGCGTTTCCAGACGTCGGCCCAGCCGTCGCCGCCGCCGTGCTTCTCCGCACCGCGCTCGAAGCAGAATGATTCGCCGAAGGGATCGGCCTCGGCGGGCTTGGGATGGCCGACCAACTCGCAGAGATCGAGGTAGTGCTGCTGGTAGGACGCGCGTTCGGAGAGGGACACCTTCGACCACTTCGCGGCGAATTGCTCGGGCGTCATCCGGCGGAGTCTGCGGCAAGTGGCCGCGCGGGTTCAACGGTGAACAGGTGGCTATGACGCGGAAAGTCTGGATGCGGGGGAGGATGTGGGGTGAGTGGTGAGAGGTGAAGGATGAGACTTGAGGGCTGAGGGGTGAGGGGAGGTGCGCAGGAAAAGTGGGGCGATTGCGGGTCGCGAAGCGGTCAATTTGCGCCACCCGCGGCCAAAGATCTCCAGAGGCAGGGGTGTGGTCTGGGCCTGCGCCGACCTTTGAGGGACAGACGGCGGGGGCGCTGGCGAGAAACGGGTTCCGCCGCCGCCTGATTTTTGCGTATCTTTCGTGTTGTGGACGCAAACTCGTCGGTCAAGCTCCATATTCCGGAAGACGTTATCCTGAACCGGCGGCCCGATTTATTGGCTTAATAACTTGTTGGGTCATAAAGAACTATGCGCCTGCTTCAGCTATCCCTCTTACTCTTCATATGCACGGGATGCGTATCTTACCCACCCTTTTCCACGTCGCAGACCATCCAAAGCGACGCCATGATTCGCCATTATATCCTCGGAAAGTGGTTTCAAGAGAAATACATAGCGAAAGATGATACGAAAAAGACCAAACCTATTACGTATGAATTCTTTCCAGACGGAACATTTTCATATTCATTTGCATATTTGACAGGGAGCGGAGAGCATCGCTCAACATATAGCGGCAAATGGAGCATTTCAGATGGCATGTTGATTCAAGAGTGGCCAGCGATTCACGGCAACGCTGCCAAAAAAACCTCAGACACAGTTTCTATGATTTCTGCGTCCAGACTTGATGTTTATACCCACATTTCAACATTCTATCGGTGCTATCGAGCTCCGAAGTATGTCATTGAATGAGACCGAACAAGGCGCTGTAGCTAACCCCGAGCCGCATCGCGTCACTTTCTCACTACCACCTTTCCTTTTCACCTACATCATTCCAGAGTTTGGTCGCCCGTTCGGGGGACCTAAGCTTGGCGTGCCGCACTCGAATGAGCAACTTCGTCTACATCGCAGCAACTCTTGACGGATTCATTGCGACTCCCGGCGGAGGTATCGAGTGGCTAGAGGATGTCCCCAATCCAACCGGAAGTGACTTCGGTTTCGGAAGGTTCATCCAGAACATGGATGCCTTGGTGATGGGGCGGAACACGTTTGAAAAGGTGCGGAGCTTTGATGCGTGGCCTTACGCGATACCGGTATTTGTTCTGAGCAAGACGCTCGTATCTGTGCCGAGCGGATTTGAGGGGAAAGTAGAGATCTTGTCTGGCGCGCCGCCGGAAGTCGTTTCGCGGCTCAACTCGAGGGGATTCAGAAATCTGTATATCGATGGGGGAAAGGTGATTCAGTCGTTTCTGAGCCACGACCTGATCGACGAACTGATTGTCACCCGATTTCCGAAGCTTTTGGGCAAGGGGATAAAGCTCTTTGGAGAGCTCGAAACGGCACTGGATTTCGACCACGTCGAAACCGAGGTAATCGAAAACTATCTTGTGAAGAGCCATTACCGCAGACGAGGAACCCATGCAGAACGAGGTCGGGGTGGTAACGGCTGAGGCAGCGCCACACTTTGCTGTTGGGGCAGAGGGTGGCGGCCGGCCCGGGTCCGTCAGCCGACGGATCCGACCCTACTTTTGGATGGGTGGCGGCTTGGCCGCGGGGTGGGTGGACGGCGACTGAAGTCGCCGCTCCGGCGGACTGACGGAGCGGCTGCTTTAGCTGCCG
>CAZSUJ010000012.1:0-61082 GCA_964609925.1 uncultured Chthoniobacter sp. | reverse complement strand
CGCGCGAGAGCGAGATCGACGAGGACACCGTGGCCAAGGCCATCGAGCGCGCCCAAACCGCGCTGGCCAACAGCGCGCAGTTGAGCGACGAGGAAGCTGCCTCCATGGAAGCCGGCCTCAAGCGCAACCTCGCCATGCTAGGCGTCAAACGCCGCCGCCGCTCGGCCTGAGCGCACGGGATCCCGACCTTCCGCAGCCGAACTCGCGCCAAGGCCGCGAAGCACGCCAAGGCAAAGGACTGGCTAATCTCCCTTCTTCAGCTTCAGGCTGAACCCTTGGCGGTCTTCGCGGCCTTGGCGCGAAACTCAACCGCGATCTCCAGGATGATCTGGGGGCACAGGCATCCCGCCTACCTCACCCGGCATGTTGATGAGCGCAGTAGCACCTACCCGAAGAGTTTATCGAAGTCGTTGTGTGATCCGATCCAAACCCACACGATCTCCTCACCCCGGCGCTGTCCGACTGCCCGATATTGCGCCGAGATGCGGACGGACTAGACGTCTGCATATCCGGCGAGCTTCTTGAAGCGCAGAGCTGGGTGGGTTGGGTCCTGCTCGAAACGCACATAGGCTTTCCGTGCATCCCGCTTCGTCTTCTCTGAGAGGCGGCTGTAAGCGGCCTAAAAACTCGGCCGGACCAAGGACTTCACAGTCTGGTCCGATCGAAGGGCTCCGCCTCGGAGGATGCGGCGTCCCGAAGGAATGCCTCGAACTTGGCGCGGGGCTCGCCCTCGGCAATGATGGCGTCCCAGCGTTCATCGCCTTCGCGTTCGAGCAGGAAGCGCGCGAAATCCGCCACCTCCGTGCGCTTGTCCTCCGGAAGTGCCTCGCAAATTTGAATCAACTCCAAGGTTGCCGTGCTCACGCCGGGAAACCTAATGCCGGCAGCCCTCAGCGGCAAATGCAGAGTGCTCACAAATGCCCATCCAGTGTTTCAGCGGTTCGCCTTGCCTTTCTCGAAAGCCGCCACCAGCTCCCCGGCTTCCTTCCGTGTTAGGTTGCCCGTGATCATCAGCGAATCGCCGGTGATCACCTCCCGCACGACTGGTGCGGACAGCACTCGTCCGTCCGTGAAGATGGCCAGACGCTGGCCCAAAGCCTCGCGGGTCAATGCAGCGAGTTTCGCCGTGCCGTCCGGCGTCAAGGTGACGCGGATCGCCACCTCCGGCCCGTCCACCAACTCGACTCCGCGAAAGTCCCGGTCGTGCAACCGGACATTCCGGTCCACCTGCAACTTCTCCTCCGTGTCGCCGGCCATCAGCGTCATTTCGCGAGTCTCCGCCGTCGGTTCGTCGAGCACACGCGCGATACCGATGGTCGTGCTGTCCATTGCGTAGACGCAGACCACGGAGGCGAGGCAAATGAGGAGTGGGAGCAGGCGTTTCATGCCTCAGCATGTCCGGCCGCTCATCCGCAGGCAACGGCGGAGGCTACGGAACGTCCGCGATCACCGGTGCCAGCGGGTAGGTGTTCGGTGCATCGCCCTGTTCGGACTATTGTTTTGTGTAGCGAACGCCGCCAAACAGCGGGCATTCCATCTGTAACCCCATGAAAGTTCCGGTGAAAATATAGAAATCTTTCGGTGGTTGAGTATGCGGGGGTGAATGATAAGAAAAGTCAGGTATAAACAGGTGTATTTTATATATATCAGATGAGTGCAGCTCTCCATCCGCTTCAAGTTCTTCCAGACTGCCTGGAAAAAAAGGCTCTCTCTTGGTGAGGGCCGATTTCATCGCATACATTTGAACGCATGTCTGAAAGAAGCTAACATAATGCTTAACGTGCCTTGTGCGTGCAGCCTTCCAGTCGAAATAGATCCATGCAGCACTAAAGATAAGGAACTGAAGCAGGAGCAGTAAGAACACATTGCGCTTTTTCATACGGGATGCGACGGAGTCATTCTCTGTTCCGAACGTGTATTGGACAACGGTGTTGAATACTGGAATTGATCACACCGTTGACTAATGCAGTATCGCCAACCCGTGAGACCTTCAAGGAGGGCGTGGCCCTTTGGACCAAGTCGGCTCATCCAGATTGACGCTTTGAGGATGTGCGGCGGAGCGGAGCGGTCCGAGGTTGAGCTTCGGACGGTCTGGATTTTGAGGCCCGGGAAGTTCATTGCTTCGAGAAAGCCTTCTGAAGTATCAGGGCCCTAAGGGAAAGCCTTTTCTCGCCCGATGAAGATCCATCAACTCCGCAACGCGACCATCGTGATCGAGGGGGCGGGGCAGCGGATCTTGGTTGACCCGATGCTGGGTGACCCGGGCACGTTGCCGCCGTATTCGGTGCTGCGGTTCAAGGCGCGGAAGAATCCGCTCACGGAGTTGCCGCCGGGGGCGGGGGAGGTGTTGCGGGGGCTGACGGCGGGGATCATCAGTCACACGCATTTCGGAATGGATTGCGACCACCTCGACGCGGCGGGAGCGCGGGTGCTGGCGGACGCGGGGGTGCCGGTTTACGGGCTGGCGTCGGACGAAGCGGGCTTGCGCAAGCGCGGGCTGGCGGCAGTCCCTTTGGTGCCGGGGGTGGAGACGCCTTTTCCCGGCGGGACGATCCGCGCGGTGCGGGCCTCGCACGGCGGGTGCGTGATGAGCAAGCTGATGGGGCCGGGCGCGGGCTACTTGCTGCGGCTGAAAGCCGAACCCTCGCTCTACCTCACAGGCGACACGATCCTGACGGACGATGTCCGACGCGTGCTGGCTGAGGACGAGCCGGACGTGTGCGTGCTGCCGTGCGGCAGCGCCCAACTCGATGTGGGCGGGCCGGTCTTGATGCCGATGGATGAACTGCTGGAATTCATCCGCCTCGCGCCCGGTCGCGTGGTGTGCAACCACCTCGAGGCGCTCAACCATTGCCCGACCACGCACGCCGGCCTCGCGTCCGCAGTCGCGGCGGCCGGGCTGGCCGATAAGGTCGTGATTCCGCGCGACGGCGAGACGGTGGAGGTCTGACCCCGCGCTCGCGTCCGACGGTGTGTGCGGCGCTTGGAGGGCGCGCGGCCTCGCGCGCCGTCCGGAGCAAGCGGCGCGGAGGTGTTGCTCCAATCGGAAAGTCGGGCGAGGATGCTTAAGCATTCCTAACCCATCGCTTATCTCCCATGCCCGCCAGAAAACCCACCAAAGCCAAAGCCACCACGGCCAAGTCACGGATCCTCCGATCCAAGATCAAGCAGGCCGGAAAGACCACGCGCGTAAAGGGCCACCTGGTGGCCACGACCGCCCGTCGCCAAGCCAAGCGCGACAAGCGCAACGGCTGAGCGCAGCACTCGCATCAACGACGGCTGAAGCCGCCGCTTTGGCAGACGTTGCGCCGGGGCTTCAGCAACGAGCGGTCACCGTCCAATGTCGGAGATTGCCGCGCTTGACATGACTGAATTAGTCATCTATTGACTGTGCTGTTATGAGCACCACGACACTCCATTCCTTCACGCCGTCCTCCGCTCAAGGGGCAGCTTTCGGTCGCCAAGGCCGGGGCTTGGAGTTTCTTTGTCGAGTCGGATAGCCCCACTCTTCAGCGCGGCGTCCTGCAGGTCGGCCTCTTCACGGGTTTCCCGCCGTTTGCCCATCGGGAGAACGGGCTGCTCATCGGGTCCGACCTCCAGTTGTTGAATAAATTCGCCCAGCAGGAGCATTGGACAGCGGTGTTCCAATCGCGTCCGTTCGAGAGGCTGTGGGAGTTGCCCGGCGACGATGTTTTCGACGTCGCCGCGGGTGGCATGTCGAAGCTCAAGGGCCGCGAGGCCATCTGGACCGAGACCTACGCCGAGGTGAGGCGGTCGGCGCTGATTCTGGCGCGCAACCAGCCGTTCCTGCAGGACTACACGGACATCCGCCGATTCGCGGCCGTGCCCGGCTCGGCGGCGGACCTCCATGCCCGCAAGCACCTGTCGCGCTCGAGCACGATCACGGCCATCAGTTCCATTGATGGAGGCGTGGCCATGCTGATCGACGGGTCGGTCGAGGCGGTGGGAACGGGATCGGTCTCGGCCGCATTCCAAAAGCGCCGCTGGTCCATGATGGACGGGACCAAGGTCCGCGCCGAGCCGCCGGCCGATGCCCGGACGGGGCCGCGTTGGTCGATGCTGGCCAGCGTGGACTTGCACCGGTCGTCCGACCGCGTCGAGGAGATCGCCTTCGCCGTGCGCAACAATCCCCTGCTTCTGCACAAGCTGAACCAGTTCATCCTCGGCCTGAAGAGCCCGCAGATCTGAGCGGGGTGCCGGGGCCGATTCGCCGCTGGCCCCGGCACTGCCTGCGGCCTAGGTTCCGACGAATGAAGCGCTCCGCCCTGCTGCTGGGACCCGCCTTGGTTGTTTTTCTGCTGCCCTGCCTGCTCCTTGCCGACCCGCCGGCTGCGCTGCCCGATGACCCGGCCTGCACGGAGGCGGATCGGGGGTTCATCCAGCGCACGTATGAGTTGGCCCGGGAGGCGATGGATGCGGGGAGCGCGCCTTTCGGGGCGGTGCTGGTTTCGGACGGCAAGATCGTGGCCGAGTATCGCAACGACGTGACGACCAGCCACGATCCCACGCACCATGCGGAACTCGCGCTGATTTCCACTTTCGCGCCCAAGCTGGACCACCAGACGTTCCGTGGCGGCACGCTCTACGCGAGCAGCGAGCCGTGCATCATGTGCTGCGGCGCCATCCTCAACGCGGGAATCCTGCGGGTGGTTTACGGCACGACGGAGGCGCAGTTCCAGCGCATCATCCGCGACCAGCCGAAGCCCGACCCGTTGACCAGCCGCGAGATCATCGCGCGGGCGAATCCCGCGGTGCAGGTCTGCGGTCCGTTGATGGAACAAGAGGGACTCGCCTTGCACCAAGCCTACTGGCCCGGGCAGATGAAGAAGTGGCAGACGCAGTAACGCGGCCAAGCTACTCCAGCCAGATCTTCTCGATCTCGAGGCGGAAGGTCTCGGCTTTGCCGTTGGCGATCATGAGGCGGACTTGGGAGAGGGTCTTTCCGGGGTAGTCGGGCTGGTTGAGGCGGTCGCCGCGGCGCATGGGATACATCGAGCGGAGGGGGACGCTGATGGTTTGCCAGTCCGTGCCCGTGGAGAATTCGTGGACGTAGTAGACGCGTTCGCGCGGGTCGGACTCGACGATGAAACGGTAGTTCTTGCCGTCGCCTTTCACGCGGAGCTTGGCCGTGGTGAAGCCGGACACATCGATCGGGTCGAAATTGGCCAGCACGGAGGAAAACCCGCCGTCGTTCTCGAGCGAGACGCGTCCGCTGAAGACGGCGGGGCCGCCGGGCTTGAGCGAGAAGCCGCCTTCCGAGCGTCCGCCCATGACGACGTCGTCGCGCACGGTCCAGGGTTTGGCGTCGGCGTCCTCGCGGAAATCAAAGAGAACGCGCGGGGCGTGTTTTTGTCCGGCGTCGGCCGCGGAGAGCAACGCGCAGAGCGCGGCCGCCGCGAGGGTGAGGGCTTTGTTCATGGCGAGAGACTATACGTCGCGCCCGAGGGAATCAGGCTCACGATTCGCGCGGCTTGATGCTTGCCAAACGACCCGGGCGTGGTCTGCTCGGCGGCGGGCGGGAATTTCTTCACTGCCTCGATATGACGGAACGGGAACTTGCCTCGGAATTGGCCAAGGTCCGCGCGGCACAAGCCGGGCTCCTCGGGCAGTTGGAGGCGATTGACCGCCGGATCAAGGACCTGGAAACGCATGCGGCCCGCGTCGAGCCGACGCCCGTCGCGGTCGAGCCGGTCGTCGCCCGTCAGGAGCCTCCGAAGCCGGAGGCGGCACCGCCGCCCCTGCCTGTTCCACCGCCCGCAGCGCGGCCTGCGCCGACACCCATCTTCCGTCCGGAGCCCGTGCGCGTTGAGACGCCGGTGCCTCCGCCGCCCCCGCGGGAGTCGTTCGAGTTGCGCCTCGGCCGCGTTTGGCTGGTGCGCGCGGGGATCGTGATCCTGCTCACCGGGCTCGTCTTCCTCGGCAACTTCGCGTGGCAGGAATTCGTGGTGAAGCTGGGGGCCGGGGGCAAGCTGGCGCTCATCTACCTCGCGGGCGCGGCGCTCGCGGCGGGCGGACTTTTCCTGAGGCGCCGGTCCGCGCAGATGCTTCATTTCGGCAATGTGCTGGCCGGCGGCGGAATGGCGGCCATCTACTACGCGACCTACGCGGCGCACTTCATCGAGCCGCTGCGCGTGATCGAGAGTCCGCTCGTGGGTGGCGTCCTGCTCGTCGCGCTGGCCGGCGCGATCCTGCTGCTGGCCGTGTGCTTGCGCCTCGAGGCGGTGGCGGCCGTGACGACCGCGCTCGCCTTCTACACGGCCGCGATCAACCCGGTGGCCGGCTTCTCCCTCTTCAGCAACCTGCTGCTCAGCATCGTGGCGGTCGTCCTGCTCGTCCGCCCGCGCTGGTCGTCGCTCTCCTACGTGAGCCTGGCCGGATGTTATCTCGCCTTTGCGTTCTGGAGATTCCAGCAGACCGGGAGCTTGTTCGCGGTGAACGTGGAGGATGCGGCGCTCTTCCGCTCGGCGCTGCTCTTCCCCGCGTGCTACTGGCTCGTGTTCACGGTGGCCGCCTTTGCGGCGCGGGCGGGGCGGCTTTCCGATGGCGGCCGCGCGACCTTCCTGACGCTCAACAACGGCGCTTTCTACGGGCTGACCGCCCCCTTGTTCGCCGGGACGCATCCCGACCAACTGTGGTTGTTCACCTTGGTCTTCGGCGTTCTCCTGCTGCTGCTCGCCCGCCTTTCGGCGCGCAGGAGCGGTGAAGAGCAGTTCTTCGATGGCAGCTATCTCGCGCAGGGATTGGCCCTCGTCACCCTTGGGCTTTTCCTCAAGTTCAGCGGATACCAGGCCGCGCTCCTCTTTGCTCTGCAGGCGGTGACGATGATGAAGATGAGCCGCGGACGCAACGGATGGGTCTTCCAATTCTTCTGCGGCTTGGCCGCGGTGCTCGCCGTGGGGATGTCCTTCGAGGCGATCTCTTCGGACCTGCCCCATGCGGCACTGACGTCGGGCGCGGTGGCCTTGGTCCTCGCCGCCACCGCATGGCTGCTCAAGCAACAGCGCGGCCTGCTCGCCGTCCCCTCGTTGGAATGGCGGGCCGTGTCGCTCGTCGCGCTGGCCGCGCTCACTGGATTGGGTGGGATCTTCGAGGGCACGTCCGACACGGCCACCCTCGTCGCGCTCGTGGTTGTTTCCGTGCTGGGCGTATTCTCGCTTCGCGTGGTGCGGATGCCGGAAATCGCGCTGGCTGCGCAGGTCTTCCTCATGGCCGCGCTCGGAGAGTGGATCGCCATCGACGATTTCGGGGTGTTCGCTCCGGCGGCCTGGCTCGGCGCCGGCGCTCTCGTCCAGATCCGCTGGTGGGGAGCGCAGCAACGCTGGGCCTTGCCCGGATGGGTTCGCCTCTTCTGGCAAAGCGCGTGGTCGCTCGTCTTCGTCATGGTCCTGCTTTTCTGGGCGACGGACCACTTCCCGATGCCCGGGCAACTGCCCGTCGTCGCGGCGCTGGGCTTGGCGGTGGTCGTCGTGGCCTGCCGCACGAAATGCCTGCCGCTGCTCGCGGCCAGCCAGCTCTGCTCGTTCGTGGTCTTCGTGCGCTTCATGGACATCGTCGGACAAGAAGGGCAATTCGGGCGTTGTGCTGCGGCGCTCGGGCTCTTCGTGCTGCAATCCGCCGCGGCCCGCGCCTGGCGGGATCCGGGGCAGCCGTTTGTGTTCTACGCGCGACGGGGGATCGAGTTCTTGGCCGCCCTCGGCGTCATCGGGGTCATTCATTCCTACGTCGCCGCGTCGGCGATCGTGCCGGTGCTGGCGTTGCTCGCTTTCCTCGGCTTCCTCGCCGCGGCCTCCCTCCGGAGTTGGTCGCCCTTGCCCTCGGCCGCCGTCTTGTTGTTGGCCGCCATCGCGCACTCGCTCCGCGCACTGGCCGATGGCGATCCGGTGTTCTGGCCGGCGCTCCTCGCGCCCTTGCTTCTGCTGCTGTCCGAGCGGATCGGATCGGCGAGGCTGGCCGGGATGGTCTTCTATCCGCGCGCGGCGCAGGTCGGCAGCATCATCGCCGGGGTCCTGTGGCTCTGGCTCCTCGTCTGGAAACTCGTGGCCGCGAACACGCAGGGATTTCTTGTCACGATGTCCTGGTCGGTGCTGGCCGCTCTTGTCCTCGCCGCGGGTTTCGCCCTCCGCGAGCGCACCTACCGCCTGCTCGGGCTGGCCATTCTGGCCGCGGCGGTCGGGAGGATTTTCCTTGTCGATGTCTGGGAACTCGGGACGGTCTATCGCATCCTCAGTTTCCTCGTCCTCGGCGCGCTCCTCGTCGCCTCGGGATTCCTCTACAACCGCTACGCCGCGGTGATCCGCAAGCTGATGTGAAGTCCACCGCGCTCAGCCGCGGTCATCCGGGCGATCCCGGTCGAGTTGCTGACGGAGCGATTTGAGGTCCGCCTCCATGCGCTGGAGCAGCTCGCGGGTGCGATCGGTGTCCTCGCGCTTCTCCGGGGTGAGCGCGAGTTCCTGCATGGTCGAGACGATGATGCCGATGAAGAGGTTCAGGACAGTGAACGTCGCGATGATGATGAACGGCAGGAAGAACGCCCAGGCCCACGGCTTGGTCTCCATGATCGTGCGGGCCATGTCGGCCCACCCTTCAAGCGTGAGGATCTGGAAGAGCGAGAAAAGGCTGCCGCCGAGCGTGCCGAACCATTGCGGGAAGTCGCGTCCGAAGAGGTTCACGGCGAGGACGGCCGAGGTGTAGAGGAAGACGGACATCAACAGCAGCACGCCCCCGAGGCCGGGGATGGCGTGCAGGAAGGCGGCCACGACCTTGCGCAGCGAGGGAATGACGGTGAGCAACCGCATGACCCGCAGCACGCGCAGGGAGCGCAGCACGGCCCATGGGCCCGCGCCGGGGACCAGGGCGACGCCGACCACGATGAAATCGAAGATGTTCCAAGGGCTGCGCCAGAAAGCCCAGCGATACGCGGCGATCTTGATCGTGAGTTCGACGATGAAGACCGCGAGGCACGCCTTGTCGATGGCGACGAGCAGCCGACCGTGGCTGGCCATGAGGTCCGGGCTGGTCTCGAGGCCGAGGATGACCGCGTTGAGCAGGATGACGGCGACGATGAAATACTGCACCCGCTTGGACTCGACCCAGCGGGCGGCACGCACCCGCCACGGGGCAATTCCGGGCCGCGACTGCAGCGCGATCAGATCATCTTCGCTCATACGCGGCGGAAAATGCGGCACTCGGGCCGTCCTGCCAAGCACGGAGCGCGCCGAGAATTGTGTCGTCCCCGCCACCGCTCTGTCGTTGCCGCCGGGAGGGCGGGAGGCTACACGTCTGGGCGCTGCATGATCTCGATCACCATCGAACGACTCGTGAAAAGGTTCGGCAGCCACACGGCGCTCGATGGCATCAGCCTCCGCATCGAGCCCGGGGAGATCTTCTTCCTGCTCGGCCCGAGCGGGTGCGGGAAGACGACGCTGCTGCGCAACATCGCGGGTTTCTACATCCCCGAGGAGGGACGGATCCTCTTCGGCGACGAGGACGTGACGCGCCTTCCTCCTCACCGGCGCAACACGGGCATGATGTTCCAGAGCTACGCCCTCTGGCCGCATCTCACGGTGGCGGGCAACGTGGCTTTCGGACTGGAGGAACGCCGGGTCGCCCGCGCGGAGATCGACCGCCGCGTCCACGAGGCGCTGGCTTCGGTGCGGATGGACGCGTATGCCGACCGCAAGATCGCACAACTCTCCGGCGGCCAGCAGCAGCGCGTCGCTTTGGCCCGCGCGCTGGTTATCCGGCCGCGCGCCCTGCTCCTCGATGAGCCGCTTTCCAATCTCGACGCCAAGCTCCGCCTCGAGATGCGCACGGAGATCCGGAGGGTCTGCCGCGAGTTCGGGCTGACCGCGATCTACGTGACCCACGACCAGAAAGAGGCCCTTTCGATTTCCGACCGCATGGCCGTTCTGGCCGCCGGACGCATCGCGCAGATCGGAACGCCGGAGGAAGTTTACCGGCGTCCGCGCTCGCGCGTGGTGGCGGACTTCATCGGCGAAACCAACTTCCTCACCGGTGAGGTCCTCGGCGCCGGGGCGGAAGGCGTGACGGTGCGCACCGCAGCCGGGGTCTTCCGCGGCGCGGCGGGCGATCCCGACTGGACGCCGCGCGCGGGCGAGGCGGCGACGGTTTCGGTGCGCCCCGAGGCGTGGGAGTTCTGTGAGTCTGGCGGCGCGGAGAACACGGCCACCGGCCGCATCGGCGATGCGGTTTATCTCGGAGAGGTGGCGCAATACCAGTTCGACACGGGTGGCGCGACCCTCAAGGTTTTCGAACTCAACCCGCGACCCTCGGCCCGGCCTGCCGACCGCGACCTCGCGGTGCGCGCCCGGTGCGAGGATGTCATCATCCTCCGCGACTGATGTGGCGCGTTTCACTGGTCCTGCTGGCCCTCGTCGTGGTCGTTGGGCTGCCCTTCGCGCTGCGGCCGGAGGAGGACTTGTTCGCGGCCGCGGATGACACGCTCGTTGTCGTCACACCGCACAACGAGGCGATCCGCTACGAGTTCACGAAGGCTTTCGGCGATCACTACCGCGCGGAGACGGGCCGCACGGTCCGCATCGACTGGCGCATGCCCGGCGGCGCGAACGAGATCGCCCGCTTCCTCAAGGGCGAGTTCTTCGCGGCTTTCGAGAGCGAGTGGCGGCGGGCCGGGAGGGACTGGACGCCGCAGGTGGCGTCCGCGTTCGACAATCCGAAGGTCGTTCCGGCGGAAGACCCGGCGGCGGATGATGCGGGTCAGGCTGCGCGCCGCGCCTTCCTCGCCTCGACCAATGGCATTGGTATCGATGTGTTCTTCGGCGGCGGCGCCTTCGATTTCCAGATGCAGGCGGCAGCCGGGAGGCTTGCCGACTCCGGTGTGCTCGCCCGCCATCCGTCGTGGTTCGGCGAGGACTCGATCCCGCAGGAAGTCTCGGGCGAGCCCTTCCGTGATCCGGCCGGGCTTTGGATCGGCGCCGTCGTGTCGAGCTTCGGCATCTGCTACAACCGCGACTCGCTGCGGCGGCTCGGCGTGGGCGAGTTGCCCGCAGCATGGTCCGACCTCGGCCGTCCGGAGTTCCTCAAGCAGGTGGCACTGGCCGATCCGACCAAGAGCGGATCGGCGGCCAAGGCGTTCGAGATGATCCTGCAGCAGCAGATGCAGGAGCGGGTCGCCGCGGCGCCGGAAGGGGCGCGTGAGGCGGCCCTGGCTGCGGGATGGGAGGACGGTTTGCGCATCATCCAGCGCGCCTCGGCTAACGCGCGCTACTTCACCGACGCCGGATCGAAGGTGCCGGTGGACGTGTCGCAGGGCGATGCGGCCATCGGCATGTGCATCGACTTTTTCGGGCGATTCCAGAGCGAGGCCGTGAAGGTCGGCGATGCGCCGTCTCGCCTGCAGTATTTCACCCCGGCGGGCGGCTCCTCGGTCGGCGTGGACCCCATCGCCATGCTCCGCGGTGCGCCGAACCCCGACGCGGCACGACGCTTCATCGACTTCGTCCTTTCGATCGAAGGCCAGAAGCTGTGGAACTTCAAAGTGGGGACGCCGGGCGGCCCGGTGCGCTACGCCCTGCGCCGCATGCCGGTGCGCAAGGAGCTTTACGCGCCGGAGTTCCGCCAGTTCCGATCCGATCCCGATGTGATGCCTTACGAGGAGGCCAAGCTCTTCACCTACCATCCGACGTGGACAGGCCACCTCTTCACGACCATCGGTTTCATCGTGCGCGTGGTGTGCCTCGACCCGCATGACGAGTTGGTGGCCGCGTGGAAGGCGCTGATCGCGGCGGGCTTCCCGCCCGAGGCGACGGCGCGCTTCGGCGACCTGACGGCCGTCGGTTACGATGTCGCGCGCGACCGCATCCGCCCGGCCCTTGCCGCGAGCGGACGCATCGCCGAGGTGCGGTTGGCCAAGGACCTGGGCGACCACTTCCGTGCGCAATACCGCGAGGCCGAACGCTTGGCGAAGGAGGGACGATGAGCCGCCGCCTTTCCGTCAGCATCTTCGTCATCGCGGGGCTGTATTTCTTTTTCTTCTTCCTCTGGCCCATCGGCGAGACGGTGCGGGGCGCATTCTTCGATTCGGGCGGACGGTTCACGCTGACCTACATCGGGGAAGTCTTCCGCAACCCGATCTACCTCGAGGGACTGACCAACGCGTTCTGGCTGGCCGTGTGGAGCACGCTGCTCACCATTCTGATCGCGCTGCCGCTGGCCTTCGTCTCCGACCGCTATCTCTTCCCGGGCAAGAACCTGCTGGCCGCGCTCGTCCTCATCCCGATGATCCTTCCGCCTTTCGTGGGTGCGATCGGCATCAAGGCCATCCTCGGGCAGGCCGGCGCGTTCAACGCCCTGCTCTCCTCGATCGGCCTGATGTCGCCCGAGCATCCGGTGGACTGGCTCGGCCAAGGGCGGTTCTGGGGCATCGTGGTGATGAACGCGCTGCATCTTTACCCGATCCTCTACCTCAACCTCGTGGCCGCGCTGGCCAACGTGGATCCGGCCATGGAGGAGGCCGCGGAAAATCTCGGTTGCACGGGGCTGCGCAAGTTCTTCCGCATCACGCTGCCGCTCATCATGCCGGGCATGTTCGCCGGCGGGACCATCGTCTTCATCTGGGCATTCACCGAACTCGGCGTGCCGCTCATGTTCGAATACACGCGGGTGACGTCGGTGCAGATCTTCTCCGGGATCAAGGACATCGGGGGCAATCCGTTTCCGTTCGCGCTCGTGGCGGTGATGCTCGCGGCCACGGTGGTGCTCTACGCCGCGGGACGTTTCCTCTTCGGACGCGACAGCCACGCCATGATGCCGAAGGCGACCAGCCTCGGCGGGCCGCGCGCTGTGGGCACGCTCGGCGGGTTGCTCTGCTCCGGCTTCTTCGCGCTCGTGACCTTCATCGCCGTGCTGCCGCACCTCGGCGTCGTCCTCGTGGCGTTCTCGACCGACTGGTATGACACCATCCTGCCGACGCACTACACGCTCTCGCACTTCGAGGCGGCGCTCGGGCACAACCTCACGCTGCCCTCGATCCAGAACAGCCTGCGCTACGCCGGCCTGGCCACGCTGATCGACGTGATCCTCGGCATCGGCATCGCCTACGTGGTCGTGCGCAGCAAGTTGCCCGGACGCCAGATCCTCGACGCGCTGGCCATGCTGCCGCTGGCCGTGCCCGGACTCGTGCTGGCGTTCGGGTATCTGGCCATGACGCAGGAAGGGAAACTTTTCTCCGCGCTGAATCCGGCCGCCGACCCGCTGCTCATCCTCGTCATCGCCTACAGCGTGCGCCGTCTTCCCTACGTCGTGCGCTCGGCCGCGGCCGGTTTCCAGCAGACGAGCGTGACGTTGGAGGAGGCCGCGCAGAACCTCGGATGTCCCCCGCTCCGCGCGCTGCGTCGCATCACCATCCCGCTCATCGCGGCCAACCTGCTGGCCGGCGCGCTGCTTGCGTTCTCGTTCGCCATGCTGGAGGTGAGCGACTCGCTCATCCTGGCGCAGAAGCAGGAGGATTTCCCCATCACCAAGGCGATCTACGAACTTTACATGCTGCTCGGCGACGGGCGCTTCATCGCCAGCGCGCTCGGCGTGTGGGCCATGGCCTTCCTCGCGGTGACCATCCTCGGGGCCAGCCTCATCCTCGGGAAGAAACTCGGCGCGATCTTCCGCGTCTGAGGACGCACGTCGGGCGCGTCAGATTTCCAAAGTGGCCTGCTTCTGCGGCAGGACGATGTCCTCCAGCGCCATGTAGCAGGCGCGTTCCTGCGGGGTGCCGAGGACATCGGGATCGGCTTCGTCGAACCGGCTGATGTTCAACTCCGCATGGAGCAGGCCGCCCTTGTCCACCTGGATCGAGCGCGCGTGGACCTCGCCCTTGAGGAAGCCGTGCTTGAGGACGCGCAGGGTGCCGTTGCAATAGATGCGCGCGGTCAGCTTGCCGCGGACGACAAGGTCGCGCACGCGGATGGGATGGGCCACGATGACGTCGGCGCCCTTCTCGACGCGGACGCGGCGCGAGCCGATCTCGCAGTTGAGGCGGCCGTTGGTGCGGATGATCGTCTCGCCGTCGCAAAAGATGCGCCCGGCCGCGCCGCCGCCGATGTCGGCTTGTCCGCAGATGGTGATGCGGTTGTTGAGGTAACCGAATTTCTTGATGACGAGCGAACCGCGGGTGCGCACGACCTGCGTGAGGCGCTTGTCCACCACCACGTTGTAGAGGTCGATGTGCGCGTTGCAGTTGGGGCACGAGGTGGACGAGGCCAGTCGCGGCACCTCGTGGATGCGTCCGCACTCGTGGCAGCGCACGCGGCGGAACTCCGGCGGGTGCCACTTCTCGTAGAGTTCGCGCAGCTTCGCGAGCTGCGGCTCGTAGCGGACGAGGAGCGGTTCGGCGGCCTCGAGGGCGCGCTGCTTCAGCGGTTCGAGCCGCTCGAGGACCGGGGCGAACTTGTCACGCAGGGACGGCGGAGGCGTGCCGTTGCCGGGCTTTTCGGACAGCTCGAAATGCTGCCCGCAAGCGCGGCAGAACGTGCTGATGGCTCCCGACGACTCGGATTGCGAGGCGCCGCAGCGGGGGCAGTTGACCGCCCTCTTCGCGATGCGCGGCGGCATGGCGGGGCCTGCCTTAGATCAGGCCCTTCTTGGGTTGCTCGGGAGGGGTCGCGGGGCGGGAACTCTCGGCGCGCTGCAGCGCGGTCTTGTTCGGGCTCACCTCGGACTTGCCGACGAAGGTGGCGCCGTCCTCGATCACGATGCGTCCGGCGCGCAGGTCGCCCATGAGCTGGCCGGTGGCCTTGAGTTCGACGCGCTCGGCGGCGTCGATGTTGCCCTGGACGGAGCCGAGGATGATGACCGACTTCGATTTGACCTCGCCCTGCACGTGGGCGCTCTTGCCGATGGTGAGGGTGGCGTTGGAGACGATCTCGCCCTCGATTTTGCCGTCAAACACGAGGTCGTTCTGGAATTTCAGGGTTCCCTTGACTTCGACGTCGCTCGAAAGGTGGTTGCGGTTGGTGCCGCCGGCGGTGGTGGGTTCGCTCATTGGATTCACAAGATTGCTGAGGTTCATTTTGGTGGTGAGCCTTTCACGTTAGTGGCCGGGCGGGGGGTGTCAAAACGAATCCGGAACCGTCAGGTCGCCGCCGCCAATTCCTCCGCCGGATACGTCCAAATCTCCGACAGCGTGGGGTGGTAATGGGGGATTTTCGCGAATTGCGCGGCCGTGGCCCGGTAGCGCAGGGCCACCACGACCTCGTGGATCAACTCGGAGGCGTGCGGCCCGACGACGGCCCCGCCGACCAGCTCGCCGGTGGCGCGGTCGGCCAGCAATTTCACGAAGCCGTGGATCTTTCCGTGGACGATGGACTTGCCGTGGTCGTCGAACGGGTAGCACGCGGCCGCGACATCCCGTCCGGCCGCGCGGGCGTCGCGCTCGCTCAGGCCGACCATGGCGGCCTCGGGCTGCGTGAAGACGGCGAAGAGGCGAAGGCGGTAATCGATCTCTTCAAGCGGTCCGGAGTCACCGCCGAGAATACGCGCCGCATTCCGGGCGGCGATCTCGCCCTGCTCGATGGCGATGTGGACGATCTCCAGTTCGCCGGTCACGTCGCCGGCGCCGAAAATGTGGGGCACGCTTGTTTGCTGCGCCGGGTTGGTGGCGAGGGGCGCCCCGCGCGCGATTTCCAAGCCCGCGTTGCCCGCGTCGAGCCCCGCCGTGGCCGGGTCGCGTCCCAGCGCGAGGAGAATCTCGTCGGCTTCGTGCGTCTCCTCGTGTCCGTCCCGCTCCACGCGCACCCACTTGCCGCCCGCCCCGCGTCCGGCCGCGAGGATCCGGCAGCCGAGGGCGAAGCGGACCCCGTGCTTCTCCATGCCCTGCTGGACGGCGTCCGACACATCGTGGTCCATCGAGCTGAGCACGTGCGGACTGCGCTGGATCACGGTGACCCGCGACCCGAGGGCGTTGTGGTAGTGCGCGAGTTCGAGCGCGACCGGGCCGGCCCCCAAGACGATGAGCGACGCGGGCGGATCGGGGTTGTCGAGGACGTCGTCGCTCGTCAAAGGCGCGGCGTCGGCCAAGCCCGGGATATCGGGGTGCCGGATGACCGAACCGGTGGCCACGAGGAAACTGCGGGCGCGGAGCGCCGCCTCGCCTCCCTCGCGGAGGACGACGGCGATCTCGTGCGGTCCGGTGAAGCGGGCGCGGCCGCGCACGAGTTCGAAGGCGCCGCCTTCGAGCTGGCCCGCGCGGTAGGAAGCGAAGTCCGCGATCAGGCGCCGCTTGCGGGCGATGATGCGTTGGCCGTCGAAGCGCACCGGTCCGGCATCCAGGCCGAACTCCCCGGCTTCGCGGATTTCCTGCATCCGGTTGGCCGACTCGATCAGCGTCTTGCTCGGCATGCACCCGCGCAGGATGCACAGCCCGCCGAGTTCCTCCGCCCCGTCCACCACGGCCGTGCGGAGGCCGAGGGCCGCCGCCGTGCGCGCCGCGGCGTAGCCGGCACTTCCGCCCCCGATGACCACGAAATCGAACTCCTTCATGGACGCGACCATAGTCGCGGGGGCGGCCTTTGGCGAATGCCGGAGGCGCGGCGGACGCTGTCCGGGCCTATGACGCGAAATGTCGCGCCGGAGGAGGAAAAAAGTCTGGAGCAGGGGGGGGCGTGGGATAGCCTACAGGACGCAATTGGCCGCGCCGTGCCAGCATTGCCGCGCCCCGGGAATCCGGGGGTGGAATGATCGCCCGGCGCCCATTCTTTATCGGCACGGAACACATGGCGGACACTGAAAACGTAGGCAAGGTCGCGCAGGCGTATGACGCCGCACAGATCGACAAACTTGAGGGACTCGAGGCGGTGCGCAAGCGCCCCGGGATGTATATCGGTTACACCGACGAGCGCGGTTTGCACCACTGCGTTTACGAGGTCCTTGACAACTCGATCGACGAGCACCTGGCCGGGCATTGCACGCGCATCGATGTAACCATCCACGCGGACGGCTCGTGCTCGATCCGTGACAACGGCCGCGGCATCCCCGTGGATGTCCACCCGAAGTGGAAGATCCCCGCGATCGAACTCGTGCTGACCAACCTCCACGCCGGAGGAAAGTTCGGCCAGGGCGCCTACAAGTTCAGCGGCGGCCTCCACGGCGTCGGCGCGAAGTGCGTCAACGCCCTCTCTGAGTGGTTCAAGGCCGAGGTCTACCGCGACGGCAAGGTCTACTTCATGTCGTTCGCCAAGGGGAAGACGACGCAGCAGCTCAAGGTCCTCAGCGAGCTCAAGAGCAAGAAGCAGACCGGCACGCTCATCACCTTCCTGCCCGACGGCGAGATCTTCACCACCACGGAGTTCGTCTTCGAGCGTTTGGCCGCGCGCCTGCGCGAGCTGGCCTTCCTCAATTCCGGCCTCGAGATCCGCCTGATCGACGAGCGCGTCGAGGGCGAGCCCAAGACCTCCGTCTTCCTCTACAAGCTCGGCATCGAAGAATTCGTGCGCGAACTCGGCGAGAGCAAGCAGGTCCTGCACCCGAAGGTCATCAAGCTCCTCGGCCAGCGGAAGACCAAGATGAAGAGCAAGGACGGAGAGGACGTCGAGGAGGACGTCTTCGTTGATTGCGTGATGCAATACAACGACTCCTACACGGACCAGATCCTCTGCTTCACCAATTCCATCCCGAACCCGGACGGCGGCACGCACATGACCGGGTTCCGCTCGGCCCTGACCCGCGCGATCAACCAGTATTCGAAGGCGAGCAATCTCGCCAAGGAGAAGGACCCGCCGATCACCGGCGACGATGTGCGCGAGGGCCTCATCTGCGTCCTCAGCCTCAAGCACCCCGACCCCAAGTTCGAGTCCCAGACCAAGGTGAAACTCGTCAACCCCGAGGTGGACGGCATCGTCAGCTCGGTCATCTACGAGGGGTTGATGGACTTCTTCGATTCCAATCCCGCGGTGGCCAAGAAGGTCTTCGAGAAGGCCATCACCGCCGCCCGCGCCCGCGAGGCCGCGCGCAAAGCCCGCGAGACCGTGCGCAAGAGCGCGCTGACCGGTGGCGGACTCCCCGGCAAACTGGCCGACTGCTCCGAGCGCGACCCGTCGCTCACCGAACTCTTCATCGTCGAGGGCGACTCGGCCGGTGGCTCGGCCAAGCAGGGCCGCGACCGCCGTTTCCAGGCCATCCTCCCCATCCGCGGCAAGCTCATCAACGTGGAGAAGGCGCGCTTGGACAAGGTGCTGCAGAACACGGAGATCCAGACCATGATCACCGCCGTCGGCACCGGCATCGGCGACGGCGACCAGGAAGGCTCGTTCAACTTCGAGAAGCTTCGCTACGGCCGCATCATCATCATGACCGACGCCGACGTGGACGGATCGCACATCCGCACGCTGCTCCTCACGTTCTTCTACCGGCAGATGACCGAACTGGTCCGCCGCGGGTGCGTCTACATCGCCCAGCCGCCGCTCTACCAGATCAAGCGCAAGAAGCGGGAGGAATACGTGGACGACGACGCCCAGCTCACGCGCATCCTCATCTCGCTCGGCGCCGAGGACATCCGCCTCGTCCACCTCAAGAACAAGAAGGTCTTCAGCGAGACGCAGCTCAAGGAAATCCTCGAACTCCTCGAGCGCCTTTCCAAGACGAGCCACGCGATCAAGCGCCACGGCGGCGACTTCGAGAGCTACCTCGCCGCGCGCGACCCGAAGAGCGGCAAGCTGCCCATCTACCTCATCAAAATCCGCACCGGCAATGACGAGAGCGTCGAGTATTTCCACGACGAGGAGGAGCTGAAGCAGTTCGCCACGAAGAACACCGACCTCAACCTCTTCGAGACCGAGATGCCCGTGGCCGAGAACGGCGACGCCGCCCCGGCCAAGGACGCTCCCAAGGAAGCCGCGGCCCCCGCCCGCAAACGCCGGGCCAGCCTCGTGGAGATCCACGAGTCGGCCGCCGTCGAGAAATTGACCAGCGAGCTTTCCAAGAAGGGCCTCGACATCGACCACTACACGGCGACCGACAGCCCGATCTTCCACCTCGTGGAAGGCGAGGGCGAGCGCGAGGTGAAGCACGAGATCTTCGCCATCCCGCGCATCCTCGACCTCGTGAAGGAAATCGGCCGCCGCGGCGTGCAGATCAAGCGATTCAAGGGCCTCGGCGAAATGAACGCCAAGGAACTGTTCCAGACGACGATGGACCCCGAGAAGCGCCGCCTCCTGCGCGTGAAGCTCGACGAGACCAACGCCGTCGAGGCCGACAAGATGTTCACCGTCCTCATGGGCGACGTGGTCGAGCCGCGCCGCCACTTCATCGAGGACAACGCCCTCAACGTCCGCAACCTCGACATCTAGACCATGCCGCCCAAATCCACCGATGCCAAACCCGCCGGCGACGACAAGGCGTCGTCCCAGCGCAACAAGAACCTCGACCTCGCGCTCCAGCAGATCGCGAAGGACTACGGCGACGGCGCCATCATGCGCCTCGGCGACCACTCGCACACGAACATCGAGGTCATCCCGACCGGCAACATCCTCATCGACCGCGCCCTCGGCACCGGCGGGTTCCCGCGCGGCCGCGTCGTCGAGATCTACGGCCCCGAGTCCTCGGGCAAGACGACCCTCACGCTCACCGTCATCGCGCAGGCCCAGAAGGCGGGCGGCCTCGCCGCGTTCATCGACGTCGAGCACGCGCTCGACCCGAAATACGCGCAGCGCCTCGGCGTCAACCTCGACGACCTCCTCGTCTCCCAGCCCAGCTCGGGCGAGGAAGCCCTGCGCATCTGCGAGACCCTCGTGCGCTCGAACGCCCTCGACGTCATCGTCCTCGACTCGGTCGCCGCGCTCGTGACCAAGCAGGAACTCGAGGGCGAGATCGGCGACTCCACCGTGGGCACCCAGGCGCGCCTGATGAGCGCCGCCTTGCGCAAGCTCACCGGCCTCATCTCGAAGGCCCGCACCTGCTGCATATTCACCAACCAGATCCGCGAGAAGATCGGCGTCATGTTCGGCAATCCCGAGACCACCCCCGGCGGCAAGGCGCTCAAATTCTACGCCTCCGTCCGCTGCGACATCCGCCGCATCGGCGCGATCAAGCAGGGCGACGGCGCCGTCACCGGCAACCGCACCCGCATCAAGGTCGTGAAGAACAAGGTCGCCCCGCCCTTCACCGAGGCCGAGTTCGACATCATGTATAACGAGGGCATCTCGAACGTCGGCTCGCTCATCGACGTCGCCCTCGAGAAGAACGTCCTCGAGAAACGCGGCTCCTGGCTCAGCTTCAAGGGCAACCAACTCGCCCAAGGCCGCGACGCGGCCAAGGAAGCGCTCAAGGCCGACGCCGCTCTCTACGCGGAAATCGAGCAAGCCACGCTGGCCGCATTGAACGCGACCGAGACGGCATGAGGCGGTAGGGACGAGCGGCCCGCTCGTCCGCCTGACCAACCCCGGACCCGCCCGCCGCGCGTCCCCACCGAAAGATCCCGATGAACATCCACGAATACCAGGCCAAGGAATTGCTGACCAAGTTCGGCGCCGACAACCCCGGCGGCTCGGTCGCCCGCACGCCCGCCGAGGCGGAAAAAGTCGCCCGCGAACTCGGCACGAACTCGCTCGTCGTCAAAGCCCAGATCCATGCCGGCGGCCGCGGCAAAGGCACCTTCACCAGCGGCTTCCAAGGCGGCGTCCACCTCTGCAAGACCGCCGGACAGGCCCGCGACCTCGCGGCCAAGATGCTCGGCCAGACCCTCGTCACCCACCAAACCGGCCCCGAAGGCCGCGTGGTCAATCAGGTCCTCGTCGCCGAGTCGGTCGAGATCGCCAAGGAATTCTACTTCGCCGTCCTGCTCGACCGCGCCACCGGCGCCCCGGTCATCGTGGCCAGCTCGGAGGGCGGGATGGACATCGAGGAAGTCGCGGCCAAGTCGCCCGAGAAGATCCTCCGCGAACCGGTGGACCCGGCCTTCGGCCTCCAGCCGTTCCAGACCCGCAAGCTGGCCCGCGAGCTCGGCTTCGCCCCGCAGCAGATGCGTGCCGCCTGCAAGCTCTTCGCCGCCCTCTACCGCTGCTGGCACGATTGCGATTGCTCGATGGTCGAGATCAACCCGCTCGTCCTGACCAAGGGCGGACAAGTCCTCGCCCTCGACGCCAAGTTCTCCTTCGACGACAACGCCCTTTTCCGCCATCCCGACATCGTCGCCCTGCGTGACGTGGCCGAGGAAGACCCGCGCGAGGTCGCGGCCTCGAAGCACCACCTCAGCTACATCGGCCTCGACGGCAACATCGGCTGCATGGTCAACGGCGCCGGCCTCGCCATGGCCACGATGGACATCATCAAGCACCACGGCGGCGAGCCGGCCAACTTCCTCGACGTCGGCGGCGGCGCCACCGAGGAGCAGGTCACCGAGGCCTTCAAGATCCTCCTCTCCGACCCCAAGGTGAAGGCCATCCTCGTCAACATCTTCGGCGGCATCATGAAGTGCGACATCATCGCCCAGGGCGTCCTCAACGCCGTCAAGGCGCTGAAACTCAACATCCCCCTCGTCGTCCGCCTCGAGGGCACCAATGTCGAGCAGGGCCGCAAGCTCCTCGCGGAGTCCGGCCTGCCCATCGCCTCTGCCACCGACCTCGACGACGCCGCGCAGCAGATCGTCAAACTCGCACCCCGGGAGTAATCTTATGTCCGTTCTCGTCGACAAAAACACCCGCCTCGTCGTCCAGGGCATCACCGGCAAGTCCGGCGCCTTCCACACCCGCAACTGCATCGACTACGGCACCAACGTCGTGGCCGGCGTCACCCCCGCCCGCGGCGGCGAGATGTTCGACGACAAAGTCCCCGTCTTCGACACCGTCCACGAGGCGCGCGAGCAGACCGGCTGCAACGCCACCATGATCTTCGTCCCGCCCGAGTTCGCGGCCGACGCGATCCTCGAGGCCGCCGACGCCGGCGTGGAGCTCATCGTCTGCATCACCGAGGGCATCCCCGTCCTCGACATGATGCGCGTGAAGGAAATGCTCAAGAGCTCGTCTTCCCGCCTCATCGGCCCGAACTGCCCCGGCATCATCACGCCCGGACAGTGCAAGATCGGCATCATGCCCGGCTACATCCACAAGCCCGGCCACATCGGCGTTGTCTCCCGCTCGGGCACGCTCACCTACGAGGCCGTCTGGCAGTTGACCAGCCGCGGACACGGACAATCCACCTGCATCGGCATCGGCGGCGACCCGATCATTGGCACGAACACGCTCGACGCCGTCCGCCTCCTTGCCGAGGACCCGGACACCCACGGCATCATCCTCATCGGCGAAATCGGTGGCTCGGCCGAGGAAGAAGCCGCCGCCTGGCTCGCCGAGAACTGCGACAAACCCGTGGCCGGCTTCATCGCCGGCGCCACCGCACCTCCCGGCCGCCGCATGGGCCACGCCGGCGCCATCATCTCCGGCGGCAAAGGCACCGCCTCCGCGAAGAAAGAAGCCCTCCGCGCCGCCGGCATCACCGTCGCCGAAACCCCCAGCACCATCGCCGACACCCTGCTCGCCGCGATGAAGTAGCGAATTTAGGAGCTGTTCGCGATGCTGGTAGACAACACCCGGCACGCATACGCGACCCGTGGATGGAGTCCAATAGACAGTGACAGCTACCATGCCTCCGGCGAGAATTTTGACGAGCCGGTCTCCCTGCTTATCAAGTTGATTTGCTCATGCATGCAAAGACGGCAGCTCGCGTGGTAGCTTGGCTCCTCTCGCCGCTGGCGTTGTTAACAGCTTTGATTATGCTGAGTTTTCTCTTCCCCCCGCCCAGCAACCCTTGGGGACCACCAAGTGGTTGTTGGTGTCGTGGGGTGATCAGATTCGCGATGGCAGTTTATTTTGTCATTGGCTTCGTCTCGTGGTTTTCCCTCATCTCCTACGGCTATTCAAAAACAACAACGCTTCAGTCTCGGGCGGTCTGGCAATTCATGGCCCTTTACAATTTTGTTGGCGTCTTTTTCTGGGCATTCTGGGCCTACCATTATGCCACTCCACGTCATGGTAGCACCCCGGTCGGTGGCCTCCTTTACCTTGCTCCGCTGGTGATAGTTGTTCCGCTTTTGGCAATGAGTTGGGCTCTTTGGCAGGGTTCAGCCAAGACAAAAGCACCCCCACTTTCCTTCAAAGACCCAGAGGAGTATTGACCTGGCGCCGCCGGCAGCACCATCGCCGACACCCTGCTCGCCGCGATGAAGTGGCCGCCGGCCGTCAATCTTCTGTGGAGAGCGGCTGGCCCCGGACGCCGCAACCGCTACTTGCGCCAGGTCATGGCAAGCCGGCGTCCCTCGACCGCGCAGTCCAGAAGGTAGAGATTGATGAGGTTCTGGTAAGAGATGCCCGTTTCGGAGGACATCGCCTTGAAATAATCAATGATGTCCGGTTGCAGCCGGATTGTGACCGCCTTCTTCAACCGCTTGGCATAGGGGTTACGGCGTGCGCCGCTATGGCGTTCTTGGAAACCTCATGGCCACGGATACAAGAAGATGCAAGAGGATGATTTTGAGCCGGCATACCGGCGCAAGAAAGGCTTTCTATCCGACGATCTGAATACCAGTCCTCTGCAAAGCTCACTACCCGTTCGTTGATGGCCTCGGGAAGGACACGAAGCTGTGCTGGTGTCAGCCGGCAACGCTCTCGCGCCTCAGACTTCCCTGCTCGTTGCGTGGCTTGAATGAGTTGAACGAATCTGATTCACTCGGACTCAATGAGGTGTGGTGGTGTGTTTCGGTTCGGTTTTGTGTTCCTCATCGCCTCAATTACTGGTTCCGTGTCAGGCCTCTCGGCTGAAGAAAAGCCAGAGGCATCAATCGACCTTGAGCCCCAACCCGTCTGGCACTCGACGATGGCCACAGATCTTGGTGCCTGCAAGGAGCTCTATGCGCTGCTGAGGCCGAAAGCGGAGCCGAACGGCTCGCTGACGGCAACCGAGCAGTTGGAGATTTTCGGGGGGGTGTGGTTCATGATGTCGCTGGACGATGCGATCAAGCAGCTTGGATTAGACGGAACGATGCGACCGGCACGATCTCCCATCGTCCATCCCGGAATTCCTTTCTACTTCCGTCCCTTCTCTACCTCGAAGGTGAGCAATGAGGTGGCATTGAGGATAGGTTTCAGCTCCGTTGGTGCTCCCGAGCGCAGGCAATGGGACTTGGTATATCTCATCACCGACAACCAAGAAAGAGTGGTTAGCGTGCTGCTTGTTTCGTTGGCGCCAAAACACCCAGTGGTGAATGCGAGCGAGTCAGAATACTTGTTCTTCAACCACCCTCTATCCAAAAGACGATCTTCTACCATAACCACGGTGTGGCTCCGCGAGGACGAGACGGATGATGTCATCGAAATCGATTTTGTGCACAAGGCTACAAGAGGAACTAGCAACTATTCCACCAGCAACTACTTGAGAGACACTAAAGTCTTGGAAGAGAACCGATGGTTTGTGCCCAAAAGGCTCGCAGAATTTCTGGTCTATGTGCTGGAGATCAAGCTCGGACTCGCAAAGAAATCCTAATTCTTGTGCCAATCCTCCGAGCAATCATCGCCCGATTAGCCGGCAACATCATGCCCGGCCAAAGGTGTAGCAAAGCCTTTTCTATTTTTCAGGCTTTTCGAGCCGGTTTGTGCAATGAGGATCAGTGGATTGCTTGTAATGCGGGTTGATGGGGGTCTATGGGGTGCCCCCGGAACATTGGGGTGGAGCGCAATTTTATTGTCTCAAGCACTGCCCGCTGAGGGTCGCCCCTTCTCCATCGCGCATGTAGAGTCTGCCGCATGAAACAATCCGCTCAACCATGAGCATTCCCTCCAAACCCAAACTCAGGGCCTCCGCGCCGGTTCTGTTGGTCCGGGATGTGGTGGCAGCGGCGAATCATTACCGGGATGCGATGGGGTTTGGTTACGAGCGGTTCTGGGGGGAGCCGCCGGGGTTTGTCATCCTGCACCGCGACGGGATGTATCTGATGCTGCGGCAAGCGGACCGTCCGGAGCATGTGGTTCCCCATTGGACCGTGGCCGACAAGCTGTGGAACGTGTATTTCTGGGTGTCGGACGTGGACGCGTTGCACGCGGAGTTCGTGGCGCGGGGGGCGAAGATCGACTACGGGCTGTGCGACCAGCCTTACGGGTGCCGGGAGTTCGGGACGCAGGACCTGGACGGGCATGACATCGGGTTCGGCCAGGCGGTGGCGATGCCGGGCGGGTGAGGGGGGCTGACTTGCTTTGCGCGGCGGGCTGATCTACGTAGAAATCCATGGCAACCACGTATTCCATCACCGAGGCGCAGGCGAAGTTCCCGGCGGTGGTGCGGGAGGCGGCGGAGCAGCCGATTGTCATCACGCGGCGGGACAAGGTGGTGGGCTACCTGCTTTCGCCCGAGCGGTTCGAGGCCATGCTGGAGACGATGGAAATCCTGGCCAACCCGGAGGCGATGAAGGCGATCCGGGATTACGAGGCGGGACATACGAAGTTCTACCCTCTCTCGGTGCTCGACGAGGCGGATGAGGGTTAACCTTTCGCATCAGGTCCGCGAGTTTGTCCGTCGCCTTGCTCCCGATCCGAGAGGGAGGGTGCGCCGCGGGCTCCGCCTGCTCGAGAAGGAACGGGGAGACATCAAGGCGTTGGAGGGGGACCTTGCCTGCTACTACCGGCTCAGGATTCGCTCCTACCGCGTGATTTTCGCTTACCGTGGAACCAAACGGCCCGGTCCGCCGGAGATCGACTGCCTGTTTTGCGAGCACCGCTCGGTTGTTTACGAGGCCTTCGCGGCCATGGCGGCGGGGGATCCCGGCAGTCTTTCAAGGCATGGCGGCTGAACTCCGCCAATTCCGGCGTTGATTTCGGCCGCGTTTACCCCTAAGCAGAACGACCCTCACAACCGCTGAAAACCATGGGCAAGATTTACAACGACATCGTGGAGACCGTGGGCCGCACGCCCCTGGTCAAACTCAACCGCATCAGCAAGGACGTGGATGCCACGATTGCGGTGAAGTGCGAGTTCTTCAATCCGCTCGGCAGCGTGAAGGACCGCATCGGCATGGCCATGATCGATGACGCCGAGAAGAAGGGCATCCTCAAGAAGGACACCGTGATCGTGGAGCCCACGAGCGGCAACACCGGCATCGCGCTGGCCTTCGTCGCGGCGGCCAAGGGTTACAAGCTCATCCTGACCATGCCCGAGACCATGAGCCTCGAGCGCCGCACGCTGCTCGCCATGCTCGGCGCGCAGCTCGTCCTGACGCCCGGCGCCGAGGGCATGAAGGGCGCCATCGCCCGCGCGGAGCAGATCCTCGCCGAGACTCCGAACGGCTGGATGCCGCAGCAGTTCAAGAACGAGGCCAACCCCGCGATCCACGCGAAGACCACGGCTGAGGAGATTTGGGACGACACCGACGGCAAGATCGACATCTTTGTCTCGGCCGTCGGCACGGGTGGCACGGCCACCGGCGTGGGCGAGGTCATCAAGGCCCGCAAGCCCGGCTTCAAGGTGGTGGTGGTCGAGCCGAAGGACTCGCCGGTCATCAGCCAGACCCGCGCGGGGGACCCGGTCAAGCCGGGGCCGCACAAGATTCAGGGCACCGGGGCAGGCTTCGTGCCGGACAACCTCCACCTTCCGGTGGTGGACGAAGTCATCACGGTCTCCAACGAAGACGCCTTCACCATGGCGCGCCGACTTTCCAAGGAGGAGGGCATCCTCGCGGGCATCAGTTCGGGGGCGAACGTCCACGCGGCGCTCGAACTCGCGCGGCGCCCGGAGAACAAGGGCAAGCTCATCGTCACGGTCGCCTGCTCGACCGGCGAGCGCTACCTGAGCACCGCGCTGGCCGACGAAGCCCGCGCGGCGGTTTCGGCCTGAGCCACGCGTCATGGACGAAAAACAGCCATCCGCCCTGCGCCCGATCCTCGATCCGGCGCTCGAGTTCAGCGACAGCGAGCTTTTCTGGCAGGAGCACTGGAAGAAGTTCGCGGCGGGGCTGGCGGCCATCGTCGTCGCCATTCTCCTCGTCGGGGCATGGATGCTCTGGCAGGCGCACCAGAGGTCGTCGGCCGAGGCCGCCTTCAGCATGGCGTCGAACATCGAGGGCTGGCGCGGGGTGATCGACGCCTTCCCGCGCACGATCCCTTCGGGCAACGCGCAACTGCGCATCGCCGACACCTTGCGCAATCAGGGCGACTTGGCCGGGGCCATCGCGGAATTGGAACAATTCACCAGCGCCCAGCCGGGCCATCCTCTGGCCGGGGCCGCGTGGCTCATGATGGGCCAACTCCGCCAGGCGCAGGGCAGCAAGGACATGGCTCTCGACGCGTTCCGGATCTCCTCCTCCCGCTACAAGGATGCCTACACCGCCCCCTTGGCCATGATTTCCGAGGCGGAACTGCTTTCCGCCCAAGGCCAGACCGGCGAAGCCCGCGCCATTCTCGAGTCGATCGGGAAACTTTATCCGGAAACGCCCGCGGCCATGGTGGCCGGCGGTGAGGTTAATCGCCTGGCCCCAGCCGGTGCGGCGGCCACCTCGGAAGCTTCCGCGCCGCCTCCGCCACCCCCACCGGCGCAACCCTGACCAGCGGGCCGAAGTCCCCGGTCGCTTGACGATGGGGGAGGGCGGTGGTTTGATGCTAGCAAGGGCCATGAACCACTCCAGCCGACCCATCTTCCTTCTCTGCGCCCTTCTGCTTCTGGGCGGGACGAGTCTCGCGGAGGCTGCCGCGACCATGCTCAGCGCGAGCGGCCGCATAACGGCGACCTTGAACGGTCAGGCCATCCCGCTGGATCCCGTGCTCGGCAAGAAGCAAGAAGAGCCGAAGCCGGGCGAGACCAACAACATCAGCACCACGGAACGCAAGGGCGGCGGCGTGAATCTTCCGCCGGGCACCGTGATCACCACCAGCGAGGACGGCACCGCGATCATCGAACTCGCCCCCGGTGTCCTGATCCAAGTGCAGAAGAACACGGAGATCGTCATCGGGGAAATCATACCGAACGGCGCCCAGGATTCCTTCGGCAACTCGATCGACCTCGCCACCGTCACGGTCAATACCGGCGTCATCGCGACCGTGATCACGGACGCGGCAATCGCGACCACCGGCCTCTCGGTCATCACGCCGCGCGGCAGCACATCGCCGACGGTCGCCGGCCAGGCCGTCATCATGGTCACGGGAGTCAACCCCGACCGCGCCGTTGTCACCGTTGCATCCATCCTCGGCTCAGAGTTGGTCACCACCGAATCGGGCGAGCAGATATCCGTGGGCGAGGGACTGGCCGTCATCCTGCGTCCCGATGGCGAATACGAGGTGCTGCCCATCGACGAGCTTCCCGACGCCGCCGGCATCCGCGGGATCGCCGCCGCGGCCGGCCGGCAGATGGCGGGCATGGGATCGCCCGTGATTCCGCCCTTGGGCGGATTCCAACTCCCGCCGGACAACGGTGTGCCGCCGAACCAGCCCCCGGCTGTTCCCACGCCGACCCCCT
This sequence comes from uncultured Chthoniobacter sp., assembly GCA_964609925.1. GTDB lineage: Bacteria > Verrucomicrobiota > Verrucomicrobiia > Chthoniobacterales > JACTMZ01 > JACTMZ01. The sequence goes on along the minus strand of CAZSUJ010000012.1, from coordinate 32,609 downwards.
CGCCTCCGCCCATCAGCCCCTAGCCGTGAGCCGGCGGCCCGAGGTCGTCTGTGCCGGGGAGGTTCTCCGCGATCGTTTTCCCGACGGCAGAAGCACGCCCGGTGGCGCGCCTGCCAACGTTGCCTTCCATGCGGCGGCTCTCGGATGCCGGGCCCGTCTTTTCTCGGCCGTCGGGGCGGACGAGAGCGGCGAAGGTCTCCTTCAGTGGCTGGCTGCTGGCGGTGTGGACACCGATTTGGTGGCGCGGACCGATGCCGCGCCTACGGGATTCGTGGACGTGCTCGAAACCGCGAAGGGACCGGCCTACGAGATCGGCACACCAGCCGCGTGGGATTTCCTGCCCAGCCCAACCGGACTCGGGAGCGGCCCGGGCGTCTGTGTTTTCGGAACGCTCGCCCAGCGCCATCCCGCGGCCCGCAGGGCGATCCGGGATCTCGTCGAAGGTGCGCGGTGTGCTGGTTGGACGGCGTTCGCCGACCTGAACCTGCGCGCCCCATTCTTCAACGAGGAGACGGTGCTCTGGACGCTGCGGAATGCGGATGTGCTCAAGCTCAACAACGAGGAATTGCGCGTGGTGTCCGGCATGCTTGGTGCGCGGGGCGATGACGATTCATTGTTCAACGGTCTGCTGCGCGAGTTCTCCGTGCCGCGCGGCGTGCTGACCCTCGGCGCCGGCGGGGCGCTCGTTCGCGAGGACGACGTCACCGTCCATGCACCCGCGCCCGACATCGAGGTTGCCGACACCGTCGGTGCCGGCGATGCCTTCTGCGCCGTGGCCGCTGCGGCGCTGGCGGCAGGAAGCGGGCTCCTGGCGGCGCTGCCGTGGTGCATCGAGACGGCGGCCTTCGTCGCGTCGCAACCGGGCGCGACCCCGCCCTTGCCGCGCGAGCTGCTAAGCCGCGTTCGCCGCGGACTGCAGATCGAGCTGGGTGACGGTCTCGATTGACGCCGTCTGCGGGAACATGTCCACCGGCACTGCCCGGTGAAGATTGTAGGCCGCGCCGAGTTTGGCCAAATCGCGGGCCAGCGTTGCCGGGTCGCACGAGACATAGACGATGCGGGCGGGCCTCGCCGCGAGCAGCGCCGCGATGACGCGCGGGTCGAGACCTTGCGCCGGCGGATCGAGGAGGACCACGGCATCCGGCTGTCCGGCCAGGATACCCGGGAGAATTTCGGCTGCGTCCCCTTGGACGTATTCCTCGCCCGGCCGCGCTTCGTGCTGGGCGGTTTCGATTCCCTTGGCGTCCCAATCGAGGCCGATGACCCGGGTGAAGTTGTCGCGCATGCGCTTGGCGAAGAATCCCGAGCCGCAATACGCATCCACGAGCAAAGCGCCCGCGCCGGCCATCTCTGCGGCAACGTCTCCGAGGATGGAGGCCGCGCTGTCATTGACCTGCCGGAAGCCGACGCCCGCCGGGCCGGACCGCAGCGTGGCCGGGCCGGGCCGGTGCGCCCGTCGGCCGCGGAGCCGCGCCAGTGCCTCGTTCACGGCGTCATCGGCCAGCAGGCAGCGGTTGACATCGACGACGCGGCGCGGGTCGGTGCCGCGGAAACCGATGTCCGGCGGAACAATGTGGACCGTGATGCGGTTGCGGTAGCCGAGCACGAGCGGCGAGGGCCGCGCCTCCTCGACCGGCGCTGACGCGAATCCCCCCAACCTCCGCAGCGCCTCGGCCACCTGCCGCGTCTTGAGAGCGAGTTGCCGCGGATAGGCGATGTGCTGGTAAACGCAGCCTCCGCAGGACCGGAAGAACGGACACGGCGGGGCGACGCGGTCGGGCGACGCCTGCAGGACGGCGGTCAATTCCGCCCGGAGCCAACTGCGGTGCGCCTTGGTCACGCGGACCTTCACCACTTCGCCCGGGATGGTGAATGGCACGAAGACGACTCGGCCGTCATGGCGGCCGAGTCCGTCGCCGCCGTAGGCCATGTCGGTCACCTCGAGTTCGAACTCCGCGCCGGGCTTCATGCGGACGCATCATGCACCGCGCGGCGCGTCGTGGCGATGGGCATCCGCGCCGCAGGCCGGGTTTGTCATCCGCCGCGGGGACAATACCGTGGGGCCTTCCTCGCCCATGTCCGACCCGCTGCGCCGTAACATCCCGCTCTTCGTGGCCTTCCGCGTCCTCTTCAACGCGCGGTTCTACTACCCGGTCATCGGCGTGCTCTTCCTCGATCTCGGACTCACGCTCGAGCAATACGCCATGCTCAACGTCGTGTGGGCGGTCGTCATCATCGCCCTCGAGATCCCGTCGGGCGCGCTGGCCGACGTCATCGGACGCAAGCGCGTGGTGGTGTTCGCGGCGGCGCTGATGGTCGTCGAGATGGCCGTCTTCGCGTTCGCGCCGCGCGGCGAGTGGCTCTTCTGGCTGCTGCTGCTCAACCGCGTGATCAGCGGCGCGGCCGAGGCGTGCGCCAGTGGGGCCGACGAGGCGCTGGCCTACGACTCGCTCCCGCCGGACGACCGCGACAAGGTGTGGCCGCGCGTGCTCGAGTCGCTCATGCGCTGGAAGTCGGGCGCCTTCTTCGTCGCCATGGTCAGCGGCGCGGCGCTCTTCGACCAGAGCCTGGTCACGTCGCTGACCGGATGGGCTCCCCCCGACGGCGTCAGCACGGTGCGCTGGCCCGTCTATGCCACGCTGGCCACCGCATTGCTCTGCCTCGCCGTGGCGCTGAACTTCCGCGAGCCTCCCGGCGCCTCGGCCCGCGGTTGGAGGGCGGTGGGCCGCGCGTGGCAGAACATTATCGAGGGCGCGGTGCGCGTCTTCACCTCGCGTCGCATCCTCTTCCTCATGCTCGGCGCGCTGTTGATGGACAGCTTCGTGCGCATCTTCCTGACCTTCGCCAGCAACTACTATCGGCTCATCCAGCTGCCGGAGTTCGTCAACGGCGTGCTCGGATCCGGCCTCGCCCTCCTCGGATTCGCCGTCGCGCCGGCCGCACGCCGCATGTCCACGCGGTTCGGCGCGGTCGCGAATTTCTCCATCGTAGCGGTCCTTGTCCTCGCCGGTCTCGCCGGAACCGCCTTGGCGTGGCCCGTCTGGGGCGCGCTGGTCGTCATCCCGCTCGGCTTGTCGATGTCGGCCCTGCAGTTCTTCACCTCGAACTACCTCAACCTCTGGACGGAGTCGCGAGTGCGGGCCACCGTGCTGAGCTTCCGCGGTGTCGCATTCAACCTCGGCTACGCCGTGGCCGGATTGCTCTTCGCGCGACTCACGACACACCTGCGCGCCGGGCATCCCGGGGCGGACGAGACGGCCATCTTCGGGCTTGCGCTCGAATGGTTGCCCGGCACTTTTCTCGCCTGCGCCGTGGCGCTCTGGCTGGCCTTGCGCTGGTCGGGCCGTGGCCGGACCGCATGAGAACGCAATTCACCGCGCTGCTGATGTTCGCCTGCACCGCTGCCGCGCACGCAGCCGACCCCGAGCCGTGGCTGCGCTGGGACCATGCGACCGGTGATTGGAACAACAACCGGCCCGTCTTTGAGAAGCGCGGAGTCGAACTGCTTGGCACCTACACCGGCCAAGTCTGGGGCAATGTCGCCGGCGGAATCGAGACAGGCGCGGCTTATGTGCAGGTGGTCGAGTTCGGGCTGAACGCGGACTTGGAGAAGGCCCTCGGCTGGCCGGGCGGGTCGTTCCGCACCACGTGGATCTGGACGGCCGGCCCGCAACCGAGCGCGGATCTTGTCGGGACCAACTTTGCCATCAGCGGGATCGAGGGACCCGAGGGACTGCGCGCGCTCGACCTGTGGTTGCAGCAGGAATGGCTCGACGGCGCGGTCGCGCTGCGTGCTGGGCTCTTCAACGCGGACTCGGAATTCACCATTTCCGATTACGCGGCTCTTTTCCTGAATGCCGGGTTCGGTTGGCCCGTGCTTTTCGGCGGCGGCGGGGATCGGAATCCGCCGGCTTATCCGTTCGCAACGCCGGGCGTCTTTGTCGCGGTCGAGCCCGGTGGCGGTTGGAAACTCCAGTCCGCCGTGATGCAGGCCGACGCCTTCTCGGCCGACGGGAACCCGGCGAACTTCCGTTGGCAGTTCGACCGCTTCGGCGGCTTCCTTTTCCTCAACGAGGTCCACTACGGATGGGATGGGGCCGCGCTGCCGGGCAAGGTGCGGGCCGGGGTGATCCTCGACAGCGGTTACGTCGGCAAACCCGCTTCCGACGAGGCCATCTGGGGCGGAGCCTTCTTCTACGGCATCATCGATCAGGCGCTCTACCGCGAACCCGGCAGCGGCGACTCGCCGCAGGGATTGGGGTGGTTCGTGCGTGCGGGATTCGCGCCGCCGGACCGCAACACGGTGGCCGCCGTGTTCGACACCGGCCTCACCTACACCGGACCGCTGCCCGGACGTGATCAGGATGCGGCCGGGCTCGGCTTCGGCTGGAGTCGGCTGTCGCCCGACGCGGCGGCGGAGTTGGACGGCGGTAATCGCGGGAACGAGATCGTGTTCGAGGCGACCTACCAAATCGCCTTCGGCCCGTGGCTCACCGTCCAGCCGGACCTGCAACTCATCGTCCAGCCCGGTGCAAGCGATGCCCTCGACAACGCGCTGGTGGTCGGCTTGAGCGCGTCGGTCGATTTCTGACCGGCCCGCGGCCGCATGTTTGCCGTTGAGGGGGGCGCCCGCGGGGCGCAGACTGACCCTCAGCGCGCCGGGCTCATGATCAAGAACTTCAACGACCACGCGGCCAACGAGCGGACGTATCTCGCGTGGGTCAGGACGGGCATCGCCATCATCGCATTCGGTTTCGTCCTCGAGCGCTTCGACATCTTCCTCCACACGATCGTGCAATCGCTCGGCCGCGCGCCGGTCGGACACCTCTCGCACGGCGGCCGCGAGGCGGGCATCGCCCTCGTCGCCGCGGGCATCCTCACTCTCGTGCTCGCCACTTGGCGTTTCACCGTGACTTCGCGAAAGATCGCGAGCGAACAACTCGTCGCTTACGACGCGCGCGGCGCGCTGGCCCTCGGCGGCCTCGTTATCGTGCTCGGCCTCTTCATCCTCTTCTACATAACCCGACTGCTCCTCCTCACCACCTCCCCATGAAGACATCGAAAATCATCAAGGCCGCGGGCAAGTTGTCCCGGCCGTTCCGGGTCACCAGCGGCCGCGGCTTCCGCCTCAAGCACCACGACCCGGCGGACACGCTCAACTTCACCAGCGAGGACAAGCCGCGGGCCCAGGCTGCGCTCGCGACCGGCATCGATGCCCTCGCCGAGTTGCAAGACAAGCTCTACGCGCAGGACCAGTGGTCCTTGCTCCTCATCTTCCAGGCCATGGACGCCGCGGGCAAGGACGGCGCCATCAAGCATGTCATGTCGGGCATCAACCCGCAGGGTTGCGAGGTGCATTCGTTCAAGGCTCCGACGAGCGAAGATCTCGACCACGACTGGCTCTGGCGCTGTTGGAAGCGGCTGCCGGAACGCGGACGCATCGGCATCTTCAACCGCAGCTACTACGAGGAGACGCTCGTCGTCCGCGTCCACCCCGAGATCCTCGGCAAGCAGAAGGTGCCGCCCGCCCTGCTCGGCAAGAAGCTGTGGGACCAGCGGTTCACCGACATCCGCGCGTTCGAGCGCTACCTCACGCGCAACGGCATCCTCGTGCGCAAGTTCTTCCTCAACGTGTCGAAGGACGAGCAGAAGCGCCGCTTCATGGAGCGCATCGAGAACCCCGAGAAGAACTGGAAATTCTCCGCCGCCGATGCCCGCGAGCGCGGGTTCTGGAACGAATACCAGAGCGCCTACGAGGACATGATCCGCGAGACCGCGACGCCCGAGTCCCCTTGGTATGTCGTCCCGGCGGACAACAAGTGGTTCAGCCGCCTCGTCGTGGCCGGTGCCGTCATTGACGCCCTCGCCTCGCTCGACCTCGCTTATCCCGAGGTCGGCAAGACCCAGCGGAAGGAACTCGAGCAGGCCCGCGAGGCGCTGGAGGCGGAAAGCTAGCGCCCGCGTCACGGCCGGACCAAACGAGATGACAGCCCGCGCTGGCGGGTGTAGGTTGCACTTGTGAAAGCGGCCGCACAGCGGATAGTCGCCCTGTTCGCCGTCCTCGTGCTCCTCGCGGGCCCCTGCTGCTGCAGCGCCGCTCTGGCTGCCGAGTCCGTCAAACGCGACCACGGCTGCTGCCCGTCGGGCAAGGCGTCCACGAGCCACAAACCTGCCTGCGAATGCAGTGGCCAGATTGTCGCCGAGCCCCAGTCGCCCGGCGCTTCCCCCGCGGCCTGGTTCATCGCGCCACCCTCGTTCCATCGCGACCTGCCCGAGGTCGTTCTGCGCGCGGATCCCCGCCTGTTGTCTGTCTCCCGTCCCTCCGGCTGCTCGCCTCCTCCGCACGAGCGACGACGATTGCTCTCCGTCTGGTTGATTTGATTGGTGCCGGTTTCGCCGGGGCCGTCCGCCTGTCGCGACGGCCGTCACGAACATCGAACCGCCCTGCCCGGGCACCACCAACCAACCAATGAAAATTCTCATCCTGCTCCTGCTTCTCCTCGCCGGTTGCTCGCGTCCCGACGCCGGCGGCCCCCGCGCAATCAAGTTTTACCAAAGCCCGATGCATCCGTGGATCACCTCGGACCAGCCGGGAAAATGCACCATCTGCGGCATGGACCTCGTGCCGGTTTACGAGGGAGAGGAGGGGATCGCCACGCGCCCCGGCCTCGTCACCCTGCAACCCTCCACCGCCCAGATCCTCGGGGTCGCCACAGCCCCGGCGGTCAAGGCCCCGCTCGAACGGACGCTCCGTCTCTCCGGGGTGATCGAGGACGATGATGCGAAGCACCGCGTCGTTTCCGCGTTCTTCGACGGCCGTATCGACCGCGTCCAGGTGGAGCACGTGGGCGAGGAGGTCGTGAAGGAGCAACCGCTGGCCACCATCTACAGCCCGGAACTGCTCTACATCGTGCGGGAGTTCCAGACCTCCGGCGCCCGCGGCCGCAACGACCCGCAGGCGGCCGTGGCCCGGCAGCGGCTCATCCAGTTCGGCCTCACGCCGCAGCAGGTGGACGAACTGGCTTCGGGGCCGCGCGAGACCTATGGGCTGGCCCTGCGTTCGCCGATGGATGGCACGGTCATCACGCGCAACGCCTACCCCGGCAAATACGTGAAGGCCGGCGATCTGCTTTTTGAGATCGCCGACTTCGGCGTGATGTGGTTCCACGCGCGCGTTTACGAGCAGGACCTCCCGTGGATCAGGATCGGCGACAAGGCCGTGCTGACCACGCCGGCCGCGCCCGGGCAGGAGTTCGAGGGCACCATCACCCTAGTCGATCCAAGCTTCGATCCGGTCACCCGCAGCACGCGCGTGCGCATCGAAGTTCCCAACCCGAAGGTCGAGGGGGCAGGCGGCCTCGCCCGCGCGCTCCCGCACCGGGCCTACGCGGAGGCACGCATCCGCGCCACCGAGGGCGAAGCCGTCCTCGTTCCGCGCACTGCCCTGCTCGACACCGGCACGCGGGCTGTTGTCTATGTGGACCGCGGCGGTGGCGGCTACGAGAAGCGGGATGTGAAGGCCGGACGACGCGGGGACAAGGACGTGGAGATCCTCTCCGGCCTCGCCGCGGGAGAGTCCGTCGTCGTGCAGGGCAACCTCATGATTGATGCCGAGGCGCAGATGGCCCAGCCTCAGGCACTTGGTGCGGACGCTGGCGGGGACGCCGCGCCCATCCACGCCGTCCCGCCGGCTACGTTGGAACGCTGGAAAGTCCTGAGTGATGCGGCCTCCGCCTTGGCGGCCGACGATCTTGAAGCCTTCAACCGCACGGGCACCGTCAGCCAACCGGCCGGATCACTCGCGGACGCCCGCCGCGCCTACCACGAAGCGGTGGGCCCGGCTGTGGAGGAGGCTTTGCGCCATCCCGGGCAGGTGAAGGTTTACGAGTGCCCGATGACCGGCGACTCGTTCCCCGGCGCGCCGGACAAGGCGCGATGGCTGCAGATGGAGCCGCCCCTGCGCAACCCGTGGTTGGGTCGCGCCATGCCCGACTGCGGCGAGGAGGTCGCGCCATGATCGCGGGGATCATCGCATGGTCGCTGCGCAACCGCTTCCTTGTGCTCTGCGCGTTCCTGCTCACCATCGCATACGGGGTGGTCGCGCTGCGCAACACGCCGGTGGATGCCATCCCGGACCTCAGCGAAAACCAGGTCCTTGTCTTCGCCGACTGGCCGGGCCGCAGTCCGCAGGAAGTCGAGGATCAGGTGACCTATCCGCTCTCAACCAGCCTGCAGGGACTGGCGGGAGTGCGCGAGGTGCGCGGCATCTCGATGTTCGGGTTCTCCCTCATCACGGTCATCTTCGAGGACAAACTGGACAACTATTTCGCCCGGACCCGCGTGCTGGAGAGGCTCAACTTCCTCGGCGACCAGGTGCCCGAGGGTGTGGTGCCGCGGCTGGGACCGGACGCCACCGGGCTGGGCTGGATCTACCAGTATTACCTCGATGTGGACCCGCGCTCCGACGCGGACCTCGACCTCGGCCGGCTCCGTTCTTTGCAGGACTACTTCATCCGCTACCAACTCGCATCGGTCCCCGGCGTCGCGGAGGTGGCCAGCATCGGCGGCTTCGTGCGCCAATACCAGGTGGCCGTTTCCTCGGACCGCCTCCGCGCCACCGGAACCAGCCTGCAGAAGGTGATGTCCGCGCTCGCCGCGGCCAACCTCAACGTGGGGGGCAAGGTCATCGAGGAAAACGGGCAGGAATTCGTCGTGCGCGGCGTGGGGTTGGTCGGCTCGGTCGCTGACCTCGAGAATGTCGTCGTCCGCGCGACCGACGGCGTCCCCGTTTACGTGCGCGACCTCGCCACCGTCTCCATCGGCGGGGAGTTCCGGCGCGGCACGCTTGATGTGGACGGGCGCGAGGTTGTCGGAGGCACCGTGGTCATGCGCACGGGCGAGAACGCGAAGGCGGTGATCGAGGCGGTGAAGGAGAAGATCTCCGCCATCCAGTCGAGCCTCCCGCCGGGCGTTTCCATCAAGTCGTTCTACGACCGCAGCGGACTGATCGACCGCACGATCGACACGCTGCGCGGCGCGCTCATCGAGGAGGTGATCCTCGTGACGCTAGCCCACATCCTTTTCCTCTGGCATTTCCGCAGCGTCCTCATCGTCACCATCCCGCTGCCCGCCTCGATCCTCATCTCGTTCATCCTCATGCAGCAGTTCGGCATCACGTCGAACATCATGTCGCTCGCCGGCATCGCCATCGCCATCGGCGTGCTCGTGGACGCCGCCATCGTCATAACGGAGAACGTCATCCGCCATTGCGAGCAGGCGGAGCACCGGAAGGGCTCGCGCCTGAGTGCGGCCGAGACGCTGTCGCTCACGCGCGAGGCGGCCGCGCAGGTCGGTCGCCCCGTTTTCTTCGCCATGGCCATCATCATCCTCGCCTTCTTGCCCGTGTTCGCGCTCGGCGGACAGGAGGGGAAGCTGTTCCATCCGCTGGCCTTCACCAAGACCTTCGCCATGGTCGCAGCCACGCTGCTCGCCGTCACCATCGTCCCCGTGCTCTGCTCGCTGTTGGTGCGCGGGCCGTTCCATCCCGAAGGCTCGAACTTCGTCATGCGCCCGCTGCTGCGGCTCTACGGTCCGGCGCTGGACTGGGCGCTCTCGCACGGGCGGCTTGTGCTGGCCCTGGCCGCGGGCTTGCTCGGTGCCGCCCTCTTCCTCGCCTTCGGCCTGCCCCGCCCCGTGGTGGATTGGCTGCGAGAGGCGAAGCTGCCCGGGTTCGCGCGCCTGGCGGGTGGCATGGGCTCCGAGTTCATGCCGCCCCTCAACGAAGGAAGCCTCCTCTTCATGCCCGTGCTGCTGCCCAGCACCTCGCTGACGGAGGTGAAGCGGATCATGGCGTGGCAGGATCGCGTGATCCGCGAAGTCCCCGAGGTCGAGTCCGCTGCGGGCAAGCTCGGGCGCGCCGAGACGCCGACCGATCCGGCGCCGGTCGAGATGATCGAGACCACGATCATGCTGAAGCCGGAGAGCGAATGGCGTCCGGGCATGACGAAGGACAAGCTCGTGGCCGAGCTCTCGGCCAAGCTTTCGCAGGTGCCCGGTTACGTCCCCGGGTTCCTTCAACCCATCGAGAACCGCATCCTCATGCTGAGCACCGGCATCCGCGCACAAGTCGGGGTGAAAATCCTCGGCAGCAACCTTGCGGTGCTCCAGCGCAAGGCCTTCGAGGTCGAGCGTGTCCTGCGCACCGTGCCCGGCGCGGTCGGAGTGGCCCCCTCGCGCGTGCAGTCCAAGCCCTACATCGAGATCGTCCCGGACCGCGTGCGGCTCGCCCGATACGGGCTGACCCTCCGCGACGTGCTGGACTACGTCGAGGCGGGCATCGGCGGGGTCAACGTCACGACCACCATCGAGGGACGCCAGCGCATCCCGGTGCAGGTGCGGCTGCAGCGCGACGAGCGCGAGGACATCAGCGAACTCGGCCGCATCGCAGTCGCGGCCGGGGACGGCTCGTATGTCCCGCTGGGGCAGCTGGCGGAAATCCGCCGCAACATCGGTCCGAGCGAGATCCAGAGCGAGGACGGCCTGCTCAAGCTCTTCGTGCAGGCCAATGTGCAGGGCCGGGACCTCGGCGGATTCGTGGCCGAGGCGCAGCGCCGCATCGCCGCCGAGGTGCCCACGGAGCCGGGTGTGACGATCGTTTGGAGCGGGCAGTATGAGAACATCCTTAGCGCCCGCCGCACGCTGCAGGCCGTGGTGCCGGCCGTGCTGCTCATAATCTTCCTCCTGCTCTACATGACTTTCCGCAGCTCCCTCGAGGCCGCCCACGTGATACTGGCCGTGCCCTTCGCCCTCACCGGCGGCGTGTTCCTGCAATGGCTGCTGGGCTACAACTTCAGCGTCGCCGTGTGGGTCGGATACATCGCACTCTTCGGCACGGCCATCCAGACCGGTGTCGTGATGGTGGTCTATCTCGAGGAGGCCCTGAAACGCAAACAGGCCGAACTCGGCGCCGCCTTCAGCCGCGCCGACCTCCTCGCCGCGGTGAAGGAGGGGGCGATGTTGCGCCTGCGACCCAAGGTCATGACCGTCTCGACCGTCATCGCCAGCCTGCTGCCCATCATGTGGAGCGTGAACACGGGCGCCGAGGTCATGAAGCCCATCGCCACGCCCGTCATCGGCGGCATGATCAGCAGCCTTTTGCACATCCTCATCGTCACCCCGGTCATTTTTCTCGCGCTGCGCTCGCGGGAGATCTTCGGACCGAGGGCGTGAACGCTCAGAGCAGCGGCTGCAGCGCGTTGAGCAGATAGCCGATGGCGATGATGGCCAGCGTGGCCACGCCGAAGAACAGCCCGATGAGCGGCAGGCGGATGACGCGCCGCAGCATGATCGCCTCGGGCAGGCTCAGGGCGCTCACGGCCATCATGAATGCGAGGGCCGTGCCGAGCGGGATTCCCTTCTCGAACAACACGACCGCGACCGGGACGATGGCCGCGCAGCTCCCATACATCGGCACTCCGATGATCGTCGCGATGGGCACCGAGAAGATGCCGGTCGCCCCCACCACGTTCTGGATCGCCTCCTGGGGCACGTAGTTGTGGATGACCGAACCGACGGCCACGCCGACAAGGATCCACACCCAGACGGCGCGGACGACATCCACGGACTCCTGCCATCCGAAGCGCAGCCGGCTGGCGAGCGTGTGCCGCACCGGGGCGGCCGCCTCGTAGGGCGTCCCCGCGATGTCCGGCTCCACATAGCGCTCCAACTGCAAGCGGCCGAGCAGAGCACCGACGCCCACGCCTACGATCAGTCCGCTCACCACGTAGGCGATGGTGATGGGCAGCCCGAACTCGGCGGCCATGAGCACGACGAGGTATTCGTTGATCAAGGGCGAGGTCAGCAGGAACGAGAATGTCACGCCGAGCGGCACGCCGGCCTTGAGCAGGCTGATGAAGATCGGGATCGACGAGCACGAGCAGAACGGCGTGACCGCGCCGAAAATCGCCGCAACCACGTTGCCCCACAGTCCGCGGCCGGCCATCCATTGCTTGAGCTTCGCCTCGGGCAGCCACGTGCGGATCACCCCGATGGCGAAGACCATCACGGCGAGCAGGATGAAGATCTTGACCGTGTCGTAGACGAAGAAATGGACGGCCGCCCCGAACTTGGTCTCCGGGTCGAGTCCCGCCAGCCGGTAAACCAGCAGGTCGGCCAGGCTCAGCAGCATTTGCCGCCGCCCTTGCTGTCGCCCGATCCGCAGCATCCCTCAGCTGCCTTCTTCTCGGCCGCGGCTTTCATCGAGCGGTCGATGCGCTCAAGCAGCGAGCCGACGAATCCCTTGGGCGGTGCGGGCGGTTGCGGTGGGGTCGTCTGTGGTGGTGTGTCGGTGTTCATCGGGAAATGGGCGTGCGGTTGAAGCTCACTGTTCCGCGTTGTGGTCGCGCAACCACGAGACGATGCGCTCTTCGATGGCGTCGCGGGTGCGGCGGAACTCGGCCACGCGTTCGTCCTCGGTGCCGGTGGAGGCGGACGGATCGTCGAAAGGCCAGTGGATGGTCTGGAGGATCGCCGGGAAGATGGACGGGCACTGCCGCGCGGCCTGCTGGCAGACGATGAAGGCGTAGCGCACCGCATGACGGCCCATGATCTCGGAAACATCCTTCGAGCGGTGGCCGCTCATGTCGTAACCGGCCTCCTCCATCACACGAAGCGTGAGGGGATGGATGCCGGTCGGCTCGATGCCCGCGCTGAAGACCTCGAAGTGTTCGCCCGCGTGGCGGCGGAAGATGGCCTCGGCCATCTGGCTGCGGGCCGCATTGTGGGTGCAGAGGAACAGGACGGCGGGCTTGTTCATGGAATGATCTGGCTCTGGTCGCGGCGTCCCGCGGCGTAGGCGCCGAAGACGCTGAGGATTTCATCGCGCACGCGCCGGAACTCGCCCATCACCTCGTCCTCGCTGCCGGTGGCATGCGCCGGATCGTCGAACGGCCAGTGGTGCCGGTTGACCTGTCCGGGAAACACCGGGCAGGCCTGGTCGGCATTGCCGCAGACGGTGATGACCGTCTCGATGTCGCGGTCGAGGAAATCGTTCATGGATTTCGACGTGTGCGACGAGATGTCGATGCCGATCTCGGCGAGGGCGGCGGCGGCCTTGGGGTGCACGTAGCCGGCCGGTTTCGATCCGGCGCTCAGGACCTCGAGGAGGTCGCCCGCGGCCGCGCGCAGGATGCCCTCGGCCATGTGGCTGCGGCAGGAATTGCCCGTGCAGAGGATGAGGACGCGGGGCTTGGACATGGCGGCTTTCAAGCGCCCGCGGTGGCCCTCACGCACTCCGGGCAGTCTTCGCCCAATTTCTTCCTGAGTGCCGCGAGGCGCCGCGCGTCATCGCGGTAGAGCCGCTCCTCGGCGCAGCAATCCTGCAGGCAGGCGAGGGTCGCCTCGAGGGCCCGGGGCCGCGCCTCCGGCAAGCCGTAAACCATCCACTGCCCGCAGCGCTCGGCTGTCACCATGCCTCGCTCGCGCAGGTAGGCCAGGTGCCGCGAGACCTTGACCTGCGGCTCCCGCAGGATCTCCTGCAGATGGCACACGCAGAGCGGGCCGCCCAGCAGGAGGTTGACCAGGCGCAGTCGCGTGCGATCGCAGAGGCATTCGTGGATGCGGACGAGGTCCATGCACGAATCATATGCGCATCATCAAATATACGCAAACACGAATATGAATCCGCCCCCGTCCCGGGCGCTCAGCGCGACGCGGCGCGGAAGATGCTCTGGCCCCGCCCGTCCCCGAACTGGAGGATGTAGACGCCGGACGAGCCGTCCTTGAACTCCACCATGACCACGACCTCGTCGTCCACCTTGGGTGTGGCCCCGATCTCGAAGTCGTGGATCTCCTTCCCGTCCAGCTTGAGTCGGCTGTCGATGAGGAGGCTCAATTCGTTGCGGCCGGTGTGCAGGGCGAAGAGCCCCGCGTAGTCGTCCGCGTAACCGCGGAAAAGGACCCACGGTGGACAGTTGGCGACCCATTTGTTGAACCCGCGGAAAGGGCCGGTGAAGAGTTCGGGGATTTCGGTCGTGGTGTCGGCCACGACGGAAATGGTGCCTTCCGGACGCAAGAGGTAGATCCCGCTGCGGCTGCTGCTCCAGTTGGGCACGACGACCGACCCGTCGCGCGGGAGGGCGTTCTGCAACTCGGTGAAAGTCTCGCCGGGCAGTCCGCCGGGCAATGGCGTGCTCGTGTCGAGCAATCGCACCGGCGGATCGTCGCGCAAGGTGCTCTTCCTGTAGACTCCGCCGACGGCGCCGCTCTGTGCGCCCTCGCGCCAGATGACCGAGCGATCCGGAACCGAGAATCCGCGGAAGACGGAATCCGGGCCGTCTGCCATCTGCTGGAATCCGAAGCTGAGGAAGGTCTTGTCTTCCGTGCCGGGCATCGGAGAGCCGTTGGTGACAACGACAGTCGGGCGACGTCCGGGCGCCGCCAGATCCACCGCGTAGAGGTTCTGCCTGTTGAACGCATCCTTGGCCACGAATACGACGTTGTCGCCGGAAATGTCGGGGTAGCCGATCTCGGTGAACGCCTCTGGTCCCGCGGTCGAAGCGAGCAGCGTGATGACACCTTTCTCCCACAACGCGACCCCGCGCACACCGCTGTCGAGGTCGACGCGAAAGACCATGCGGCCGCCGTCCATTTTGAGCCCATCCACCGCGCCGACATGCCCCGGGGCGTTTGCCACCTGGTCGCCGGCGGAGACGAGTGCCGTGATCTTCCCGTCCGCAGCGCTGTGGTAAATGCCCGCGCGGCCGTTGCCGTCGGGCGGCGCAAGGTGGTCGTTCGCGATGAAGATGACCGAGCGGTCCGGCTGGATGAAGGGGTAGCGGAAATTGTCGAACGTCGTCGGGATCGGCAACGGAGCGAATGCCCCCGACGCGGCCACTTCCTCGGCCGACAGCATGCGTGCCGGCTCCCAGACGACCAGCTCCTCAGCGCGTGCGGTCCCGCACAGGCCGGCGAGAATCACGGAGGCGAGGAACCTTTTCACGTGGTCGAGAAGAGCGCACGTCGCGCCCCCGCGCAATCCCGAAACACCCCCCTCAAGCCACCCCGGCGAAGAGAGCGCGCTCCCACCGTGCGACCCGCCCCCGCCACCACGGGTGTGTCGCAAGCTCCGGATCCGCCGCCACCAGCCGCCGTGCCTCCTCGCGCGCCTCCTCCAGCAGGGCCAGATCGCGCGGCAACTGTGCGAGCCGCACCGGCGGCAGTCCCGTCTGGTCCGTTCCCAGCATGTCGCCCGGGCCCCGCTGCGCAAGGTCCGCCTCGGCGATTGTGAATCCATCCGAGGCCTCCTCTAGCACCTTGAGGCGGTCCAACCGATCCGCGGCTTCACTCCCGGTGAGCAGGATGCACCAGGATCTGTCGGCACCGCGCCCGACGCGCCCGCGCAGTTGGTGCAATTGCGCCAAGCCGAACACCTCCGCGTTCTCGACCAGAAGAACGGTGGCGTTGGCGACGTCCACTCCGACCTCGATGACGGTCGTGCTGACCAGAACCCGCGTCTCGCCGGAGCGGAACGCGCCCATGATCTCGTCCTTATCGTCCGCATCGAGCTGCCCGTGCAGCAGCGCGCACCGGTGCGGTGCGAGCGACTGCGACCACTCCGCGAACTCGACGGTGGCGGCCTTCAATCCGGACCGCTTGCCTTCGTTGATGACCGGATAGACGAGAAACGCCTGGCGTCCGGCGTCGAGCTGGGTTCGGAGGAATGCCGCGGCTTCCGCTTTCTTGTCGTGGCTGCGGACCAGCGTGCGCACCGGCGTGCGGCCCGGCGGCATCTCGTCGAGGACGGAAATGTCGAGGTCGCCGTAGAGCGTGAGGGCGAGCGTGCGCGGAATCGGCGTGGCTGACATGACGAGGACGTGCCGCCGCTTCTCGCTCTCGACGAGGCGTGCGCGTTGCCGGACGCCGAACTTGTGCTGTTCGTCGATGACCACGAGTGCCGTGTCCTCGGGCACGCCCTTGCCGAAGAGCAGGGCGTGCGTTCCGATGACGACGCAGGGCCCGGCTGCCGGCGTTTGCTTGCGCGCCGCCGTGCGGAGAAGAACGGGCACGCCCAGGGGCTCGAAGAGTCGCCGGAAATTCTCGTAATGCTGGCCGGCGAGCACCTGGGTCGGCGCCATCAGCGCGGCGGAGTGGCCGGCGGCCCATGCGCCGAGCATGGCTGCGGCTGCCACGACCGTCTTGCCGCTGCCCACATCACCGTGGAGCAACCGGTTCATCGGGCGTCCGGACGCGAGATCGTCGAAGATACTGCCGAGCACGCGCTTCTGGGCCGCAGTCAGCTCGAACGACAACCCGCGGACGAACCGCGCAAGCAGGGTTCCCCGGGGAATCGGCGCGGCCGCGCCGGATGTCTGGCGCAGACGTTGCCTTGCGAGCACCAGCTGCATCTCGAGCAACTCCTCCCGCGCGAGTTGCGCCCTTGCGATCTCAAGTTCGTCCTCCGAAGCCGGAAAGTGGATCGCCCGCAGTGGCGGAGTGGTGCCTGCCGTCGAGGCTTCCGTCGACAGCGCGCCATCACCGAGCAACTGGAGGGTCTCGAAGATGAGGCGCCGCACCATGCGCGGGCTCCACGGGCCGACCGACGGATGGACGGGTGCCAGGCGGTTCAGATGAATGAGGTCGCTGTCGGATGCGTCCTTCTCCAGCACCTCGAAGTCCGGGTGGTCGAAAACCACCCCGCCGGCCTTCAAGGCCTTCGGACGGCCATGGATCACGATGTCCTGTCCGGCTTGAAGAATTTTTCCCATGTAGCGGAGGTTGAACCATCGGCACTTCACCGTGGCAGCCCCCGCATCACCGTCCCTCTCGGCCAGGGTGAGCGTGAAGATGCAGCGCCGCCCGAAGCGGCTCATCTTCGTCTCGCGGACCGAGCCGCGCAGGCAAAGGCTGCCCTCTGTCGGTGCCGAAGACGGGAAGCGCGGAAACTTCCTGCGGTCCTCGTGCCGGCGTGGGTAGTGCCGCAAGAGGTCCTCGGCTGTTTCCAACCCGGCTTCCCGCAGCGCCCGCGCCCGTGCCGGGGACACGCGGGGCAGCTCTTCCACTGGCGACCCCAGCGTCAGACCGCGCGGCGGCAGCGATGCGGGGGCGGTCATGACTCGCGGACCGTCCGCGCGGCATCAACCGCCGCGAGGTGAAGCAGCGTGGGATGGGTGGAGTGCATTGGCTTCACGATACGTCCCGGGTCCGTCCAAGGCGCTGCGGGAGGATGATCGGCAGGCAGCGGCGCTTGGCGCGGATGGCGGTGGATGCGGTCACGTTCGGGCCGATCCGCGGTTGGCACCGTTCGTTTTTTGCCTAATCCGCCGGGGTTTCAAACAGCAAATCGAGCGTTCCCAAGAGCGTTGCCGCGCGGCGCGTCGGATACAATTGCACGCGGCGTCCATCGGCGCGCTTCTTGATCAAGCCCGCGGCATGGAGCCGTTTGGCGTGCACGGACGCCGTTGCCACGTCGATGCCACACTCGGCTGCGACCTCGTTGACGCACAGGTTGCCGCGTTCTTGGAGCAACCGGATCATTTCGATGCGCCGATGGTTTCCCAAACCACCTGCGATCAACGCTCTTCCCCGATCGATGTTCGCCATGGGTGATTCATGCCATAACGGACTTTCTGCAGAAAGTGCAAATGTCGGGCTTGTTCATGGAATCGTGAACGGCTCGCTGCTGACGGACGAGTTGGGGTCTGGCCGGGCGGATGGGCGTCACGGCGCGGCTCCGGGTGGCGGCTCCGGTTAGCGACCCCGCCCCGCTCACTGGGTCGTCTTGGGCTTGGCCAATTGCTCCAGACTGCCGATGTCGATTGCGGTGGTTGCGGCCTTGATCTGTTCGGCGTCGACGTTGCGGCCTTCGATTTCGATCAGGAAGCGGTTCTGGACCACGAGGGATACCGAACCGGTGCGCGTGGTCTTGTCATACTTCTCGTATCCTTTGTGGCCCTGGCTCGCGATTGTGCGTTCGTAGCCTTGGTCTCCCTCACGATCGACCTCGGTCGCCAGCCACCCGAAGCCCGCGAGCGACCCCAAGAGCCCCATGCCGCCCAAATCGGTGATCTTGGCCTCCAGCCGGGGGCCGTCCGGTTTTCCATACTCGCCCTGCGCGACGGAGATTTGGGTGCCCATGAAGCCGGTTTTCTCGCCGCGTGCCCCGCTGCGACGCAGGCCCGACATATCCTCCGGCAGCAGCGCCTTGAGTTCCCGGAAATCGACCACCGGTTGGCCGCCGAGCTTGGCCAGCGGGTTGTTCGTGGAGCCGCCTTGGAATGCCTTGAACAACTCCATCGCCGCCGCCTCAAGCCCCGGTTCCTCGCCGGCCGGGAGCGCGGGGGCCTTTGTGCCCGGGCCGACGGACAAGCCTTCGGGCGGCATCGGTGTGACGATTCCGGGGGATGGCGAGGGTTCAGGCGAACCATCCTGCGCGTTCGCCGACACAGTGGCGGCGCACAATGCCGACACCACCAAAGCGGAGATCTTCATCCCGCCAAAGTTAACCACCCGCCCTCCTCCGGCAAGCGCGGGCCGCGGCAATTTCCTTTGCCCCACGCCGTGCGGCGGCTAATTTGGCCGGTCTGCCGTCCTCTGTGGACCGGCGAGGGTTATGATCAATTTCATCATCAAGAAAATCGTCGGCTCGAAGAACCAGCGCGAAGTGCGGCGCATGATGCCCATCGTCCGGCGCATCAACGAGCTGGAGCAGCAGTATCAGTCCCTGCCGGACGAAGACCTGCGCCGCATGACCGCGGAGTGGAAGGCGCGCATCTCGGCCATCGAGGACTACAAGGAGCAGCAGAAGGCGCTCGATGCCATCCTCCCCGAGGCCTTCGCCGTCGTTAAGAACACGGCCCGCCGTCTCTGCGGGCGGACCATCTCCGTGGTGGACCACCCGATCGAGTGGCAGATGGTGCATTTCGACGTGCAGTTGATCGGCGGCATGGTCCTGCACAGCGGCCGCATCGCCGAGATGGCCACGGGCGAGGGCAAGACACTCGTCGCCACGTTGCCGCTCTACCTCAACGCCCTGGCCGGACGCGGCTCGCACCTCGTCACCGTCAACGACTACCTGGCCCGCCGCGACGCCGAGTGGGTCGGCGAGATCTACCGCTTTCTCGGGCTCACGGTCGGGATCATCCAGCACGACCAGTCCCCCGATGTCCGCCGCGCCCAATACGCGTGCGACATCACCTACGGCACGAACAGCGAGTTCGGGTTCGACTACCTGCGCGACAACGGCATGGCCACCTCGCGCGAGCAGCAGGTGCAGCGCGGGCACTTCTACGCCATCGTGGACGAGGTCGATTCCATCCTCATCGACGAGGCGCGCACGCCGCTCATCATCAGCGGCCCGGCCACCGTCTCCACGCACCAATACGACCGCTTCAAGCCGCTGGTCGAGCAGCTCGTGCGCAAGCAGACCATGCTCTGCAACCGCCTCGTCACCGAGGTGAAGGAGTTGCTCGACGCGGGCGATTCCGAGAAGGCGGGCCGGGCGCTGTTCAAGGTCAAGCTGGGCGAACCGCGCAACAAGGGTCTCCTCCGCCTCATGGAGGAGCCCGAGATGCGCAAGCTCCTCGACAAGGCCGAACTCGCGTTCTACCAGGACACGAACAAGGAGGCGCTCGTCGCGCTCAAGGAGGAGCTTTTCTACACCATCGAGGAGCGCCAGCACGAAGCCGACCTGACCGAGCGCGGACGCTCGTTCATGAACCCGGACGACCCGGATGCTTTCGTCCTGCCCGACCTCATCAACGAGTTCACCGACATCGATCTCGACCCGAAGCTTGCGGACAAGGAGAAGTTCGAGGCCAAGGCGAAGCGGCAGCAGCATTTCGATGCGCAGGCCGAGCGCATCCACAACATCTCCCAGTTGCTCAAGGCCTACTGCCTCTACGAGAAGGACGTCGAATACGTGGTCGAGGAGAACAAGGTCCTCATCGTCGACCAGTTCACCGGCCGCAAGATGCCCGGGCGCCGCTGGAGCGACGGGCTCCACCAGGCCGTCGAGGCCAAGGAAGGGGTGCAGATCGACCGCGAGACGCAGACCCTCGCCACCATCACCATCCAGAACTACTTCCGCCTCTACGAGAAGCTGGCTGGCATGACCGGCACCGCCGAGACCGAAGCCAACGAATTCCACGACATCTACGCGCTCGACGTCGTCGTGATCCCGACCAACCGCGCCGTCAGCCGCAAGGACTCCAACGATCGCATCTACAAGACGCGCCGCGAGAAATACAACGCCGTCATCGCCGAGATCCAGAAACGGCACGCCAGCCGTCAGCCGGTCCTCGTCGGCACGGCCAGCGTCGAGTCCTCGGAGCTGCTCAGCCGCATGCTCAAGCGCGACAAGATCCCGCACAACGTCCTCAACGCGAAATTCCACCTGCAGGAGGCGGAGATCGTCTCGCGCGCCGGCCAGCCGGGCACGGTCACCATCTCGACCAACATGGCGGGACGCGGCACCGACATCAAACTCGGCCCCGGTGTCCAGGAACTCGGCGGCCTCCACGTCATCGGCACCGAGCGCCACGAGTCGCGCCGCATCGACCGCCAGCTGCGCGGCCGCTGCGCCCGCCAGGGCGACCCGGGCAGCTCGCAGTTCTTCGTCAGTTTCGAGGACGACCTCATGCGCAACTTCGGCGCGGCCGACCGCATGACCAAGATCATGGAGCGCTTCGGCATGGAGGAGGGCGAGGAGCTCGAGCACCCGTGGCTGAACAAGAGCGTCGAGACCGCGCAGAAACGCGTCGAGCAGCGGAATTACCTCATCCGCAAGCGAACCCTCGAGTTCGACGACGTGATGAACCAGCAGCGCGGTGTCATCTACGGCTACCGCAACGAGGCCATCGAGACAGACAACCCGCGCGCCATGATCTACGAGGTCATCGACGAGATGGTTCCGCGCAAGGTCGCCGAGTTGCTCGAACCGGGCGAGGAAGGACACACCGACCACCAGGGCCTTCTCCAGTGGGTCAACCAGACCTTCCCCCTCGGGCTCAAGAGCGAGACCGCGCAGTTCGAGACGCGCAGTATCGAGGACAATGGCCGCTTCCTCGTCGAGAAAATCAAGGCCGCCTACGAGATCAAGGCCGGCCACGAGCAGGGCGACGCCCTCAAGATGCTCGAGCGCTACATCGTGCTGAACGCCATCGACCGCCTCTGGCAGGAGCACCTCTACGCGATGGACGGCCTGCGTGAGGGCGTCTATCTGCGCGCCTACGGGCAGAAGGACCCGCTCGTGGAATACAAGAGCGAGGCCTACAAGATGTTCGTCGAGCTGATGGACCGCATCCGCGGCGAGGTCCTCACCAACCTGTTCCGCAGCACGACCAATCTCGCCTCGTTCGAGACCTTCCTCGCGCAGTTGCACCAGCGCCTCTCCGGCGGAGAGTCACCCGATGGCGGGCAATCCGCCGCCGCGCCCGCGCGCCCCGTGGCGTCCACGACCACCACCAGCGCGCCCGTCCAAGGCGAACTCAAGATGGAGCTGCCCGCCATGCGCCGCGAGGCGCCCAAGGTCGGCCGCAACGACCCGTGTCCCTGCGGCAGCGGCAAGAAGTTCAAGTCCTGCTGCGGCCGGAAGGCTTGATCTCTCGGCGCACCCGGAAGCCGCGCCCTACCCGGGCACCTCGATCGCCTCGCACATCTCGCGCCAGCCGGGAAAGTTCCATGCATTTGGGAAGTCGCGGCACTGCTGCGGCTTGACCTTCTGGATCGTGCAGGTGTTCGTGCCCCCGAGGAAGATGCACGAGCCGTCCGGGTTGGACTTCAACATGAGCCCGCTGCGGCTCGGGCGGAGGTCGGTCTTCTGCTCGATGAAGTCCGCCGTGCTCATGCCGAGGAAATCCGCGATGGCGTCCACCTCGCTGCGGTCCACCCGCACGAATCCCGGCCAGCGGCAGCAATTGCCGCAGCGCTGGCAGAGGTAGCGGGGGCCGCTCATCCGAAGACCAGGCGGCAGACGACGATGGACGCCACCATGCCCGCAACATCGGCCAGCAGGCCGGCGGGCACCGCGTGCCGCGTGCGCCGGATGGCGACAGAGCCGAAGTAAACGGCGATGACGTAGAACGTCGTTTCCGTGCTGCCCATGATCGTTCCGCCCATGCGGGCGAGAAGGCTGTCCGGCCCGTGTGTCTGCACCAACTCGGTGAATAGGCCCATCGTGCCGCTGCCGCTCAGCGGACGCATCAGGACAATGGGGAGCAATTCCGCGGGGAAGCCGACGCGCTGGAAGATGGGGTCGAGCGCGCGGCTGAGCATGTCGATGCCTCCCGCGGCGCGGAACATTCCGACGGCGACGAGAATGGCGACGAGGAACGGGATGATCCGCAGCGCGACCTGCACTCCCTCCTTTGCACCCTCGACGAATTCCTCATAGACCGGGACGCGCCGCAATGCGGCGTAGAGGGGGAAGAACGCGAGGATGAAAGGGATCGCGAGCAGTGAGATCGCCTCGACGCCCGGGGCGAACCACCCGCGGTCGCCGTCGTATCCGTCCGCCGCGGCCCGCCAGGCAACGAAGGCGAAGAACGCGACGAAAAGAAAAAGCAGCAACCGCGCGCGCCAACCGAGGGCCGGAGGTGCAGGTTCGAGGGCGGGATCGGCGGTCGTCTCGCCGGACGCCGGCTCCATCGCGGCAGGCGGCGGCGGTGCCGGGGGCAGACGGTAGAACGGGAGTTTCTCCAGCAATTTGACCGCCGTGATGCCGACGGTGGTCGAGCAGATCGTGGCGATGAGGGCCGTGCCGATGATGGCGGTGGGTTGCACCGAACCGGCGGCGGCGAGGATCGCCACCGCGCTGGCCGGGATCAGCTGCACCGAGCTGGTGTTGATCGCGAGGAAGGTGCACATCGCGTTCGTCGCGGTGCCGGGGCGAGGATTCAGCTTCTCGAGGTCCTGCATGGCCCGCAGACCGAGCGGCGTGGCGGCGTTGGCCAAGCCGAGCATGTTCGCCGCCATGTTCATGATCATCGAACCCATCGCCGGGTGGTCGGCGGGAACGTCGGGGAAAAGCCGCGTCATGAGCGGACGCAGCAGCTTCGCCACCGCGTGCATCAGCCCCGACTTCTCGGCCAGCCGCATCACCCCGAGCCAGAGGGCCATCACGCCCGCCAGCGGCAGGGCGATGGTCATCACCGTCGTCTTGCATGCCTCGAAGGCCGCCGTCGTGACCTCCTTGAGTTGGCCCGTCGCGCCACCGAGCAGCACGGCCAGCAACACCAACCCGAGCCAGATGTAATTCAGCACGCGGTTGGTTTAGGCGGAACGCCGCGGACGGGCAAGCGGGCCGCGTGAAATACCTCGACAGGGAGCCCGCCCGGACGCAAACCCTGCCCGCGATTCTTCATGAACACGCTTTCAACCAGCACCCGTCACGCATTGGCCCTGGTCTTGGCTTTCCTCGTCCCGGTTCTGGCCGGCTGCGCCACCCGCTGCGACGACCCAGCCTGTGCGAGCAGTGGCGTCATCAATCGCGAACTGGTCAAATCCACGCGGAGTTGGGACGGGAAGCTGTTGCCGCCCTACCCGCGCGGACAGCCGGAAGTCAGCGTGCGCCGCATCATCATCCCGCCCGGCGCGCGGCTACCCTTGCACAAACATCCTGTAATCAACGCCGGCGTGCTCTTGCGCGGCGAGCTCGACGTGGTGAAGGAAAACGGACGGACGCTCCATCTCAAGGCGGGCGATCCCATCGTGGAAATGGTGGACGCCTGGCATTACGGCATCAACCCGGGCAAAACCCCGGCCGAGATCATCGTCGTGTATGCCGGAGTGGTCGGCGTCCCGACCACCGTGCTCAAGCAGTGATGATGGGGAACTCGCTCCACCGAGTTGGCGCGTTCCCGGCCATCGCTCTCGTCTGTCTCGCTGTCATCGGTTGTCGCACGACAGCGAAGGATGAAGCCGCATCTTGGATCGGCACGTGGTCCGCACCGAGCCTGTCGCGGCCGGACACCCCGATCATCATCACACTCATGGCCGATGGACGCGCCACGGAAGAGGTCGGTGCCTACCGCGGCACGGGCCAGTGGCGGGTGGAGCGCGGCCACGCATGGATCGATTGGGCCAGCGGATGGCACGGGGAGCTGAGGCGCACCGGCAGCGGGGTCGAGCTACGAACTTGGAAAACGGAGTCCGATTTGCAAGGGACGCCTGACGACGTGCAACCGGCAAGGCGCGGCTGAACGGAGGTCAGAGCCCGCAAGCCCGGTCGATGGCCGCGAGTTCGTCCGGCGAGAAAGCCGTGTTGCCGAGCGCGCCGAGGTTGTCCTCGATCTGGCTGACGCGGCTCGCGCCGATGAGCACCGACGTGACGAAGGGTTTGGCCAGCAGCCAGGCCACAGCGAGCTGGGCCAGCGATTGACCGCGGGCCGCCGCGATCTCCGCAAGGGCGCGGACGCGGCGCAACTTCTCGTCGGTTAGGTGCTCGGGGCGAAGGAAACCATCCGGGCGTCCGGCCCGCGAGTCGGCGGCGACGCCATCGAGGTAGCGGCCGGCGAGGAGGCCCTGCGCCAGCGGACTGAACGGGATGCAGCCGACGCCCTCGGCGGTGAGCACATCGCTCAAGCCGTCCTCGACCCAGCGGTTGAGGAGGTTGAAGACCGGTTGATGGATGAGCAGCGGCACGCCCGCGGCGCGCAGCAGATCGGAGGCCGCCTTGGTGGATGCGGCATCGTAGCTCGAGATGCCGGCATAGAGCGCGCGGCCGGATTGCACCGCGGTGACCAGCGCGCCGACGGTTTCCTCGAGCGGGGTGTCGGGATCGGGTCGGTGGCTGTAGAAGATGTCCACGTAGTCGAGCCCCATGCGCTTCAGGCTTTGGTCGAGGCTGGCCAGGAGATACTTCCGCGAGCCCCACTCGCCATACGGCCCGGGCCACATGAGGTAGCCGGCCTTGGTCGAGATGATCAACTCGTCGCGGTGCGTGGCGAGGTCCTCGCGCAGGATGCGGCCGAACGTCTCCTCCGCGCTGCCCGGCGGCGGACCGTAGTTGTTGGCCAGGTCGAAGTGCGTGATGCCGAGGTCGAACGAGCGCAGCACCATGGCGCGGGCGTTGTCGTGGTTGTCCACGCCGCCGAAGTTGTGCCACAGCCCGAGCGAAAGCGCCGGCAGCTTGAGCCCGCTGCGTCCGCAGCGGCGGTAGTCCATGGAGTCGTAACGGGAGGGGGAGGGATTCATCGCTTGTCGTAGGCTAACACAGTCAGGCCGGGGATCGCTGCAAAGTCTGCCGCGTTCCGTGTGAGGACGCGGGCCCCTAAGGCGAATGCTGTGGCGGCGATCCACATGTCGTTGTGGGAGCGGCCCGCCAGTGCCTTGGCCTTTCTCAACGTGCTGACGATGCGGCCGTAGTGCTCCGCCACATCCAGGTCGGCCGCCACGACGCGGCGTTGCCTCAGGAGCATGAGTGCCTCTTGGCAGCGCACCTCAGACACCGAGGCGGCGCCATCGAGAAACTCTCCCGCCGCGGCGGCGGGAACGAACAACAACTCGCCCGCGTGCCGCCGGAGGGCTGCATTGACGGGAGCCTCGGGATTGCCGCGCGCGCGGAATTCGTCGATCAGCACGGTGGTGTCCGCACAGATCATGGCCGCTCCACATCCCAGCGCGTCCGCCTCCGGCTCTCCTTCACGATGCGCTCCATCCGTTCGGCCTCGGCATTAGTGTCCCGGGCTGCTCCCCAGATCTCCGCGGCTCCACGCAGCGCATCGCCGCAGGTTGCGCGGCCGGCCGTCTCCTCCAAGAGCCGGTCAATGACCCGGGTGAAGGACTCGCCCTGCCGCTTGCGCCGCGCCAACTTCTCGTAAACGCCGGTGCCGACCGCGATGGTCTTTATGCTCATGCATGTAGATTTACATGTAGATGGGGCCAGTCAAGCCGGCGGGTCTTGATCAGATCCGGGGCACAGGCCATCGTCCGCCCGTCCCTCGGGCTCACGGCGTGATCAGGCGGAAGAATTGTTGATCGTTCGTGCGCGGGAATGACATGGTGAACGAGCCGCCGCTTCGAGTGACCGATCGCACGACGTGACCCCAAGTCGCGCCGGGCGCGAGTGCGGAGTTGGTCTGCACCGTCCATCCGACCGCGGTGGTCGGCCACGACAGAAACGCATTGGTGGCGGTGACGACCACGGAGGGAGCGGAGGGGGTTGTGTTCGTGGTGGGACGGAAGGTGAAGAAGTTGGGGCCGTTCAGTCCCCCGCTGCCCGAAGTGACGAAGTCCCCGAGCGCCGCACCGGTGGTCACGTCGAACCTCGCCAGCTTGTTGTTGTTGAAGCTGGCCACGTAAAGCGCGCCATCCGGACCGAAGTTCGCGCCCACGGGGAGCGAGAGCCCGCCCGAGCCGGTTGGAATCACCGCATCGACCCAGGCCCCGGTCGACCCATTGAACCGCTGCACGCTGGCGCCGTTTCCGCTGACCACGTAGAGGAATCCGTCCGGACCGAAGCGGAGGCCGAAAGGCTGCGAGAGGTTGTTGGTGGCGAATGCGCCGAGCAGGGCGCCGGTCGTCCCATCGTAACGAACCACGCGATTGTTGAAGCGCCCCACCACGTAAAGGTTCCCATCCGGACCGAAAGTCATGTCGGAGGGACCATCGAGTTCCGCCGTCGCGGCCACGAACACGCCCGCGAAGGCACCAGTCGCCGCGTCGTAGCGCAGCACCTGGTCGCTCAATTGGCTGCTCACGTAAAGATAGCCGTCCGGCCGGAAGACCAGCGCCACCGGATAATCCAGCCCGCCGCTCCCGGTGGGGATGAACACGTCAATGAAGGCGCCGGTGGCACCATCGTAGCGCACCACGCGGTCATTGCCCGCGCTGGCCACGTAGAGGTGTCCGTCGGGACCGAACGCCAACCCGTGGGGAAGGCTGAGCGCGCCGTTGGCATTGTTCACAAACACGTCGAGGAAGGCGCCGTTCGTCTCCGCGTAGCGCAGAACCTGCCCGGACGTGAAGCCACTGACCAACACCTCCGCCGGCAAGGTCGCAGGCCAAGCCGCCAGCCATCCTGACACCATGCAAAGGCGCGCGAATCGGAGCATATCCGCACGACCTAATGTCGGTCTGCTGAGTCGTCAAGCCGCCGTCCGCGGCTGGCGTCTGATCGGCAACAAGGGTCCCGCATTGCAGCACTGCGGCATCGGCGTATTTTGAGCGTCGCCCATGGCCTCGCCCGCAACAGCTCCCGAACTTCTCGCCCCCGCGGGCGACTGGGAGTGCGTCCGCGCGGCGGTCGCCAACGGCGCGGACGCCGTGTATTTCGGCCTGCCGCGGTTCAATGCGCGGATGCGGGCCGAGAACTTCACCGAGGCGGACCTGCCGGAGGTCGTGCGCTTCCTCCACCGCCACGGGCTCAAGGCCTACGTCACGTTCAACGTCCTCGTGTTTACCGCCGAGCTCCCCGACGCCGTCGCGCTGCTGCAGACGCTCGAGTCGGCGGGCGTGGACGCGATCATCGTCCAGGATGTCGGCATCGCGGATCTCGCGCGCCGCCTCACGCCGCGGCTGCGCGTCCATGCGTCCACGCAGATGACGATCACCTCGCCGGAGGGCGTCACCTTCGCGAAGGAACTCGGTGTCCGGCGTGTCGTGCTCGCGCGCGAGCTCTCGCTGCGGGAGTTCGCGAAGTTCGACCCGGACGCCATGCCGCTCGAGGTGTTCGTCCACGGCGCGCTGTGCGTCGCGTATTCAGGCCAGTGCCTCACGAGCGAGAGCCTCGGCCAGCGCAGTGCCAACCGCGGCGAGTGCGCGCAGGCGTGCCGCATGCCCTACGAAATGATCGTGGACGGCGCCGTGCGCGACCTCGGCGACCGCCGCTACCTGCTCTCCCCGCAGGACCTTGCCGCCGTGCGCGAGGTGCCGGACCTGATCCGGCTTGGCATCCGCACGTTCAAGATCGAGGGCCGCTTGAAGTCGCCGGAATACGTGGCCGCGGTGACGTCCGTTTACCGGAAGGCCATCGACGCGGCACTCGCGGAGGAAACGGTCGAGCCCGATTGGTATCGCCTCGAGATGACGTTTTCGCGCGGGCTCTTCAGCGGCTGGATGCACGGCGTCGATCACCAGCAACTCGTCGGCGCGCGGTTCGGCAAGAAGCGCGGCGTCTATCTCGGCCGCGTCAGCGAGGTCGGCCGCGACTGGGTGGAGATCCAGAATCCCGAATCCGACATCCGCAACGGCGACGGCGTCGTTTTCGACACCGGCGGCGACACGAATGCCGAGCAGGGCGGCCGCGTCTTCATGCGCGAAGGCAACCGGCTCCACTTCGAGCGTGGTCGCCTCGACTTCAACCAGATCCCGCCTGGATCGCGTGTCTGGAAGACTGACGATCCCGCGCTCAACCGCGCCCTCCGTTCGACATTCAACGGGCGCCTCGAACCCCGCGAAGCCGGGAAATCGCCCGTGCGTTTCCGTGTGACCGGAGCCGCCGATTCGCCGCTCCGGATCGAAGCTTGGGCCGAGGAGCGCCATGCGGCCGTCGAGTCCGCCCAACCGCTCGAGCCCGCGCGCAACCAACCGCTCACCCGCGAAAAGCTCGTCGCCCAGCTTGGTCGGCTCCACGACACACCCTTCCGCCTCGGCGACGTCGAGTGCGCGCTGACCGGTGACGTGATCGCGCCGGTGAGCGAGCTGAACCGTCTTCGCCGCGCGCTCGTCGAGCGCCTCGCCGAACCGGAGCCTGCCCCCGTGCCCACGGAGACGCTCGGGTCCATTCTCGACGCCATCGCGGCGCAACCGGCTGCGCCGACCGCGCCGGAGTTGTCCGTCCTTTGCCGCAGCTTCGAACAACTCGATGCCGCGCTTGCGCTCCCGGTCGAGCGTGTGCTCGTGGACTTCGAGGATATCCGCCGCTACCGCGAGGCGGTGGAGCGTGCGCGGGCCGCGGGAAGGGAAATCATCCTCGCCACCCCGCGGATCCAGAAGGTGGGTGAGGAAGGCTTCTTCAAGCTGATCGAGAACGCCGCGCCCGACGGCGTGCTCGTGCGCAACATCGGCGCGATCGCCCACTTCCGCGACTCCGCCCTGCGCCTCGTCGGCGATTTCTCGCTCAACGTCGCCAACCCCGTGAGCGCAGCCCTGTTCCGCGACCGCGGGCTGGAACGGCTCACGATTTCCTACGACCTCACCGTCGAGCAAGTCGTGGCCCTCGTCCGCGCCGTCCCCGCCGGATGGCTGGAACTCACCCTTCACCAGCACATGCCGATGTTCCACATGGAGCACTGCGTGTTCGCGGCGTTCATGAGCAAAGGCTCGTCGTTTCTCGATTGCGGACGGCCGTGCGAGAAACACCGCGTGCACCTGCGCGACCGCGTCGGCATCGCCCACCCGCTCCGCGCCGACGTGGGATGCCGCAACACCCTCTTCAACGCCGCCGCGCAGACGGGCGCGAAATTCTTCGACGCCCTCTGGGGTGCCGGCCTGCGTCATTTCCGTGTCGAACTGCTCGAAGAGGACGCCGCCGAAACGCGGTCCATCGTCCTCGCCTACCGCGCCCTCCTCGACGGCGACGCGCGCGGCGCCGACCTCTGGCGCGAACTCCGCGCGACCCACCAACTCGGCGTCACGCAAGGCACGCTTTAGCCAGCCCTCGCGACTGGTCGCGTGCCGGCTTTCGCGGGAGCGGACGGAGGGACTATGCTATCTCACAGCGGAATCTCCCCCGTTGACGATCATGCGCACCCCCCTCCTTCTTGCGATCCTGAGCCTCCTGTGTCCGGCTTTTGCCTCTGCTGCGGATTCCGGCGATCCGTTCAAGCCGTATCTCGACGGCAAGTCGCCGGAGATCCTGAGCGAGTTGCCCTCGTCGGATCCGTCGCCGGATGACGTCACCGTGCGCCGTGTGGTGTTCCGCTCGCGGGACAACGCGGAGATTTTCGCCGTCATTGCCTCGCCGAAGGAGTCGGGCCCGCGTCCCGGGATGCTGGTGCTGCATGGCGGCGGAGGCAGTGCCGAGGTGGACAAGGCGATCGCCTGGGCCCGGCGCGGTTACGTCGCGGTCGCACCCGATCTACCGGGCATCGCCGAGCCGACCAAGCTCACCGGGACCAAAGGCCAATGGAGTTCCCTCAAATACGGCGAAGGCCGCTGGGTGGCCGAACCGGACGGCAGCGCCAGCGTAATCTTTGATGCCGTGCTGGCTGCAATGAAGTCGCTTTACCTTTTGCGTGCCCAGCCGGATGTGGACACCTCCCGCATCGGCGTGGTGGGCATCTCGTGGGGCGGCTACATGACCACCATGGTTTGCGGCCTGGCGGGCGAGCAAGTGAAGGCGGGATTTTCCGTGTTCGGCTGCGGTTTCTATGAGCTGACCTCGCAATTCAACGGGCCCAAATCGTCCCTCGGAAAAATGCCGGAAGCCGAGCGCGTTCGGTGGCTGCAATCCCTCGATGCCGGACGCCGTGCGCCGGGGATCACGGCCGAATTCTTCATCGCCGGAGCCGCCAACGACTTCTTTTTCTGGCCCCGCGCGGTTCAGGCCACGCTCGATGCCATTCCCGGGTCAAAAAACCAAGTCTACGCGCCGAACGCCAACCACAAGGTCCCGCTACCCGGCGGAACGGCGGATGCGGAGACGGCCGCGGAGCCGTTCAAGCCCACGGCGTTTCAGCCGGTCGCCACCCCCATCGGCGGCAAGGCCAACTGGCTCACCATGGAAGTGCCGTTCTTCGACTACCACCTCAAGGGAATCGGCGAGCCGTTTCCAAGAGTCGTCATGCAGGCAACGGACGATCCGTCCACCGCGCGCTTTAAGGTGAACGCCCCGCGTCTTCTCACAAAAGTGGAAGTCTACTGGGCCAAAGCCAACCCCGACGTGACGAAGCGCGAATGGCTCCCGCTCCCGGCCACGAAGGTTGGTGACGATATCTACGAGACCAAACTCCCAGCCGAAGCGGCCGACTGGTTCGCGCTCGTTTCGGATGACCGGCCGGTGACGGTTTCGAGCAGTTTGCAAAGTCAGTCCGACTAACCCCGTTTGGAGTTGGTGTCCAAGCGCACACGCCGCGCGACCCTGCAATTCGGCGTCACGGAAGGCCGGTGCGACGGCTTGCTCATTGCGTCTTGGCGCGCGATTGAATACTGCCTACTTAGCGGGTCCGGCACACGATCGCCCGGCTGGATGGCAAAGGGTAAGGGCTGACCCCTTTGTTTTCGACGTTGGTTATGGCGTGATCGTAGGTTTAAAAAGGAAGTTGATCTACCCCTTGCAGATGTTTCCTTTAACGAAATCAAATTACTGTTTGCTGATGTTCCTCAGCTTCTTCTCCTTATGCCTCTGTTTAGCGTTAGCGATCAGCCTTCCTAGAATAGCAGACCATCGGTTCGAGGTTGGGCCGGATGGAGGATTGATCGTGGATTCCCATCCCATGGCTGTGAATCCCGCTGAGCAGGCTGTGCTTGCGTTGCGCGCCAACTACGTAGCGAATCGCACCCTTCACAGGTTAGTTGAGGTGGCAATCGTTCTGAGTGCAGTTCCAGTTCTTGTCTTGATTTCTGTTGGTCTTCGGGCTTGGCGCGGACGCAGAGAGTCACTCAAGGGGCCATAGACCACAGGTAGAAGAAGGGGCCAGGCGATGTATCGGGGGTTCCTCGGGCGGTTTCTCCTACATGCCACCAAAGGCGAGGGTTGAATATGCTGGGGCGATCTACCAAGGCGAAAGGGTCAGTCCTGACTTGCTGACATCCTTAAACGAGTCAACCGACCCCAACAGGCTCTCGATGCGGAGGATGGAGAATGGGATCGGGCATTAAATCCTGACGAACCTCGGCGCAATAGTGCTTATCCAGAAGTCATCGGGAGCGGCTACTCGTCAACGGAGGCCAAGGCGCGCTCTAGCAGATTCTCGGACAGATAAACGCCGGCCTCCAGCCTCAGCGCATCCAAGAGGACGCGGGCCGAAGGGATGAGTGACTTGCGTTTGGCCAGCAGGACGACGCCGAGCAAACCGATGATGGGAATGCCTTCCTGGATGGCCAGGCGGCGTCCTTTTCGTTCGTCGATCAACAGCAACTCGGCGCGCAATTCCTTGGCCAACTCGATGGCTTCGGCCTCACCTTGATCGACCACTGTGGCCAACCGCAGAGTCTCTCGTGCGTCGGCAACGTCGCGGGCCTTCAACCAAGCAGGCAAAACCGGATGACTGCGCTGCAGTTCCTGCCAAACAGCCCGTGGAACGATCACTTCGCCAAAAAGCTGTGGCAGGATTTCCGATGCATTCACCGTGAGCAGAGCAGTCAACGGCGAGGTGTCGGAAACGACGATCATCGCGCGGCCAGTGCGTCCACCTGGCGCAGATCCTCGGCCAACTCGTCGTGGCCGTAGTGCAGCGGGATGCGGCGGATGCCCAGTTCCCGGAGGAAATCCCTTTGCGAGAGGCCTGCCGTAGCTGCCGCCTGACCGAGCGTGGCCTCCTCGGAAATGAAAAGCCCGATGGCCAGATGTAGTGCCGCGTCACGCGGCGAAATGCGCTCGTCCAACGGCTTCGGCAGCGTCAACTCCATAGTCACAATGTGGATCGCTTTGGCTCACGGGGCAAGGCCGTCCATCTGTAGCAAAAAGGCCGTCCCTTGCGGGACGGCCTTTTGATGTGGTTTGGTCTGTGAAC